>JBJMHU010000038.1:0-27445 GCA_045807225.1 Ornithinibacter sp. | reverse complement strand
ACGTCGCCGCGGCCGGCCGTCTCGAGGACGACGAGGGTGTTGCGCACGACGTCGGCCAGCGGGGCGTTGCCGCCGGCGCAGGTCACCGCCCGCAGGTCGAGCCGTGGGTGCAGCGCCGCGAGGAGGAGGGCGCAGGCGTCGTCGACTCCCGTGTCGACGTCGAGGACCACGGGGAGGCTGGGCATGGGGACGATTGTGTCGGATGCGGGGTCCGCCGCCCCTGCCGCGCCGGCATTGGGTGCTTCTCAGGGGGCTCACGTACCGTCGACGGGTGCTGTCCGCGACGTCCCGACCCCGCACGACCCGCCGCCCGGCCGCCATCACCGCAACCCCGATCGTGCTGGCCCTGGTGCTCGCCGGGTGCGCGGGCGACCCCGCCGGGGAGGGCAGGGCCGGCGCCTCGGCCAGCCCGAGCCCCTCGGCCTCAGCATCCTCCTCACCGACCGGTGCGAGCACGACGGCGACCCCGAGCGCGACGGCGACCCCGAGCGAGACGCCCAGCACGGCATCCCCGTCAGCCACCCGGGATGCCGCGAGCGCCTGCGTCGCCTCGACCATCGACGCCATGACGCCCTCGCAGCGGCTGGGCCAGCTGTTGATGGTCGGCTTCGATGCCAACGCCTCCCTCGGCTCGCTCGACGAGGTGGTGCGCGGCTCGCACGTCGGCAACGTCATCTACCTCGGCGGCTGGGACGGCGCCGCCAAGGTCACCCGCACCTCGGAGCACCTGCAGGGCCTGGTGTCGGGAAAGAGCACCGGTGACGTCGGCCTGCTGATCGCCGCCGACCAGGAGGGCGGCGAGGTGCACCAGCTGCGCGGCGAGGGGTTCACCCGACCGCCGTCGGCGAAGAAGCAGGCCACGATGTCGTCGGCGGCGCTCACCCGGGCCGCCACGGGATGGGCCCGCGAGCTCAAGGCCGCCGGCGTCAACGTCAACCTCGCACCCGTCACCGACACGGTGCCCGCCGACATCGGCCGCGGCAACGAGCCGATAGGCCGCTACGGGCGGCAGTACGGGGCCGACCCCGAGACGGTCGAGCGCGCCTCGGCCGCGTTCCTCAAGGGGATGCTGGCCGGCGGCATCGAGGGCACGGTCAAGCACTTCCCCGGCCTGGGGCGCATCCGCCGCAACACCGACTTCAGCAGCACCGGGATCACCGACGACGTGACCGATGCGACCGACCCCTACCTGCAGCCGTTCGCGGCGGGCGTCGAGGCCGGTGCCGGGCTGGTCATGGTCGGCTCGGCGCGGTACAGCAGGCTCGACCCGAAGGTGCCGGCGATGTTCTCGGCCCCCATCGTCACCGACCTGCTGCGCGGCCGGCTCGGGTACGACGGCGTCGTCATCACCGACGACGTCAACGCCGAGGCGGTGCGCAGCACCCCGGCGCCTCAGCGGGCGGTGCGGTTCATCGATGCCGGCGGCGACATCGTGCTCACCGGCCGCGCGTCGAGCGCGCCCGCGATGCTCGCGGCGGTCCGGGCCGAGGCGGCCGACGACCCGGCCTTCGCCGCCAAGGTGCAGGCGTCGGTGCAGCGGGTGGTGACCCTCAAGGATCGGATGGGCCTGCTCCCCTGCTCCAGCACGAAGCCCTGACCCGACCGGCCGCCCACTGACTGCGGCCTTCTAGGCCTGGACCTCGGTGACCGGCATCGAGGAGTCGGCCGGCAGCGCGAGGTCGGAGGGCGCCCGCCCCTTGAGCACCATCTGCGCCCCGAGCGCCGCCACCATCGCGCCGTTGTCGGTGCAGAGGCCCGGCCGCGGCACGCGCAGCTGGATCCCGGCGGCGTCGCACCGCTCCTGCGCCATCGCCCGCAGCCGAGAGTTGGCGGCCACTCCCCCGCCGATCTGCAGGTGACCCACGCCGTGCTCGCGGCAGGCCAGCACCGCCTTGCGGGTCAGCACGTCGGTGACCGCCTCCTGGAAGCTGGCGGCGACGTCGGCCACCGGCACCGGCTGCCCGGCCGCCTCACGCGCCTGCACCCACCGCGACACGGCGGTCTTCAGCCCGGAGAACGAGAAGTCGAAGCGGTGCCGCTCCATGTCGCGGCCGGTGGTGAGCCCGCGCGGGAAGTCGATGGCGACGGAGCCCTCGCGGGCGGCCCGGTCGATGTGCGGCCCGCCGGGGAAGGGCAGCCCGAGCACCCGGGCCACCTTGTCGAACGCCTCACCGGCGGCGTCGTCGATCGTCGAGCCGAGGCTGCGCACGTCGTGCGTCACGTCGGGCACGAGCAGCAACGAGGAGTGCCCACCGGAGACGAGCATCGCGAGCACCGGCTCGGGCAACGGGCCGTGCTCGACGATGTCGACGGCCACGTGGCTGGCGAGGTGGTTGACGCCGTAGAGCGGCACCCCGAGGGCGAGCGACAACGCCTTCGCCGAGGCGACCCCCACCATCAGGGCCCCGGCGAGACCCGGGCCCGACGTCACGGCAACGGCATCCAGGTCGCGCAACGTGACTCCGGCGGTGGCACAAGCGCGTTCGATGGTGGGCACCATGGCCTCGAGGTGGGCGCGGCTGGCGACCTCGGGCACGACACCGCCGAAGCGCGCGTGCTCGTCGACGCTGCTGGCGATGGCGTCGACGAGCAGCGTCTCGCCACGCACGATGCCGACGCCGGTCTCGTCGCACGACGTCTCGATGCCCAGCACCAGAGGTGCGTCACTCATCGCCGGACCCCCTCTGCCGCAAAGTCTTCCGCATCACGAGGGCGTCGACGTCCCCCGGCTGGTAGTAGCGCCGGCGGGTGCTCAGCAACATGAAGCCGGCGCGCTCGTAGAGGCGTAGTGCCGCAGCGTTGTCGGCGCGCACCTCGAGCATCACGGATGCCGCCCCCCGCGCCCGAGCCCGGCGCTCCAGCTCGTCGAGCAGCCGTCCGCCGACGCCGCGGCCCTGCGCCCCCGGTGCCACGGCGATCGTCATCACGTCGGCGGCGTCGCCGCCGTGGTCGAGCCCGGCATACCCGAGGATACCGTCGCCGTCGGTGAGCACGACGTAGTCGCGCCGGGGCCGGCCGGCGAGCTCGGCCCACCAGGTGGGCTCGGCCCAGGCGTCGTGCTCGAAGAGGTCGCGCTCGAGCACCGCGAGGGTGGGGATGTCGGTCCAGCGCACCTCGCGCAGCGTCGGTGCCGTCACGCTCACGGCCGACCTCGCTCGGCCGTCGTGAGCGCGTCGGGCCGGCGCAGGTACAGCGGGTCCACCGGCATCGGCTCGCCGGCGGCGATCCTTCGCAGCGCGACCTGCCCGAGCCACCCCGGGTCGACGTCGAGCGGACCGCCGACCCCGTGAGGAAAGAGGTCGGGGTAGAGCAGCGGGCCCCGGCCGACCGTGGGCAGCGACCGCACCGCGTCGGCGAGCTCGGCGGGGCGGTCGACGGCAGGTGCGGTGACGGCCACGGCGCCGTCGGCCCCGCGCGCGTAGTGCGCCCAGTAGACCTCCTTGCGCCGCGCGTCGGTGGCGACGAGCACCTCACCGACGTCGTCGGAGGCCGCCGCGAGCGCCTGTTCCGCGAGCGCGTCGAGGCTGCACACCCCGTGCACCGCGATGCCGAGCGCGTGGCCCAGCGTCAGCGCGGTGACCAGGCCGACCCGCAGCCCGGTGAACGGCCCGGGGCCGGTGCCGACGGCGATGCCGGTGAGGTGGGCGGGGGTCACGCCGGCGGCCGCGAGGGTGTCGCGCACCAGCGGTGCGAGCTTCTCCGTGTGCGCCCGGGCGTCGACCTCGACACCCACCACGGGGTCCGCCCCGGCGGCGAGCACGGCGACGCCGATCGCCGAGGTGGACGTGTCGATCGCCAGGATCAGCACGGCACACCACCCAACGTGACGAGCCCGGCATCCGCAGCCTTGCCGCTCCAGCGACCGCCGACACCGGTGACCGTCGCCGTGCGCTCCTCCGTGGCGGTGTCGACGTCGAGCACGACCTCGAGCCGGTCCTCGCTCAGGTCCTCCGCCAGCCCGTGGCCCCACTCGACCACCGTGACGCTGTCCTCGACCGAGGCGTCGAGGTCGAGGTCGTCGAGCTCGAGCGCCCCGCCGAGCCGGTAGGCGTCGACGTGCACGAGCGCCGGGCCGCCGACGACCGAGGGGTGCACCCGGGCGATCACGAAGGTCGGCGAGGTGACCGGCCCCCGCACCCCGAGCCCATCGCCGATGCCCTGCGTCAGCGTCGTCTTGCCGGCACCGAGGCCCCCGGTGAGCACGACGAGGTCGCCGGCGCCCAGCAGCGAGCCCAGCACCCGGCCCAGGGCCCGGGTGTCGTCGACCTCCGCCAGCGTGATGCGACGCCCGCTCACGACACGGCCTCCCGCCCGTTGCGGCCGGCCCGGGCACGTGCCACCCGACGCTTCTTGGCGATGTCCTGCACGGTGCGGCGCACCCGCGGCTTGCTGCTCACCGGCACCCCTTCGGCCACGGCCCGCTGGGCGCGGGCGATGAGCATGAGCAGCTGCTGGGTGACCAGCTGCGGGTGCTCGAGCATGAGGATGTGGCCGGCATCCTCGACCACCACGTGCTCGGCACCCGGGATGCGTCGCACGATCTCCTCGCTGTGCGAGGGCGGGGTGATCAGGTCGCCGGCGCCGTTCATCACCAGGGTCTCGATGCCGACGAGCGGCGCCAGGTCGGCGCTGATGTCGAGCGCGTCGAAGTCGGGCAGGAACGCCGCCATGACGTCGAACGAGGTCGAGAAGATCAGGTCGCCGACGAGCTGCACGAGCTCGGGGCTCACCGGGGAGTCGAACGCCCAGCGCTGCACGACGGCATCCTGCACGCCGCGCCCCATCTTGCGCAGGGCACCGATCGGCCCGGCGTGCCGGGACATGCGGGTGAGCACTCCCGGCCCGAACGAGCCGACCACCTTGCCCACCGTGGCGCCCAGGCCGAACTCGACCATCTCGGCGCCGCCGGAGCTGGTGGCGATGAGCGCGACCGCCAGCACCCGGTCGCGCACGACGTCGGGGTGCTGCCCGGCGTACGACATCACCGTCATACCGCCCATCGAGTGCCCGACCAGCACGACCGGGCCGCTGGTGCAGGTGGCGTCCATGACGGCGGCGAGGTCGCGGCCGAGCTGCGCGACCGTGCAGTTCTCGAGCGCGGGCTGGCCGGAGCGACCGTGCCCGCGCTGGTCGTAGGTGACGACGCGGAAGCCGGAGTGGATCAGCGCCCGGCGCTGAAGCACCCAGCACTGCATCGACAGGCTGAACCCGTGCACGAGCACCACCGTGGGCATCCGCCCGGCGAGGTGGCGCCGGCTGAGGCTGGAGGTGTCGGGGGCGTCGATCTCGACGTGCAGGGCCACGCCGTCGTCGGCGGTGACCCACAGCGACTCGGTCGGGGTGTGCCCCCAGCCGTCGGGGGCGTCGACCAGTCGGTAGCCGGCGCGCCCCCGCATCACCCGGTCACCGACAGCACTGGCGGCGGAGCCGAAGGATCCCAGCGCCATCAGGCGTCACCCCCGAGCAGGACCCGCGGCAACCGCGGCCCCATCCGGGTGATGATCTCGTAGTTGATCGTGCCCGCGGCCAGCGCCCAGTCCTGGGCCGACGGCTCACCGTCGGCCGCCCGCCCGAGCACCACCACCTCGTCACCGGCCCCGCCGGCGTAGTCGGGGCCGAGGTCGACGACGAACTGGTCCATGCAGACCCGGCCGGCCACCGGCAGCCGGCGACCGCCGACCAGCACCGGGCCGCGCCCCCCCGCCGACCTCGGGATGCCGTCGGCGTAACCCATCGGCACCAGGCCGAGCACGGTGTCGCGCTCGGTGACGTACTCGTGGCCGTAGCTGACGCCCTGGCCGGCCCGGGCCCGCTTGACCAGGGTGAGCCGGGCCGTCACCCGCATCGCCTCGCGCAGCCCGAAGTGTTCGGGGTCGCCGAGGTCGGGCACCGGCGACAGCCCGTAGACGGCCAGCCCGGGGCGCACCATGTCGAAGTGGGCCGACGGGTTCGTCAGCGTCGCCGCGGAGTTCGCGAGGTGGCGCAGCGCCGGGCGCACACCGGCCCGCTCGAGCTCGGCGGCCGCCTCGACGAACCGCACCTGCTGGGCGCGCACGGTGGGGTGCTGCGGCGCGTCGGCCCACGCGAAGTGCGACCACACCCCGGTGACCTCGACCGAACCCTCCGCCTGCGCGGTCGCGACCCGCGCGACCATCTCCGACCAGTCGGTGAGGATGCCGCCGCGGCCCAGGCCGGTGTCGACCTTGACCTGCACCCGGGCAGGGCGACCGCGCTCGCGGGCCGCGGCCGTGACGGCAGCCAGGGTCCAGTCGCTGCCGACGGTCACCTCGATGCCGGCGTCGATGGCAGCGCCGACCTCGCCGCCGGGCGGGAAGATCCAGCTGAGCAGGGGCGCCGTGACACCCGCCGCGCGCAGCTCGAGCGCTTCCGAGAGCTGGGCGACGCCGAGCCAGGTGGCGCCACCGGCCAGCGCGGCGCGGGCCGACGGCATCAGGCCGTGCCCGTAGGCGTCGCCCTTGACGACCGCCATCACCTGGGCCGACCCGGCCCGGCGCACCAGCTCGGCCACGTTGTCGCGGATGGCGTCGAGGTCGATGCTGACCCACGCCGAGGCGGCCGCGGGCGCGGGGGGCGGGGCGGGGGCGGGCGTCGTGGTCATGGGGCTGACGAGTCTAGGACGCCGAGAGGCGGCCGCGGCCCAGCAGGTGGGCAACCGCCGTGGGGATGCCGTGGGCCACCGCCAGCGCTCGCACCGGACCACCCGGGTTGGCGCGGTCGGCGGCGACCCCGTGCACCAAAGCACCCAGGGCACCGGCGACGTCGGCAGGCAGGCCGGCTGCGAGCAGCGTGCCGAGCAGGCCGGCGAGCACGTCGCCCGCCCCGGCGGTGGCCAGCCACGGCGGGGCGTCGGCCTGCGACCAGGCGGTGGCGCCCTCGCCGGGCGGCACGACCAGGGTGGTGGCGCCCTTGAGCAGCACCGTCGCACCCGTGAGCTCGACCAGGGCCCGGGCGTGGGCGAGCGGCCGCGCCTCCACCTGCTCCCGGCTCACGTCCCCCTGGCCCAGACGGGTCAGGAGGCGAGCGCACTCGCCGGCGTGCGGCGTGAGGAGGGTGACGGCATCGGCCCGGCTCGTGAGCACCGCGCTGTCGAGCAGGTCGAGGCCACCGGCGTCGACGACGACCGGCTCCGGCCCGGCGAGCGCCTCGCGGGCCGCGCCGAGCTGCGCCTGCGCGTCGGCGCCCTCGGACCCGACGTCGAGCCCCGGCCCGACCAGCCACGCCTGCACCCGGCCGGCACCGTGCACCGCCTCGGGCACCGCTGCCCGGATCAGCGCCGTCGGGGTGGGCGTGCCGACGTAGCGCACCATGCCGCACCCGGCCTCGACGGCGGCGGTCACGCTGAGCACGGCTGCACCGGTGTAGCTCTCGCCGCCGGCGACGACCCCGAGCACCCCGCGCGAGTACTTGTCGTCGGACGCCACCGGCACCGGCCACAGGGCAGCAACGTCGTCATGGTCCAGGCGGCGCACCACCGGGTCGTCGTCGACCTCCAGGCCGATGTCGACCACGGTGAGCAGCCCGCAGGCCTGCTCGGTGGGGGGCAGCAGGTGCACCGGCTTGGCGACCGAGAAGGTCACCGTCTCGTCGGCGAAGACGCCGTCGGGGTCGAGCTGACCGCCCATGGGGTCCTGGCCGGAGGGCAGGTCGACGGCGATGACGTGAGCCGTCTCGGCGAGCGCGGCCAGCCAGCCGGCCGCCCACGGCGGCAGGCCCGCACGGGCACCGATGCCGAGGATGCCGTCGAGCACGACGTCGGCCTCCCCCAACTCGCTCGGGTCGGTCGTCAGCACCACCCCGGCCGCCTCGGCGGCCGCGCGGGCCCCCTCGTGGACCGTGTCGTGGTGCACCGCGACGGCGTTCCAGCCGGCCTGCGCGAGGCGGGCCACGGCATACAGCGCGTCGGCGCCGTTGTTGCCCGGGCCCACGAGCGCCGCCACCGACTCGCCGCCGCACTCCTCGAGCCGGGCGGCCGCGACCCCGGCAAGGCCCTCGACGGCGCGGGCCATCAGCTCGCCGTCGTCGAGGGTCGCCATCAGCGCGCGCTCGGCGGCGTACACGGCATCGGTCGACCAGGCCTCGATCACAGCGGGGGTCCTTCCGCGACGACGACCGCCGACGCGATGCCGGCGTCGTGGGACAGGGAGAGGTGCAGGGAGGTGATGCCCAGGGCGTCGACCCGGGCCCGCACGGTGCCACGCACTTCGAGGTGCGGACGGCCGTCGGCTCCACGGTGCACCTCGGCGTCGTGCCAGTGCATGCCCGACGGGGCGCCCAGCGCCTTGGCGACGGCCTCCTTCGCGGCGAACCGCGCCGCGAGGGAGTTCAGCGGCAGGTCGCGCTCGACGGTGGTGAAGAGGCGCTCGCGCAGCGCCGGGGTGCGCTCGAGCGTCGCGCCGAAGCGCGCGACGTCGACGACGTCGATGCCGACGCCGACGATCATTCGACCGTGACCGACTTGGCCAGGTTTCTCGGCTGGTCGACGTCGAGGCCCTTGGCCGTGGACAGGTGCAGCGCGAACACCTGCAGCGGCACGACCGCCAGCAGCGGCGCCAGCATCGGCGAGCACTGCGGGATGCGGATGACCTCGCTCGCGTAGGGCTCGACGTCCTCGTCACCGTCGTGCGCGATGACGATGGTGCGCGCGCCGCGGGCCCGGATCTCCTGGATGTTGGAGACCACCTTCTTGTGCAGCTCGTGCGGGGTGTCGGGGCTCGGCACGATGACGAACACCGGCTGGCCCGCGTCGATGAGCGCGATCGGCCCGTGCTTCAGCTCGCCGGCTGCGAACCCCTCTGCGTGGATGTAGGCCAGCTCCTTGAGCTTGAGCGCACCCTCCAGCGCCACCGGGTAGCCGACGTTGCGGCCGAGGAAGAGCACCGCGCGGGTGTCGGCCATGAACTGCGCCATCTCGACCACGCGGTCCATCCGGGTGAGCAGGTCCTCGATCTTCGCGGGGATCTCGTGCAGCTCGGCCATCACGGCCCGGGCGTCGGTGGCGAACGTCTCGCCACGCAGCTGGGCCAGGTAGAGGCCGAGGATGTAGCAGGCGGTGATCTGGGCGAGGAAGGCCTTGGTCGAGGCCACGGCGATCTCGGGGCCGGCGTGCGTATAGAGCACGGCATCGGACTCGCGAGGGATGGTCGAGCCGTGGGTGTTGCAGATCGACAGCGTCATGGCGCCGAGTGCGGCGGCGTGCTTCACCGCCATCAGGGTGTCCATCGTCTCGCCGGACTGGCTGACCGACACCACGAGGGTCGTGCCGTCGACGATGGGGTCGCAGTAGCGGAACTCGTGGGCCAGGCTCACCTCGACCGGGATGCGGGTCCAGTGCTCGATCGCGTACTTCGCCACCATGCCGGCATAGGCGGCGGTGCCGCAGGCGACGATGGTGATCCGCTCGACCGCGCGCAGCTGCTCCTCGCTGATGCGCACCTCGTCGAGCACGAGCCGGCCCGTCTCGTCGGTGCGGCCGAGCAGGGTGTCGGCCACGGCGTGCGGCTGGTCGTTGATCTCCTTCTCCATGAAGGTGGGGTAGCCCCCCTTCTCCGCCTGGGCGGCATCCCACGTCACCTCGTAGGCCTTGCCGTCCGACGGCGTGCCGTCGAAGTCGATGACCGAGTAGCCCTCGGGGGTGATGGTGACGATCTGGTCCTGGCCCAGCTCGAGGGCGTGCCGGGTGTGGCCGATGAAGGCCGCGACGTCGCTGCCGAGGAAGTTCTCGCCCTCGCCCAGGCCCACGACGAGCGGGCTGTTGCGGCGGGCGCCCACGACCACGCCGGGGCTGTCGGCGTGCACGGCCAGCAGCGTGAAGGCACCCTCGAGCCGCTGCACGACGTTGCGCATCGCGGTCGTGAGGTCGCCCACCCGGTCGTACTCGCGGCCGACGAGCTTCGCGGCGACCTCGGTGTCGGTCTCGGAGCGGAAGTCGACACCCTCCTGGAGCAGCTCCCGCTTCAGCGCGTGGAAGTTCTCGATGATGCCGTTGTGGATGAGGGCCAGCCGGTCCTCGTCACCGCCGTGGTGCGGGTGGGCGTTGCCGTCGGTGGGGCCGCCGTGGGTCGCCCACCGGGTGTGCCCGATGCCGGTGCGCGAGGCCGCGAGCGGCTGCGCCTCCAGCGCAGAGCGGAGGTTCTCGAGCTTGCCGGCGCGCTTCTCGCTGGTGATGCCGTCCTGCGTGACCAGCGCGACGCCCGCCGAGTCGTAGCCGCGGTACTCGAGCCGCGACAAGCCCTCCATCACGACCTCCAGGGCCGTGTCATCCATGCTCGTCCCGACGTAGCCCACGATTCCGCACATGCGGGCCAGCCTAGTTGGGGATGCCGCACCGCCGTGACCGCCCCACTGCCAGCGCGCCGGGCCGCAGGTCACGCCGGTCGTGGCGTCACGGCATACGCAACAATGGCGCGGGTGAGCGCCACGCAGGAGCGACGCACGCTGCCCACGCCCTACGTCGACCTCGACCGCCGGGCGTGGTCGCGCCTGCGCGAGAGCCACCCGATGAGCCTGGAGCAGAGCGACCTCGCGCGGCTGCGCGGCCTCGGCGAGCGGCTCGACCTCAACGAGGTGGAGGAGGTCTACCTCCCGCTGTCGCGGCTGCTGCACTTCTACGTCGAGGCCACCCACGGGCTGCGGCTCGCGACGAGCGAGTTCCTCGGGGAGCGCCCCACCCGAGTGCCGTTCGTCGTGGGCGTGGCCGGCTCGGTGGCCGTCGGCAAGTCGACGACCTCGCGCATCCTCAAGGAGCTGATGAGCCGCTGGCCGCACACTCCCCGGGTCGAGCTCATCACGACCGACGGCTTCCTGCACTCCAATGCCGAGCTCGAGGGGCGGGGCCTGTTGCAGCGCAAGGGCTTTCCGGAGTCCTACGACCGCCGTGCGCTGATGCGGTTCATCGCCGCGGTGAAGTCGGGGATGCCGGTGGTCGAGGCGCCGCAGTACTCGCACCTCACCTACGACGTGCTGCCCGACACGATCCGGGTGCGCCGGCCCGACGTGCTGATCGTCGAGGGGCTCAACGTGCTGCAGCCACCCGCGGTGCGCACGGACGGTTCGAGCACCGGGGCCATCTCCGACTACTTCGACTTCTCGGTGTACGTCGACGCGCCGGTCGAGGAGATCCGCACGTGGTACGTCGAGCGTTTCCTTCGCTTGCGGGAGACGGCATTCGCGCACCCGCAGTCGTACTTCCACCGCTATGCGGGGCTCAGCGACGACGAGGCGCGCGCGACGGCATCGGCGATCTGGGAGCAGATCAACGAGCCGAACCTGGTCGAGAACGTGCTGCCCACGCGCGACCGGGCGACGCTGGTGCTCACCAAGGGCGCCGACCACGCCGTCACCGGCATCCGGTTGCGGAAGATCTGAGCCGCGAAGCCGCCTGCGGCGACCCGACGGTGCGGCCCGGTCAGTACCAGTGCGGCGAGCGGGCGTTCCACTGGCTGAGGGCGTTGCACGGCGAGCCGTACGACTGCTTGATGTAGTTCAGGCCCCACTTGAGCTGGGTGACCGGGTTGGTGCGCCAGTCGCCGGCCACCGACGCCATCTTGCGACCGGGCAGCGACTGGGGGATGCCGTAGGCACCGGAGGAGGAGTTCTCGGCCTTGTAGTTCCAGCCGCTCTCGCCGATCCACAGCCGCTCGAGGCAGCCCCACTGCGACTGGCTGAAGCCGTACTCGGGCATCAGCATCCGCGCGGCTGCCTTGGGGTCCCGCTGGGCGTTGGCGATGACCCGCTTGCGCTTCGCGGCTGCAGCGGCCCGCTCGGCAGCAGCCTTTCGCGCCTTGGCGGCCCGCTCGGCCGCGGCCTTGCGCGCCTTGGCCAGGGCGGCCGCCTTGACCTTCTCGCGCTGGGCGCTGCGGGCCGCGGCAACGGACCGCTGCGCGTTGGTCGCGCTGCGGTCGGCGGCGACGCGCACGGCGTCGGCCTGCTCGGTCTTGCTCTGCTCCGTGGAGGTGCTGGAGGTCACACGGTCGACCGCGAAGGTCAGCGTGTCGGCACTGGCGGTGCCGCTGGACACCGACGCGGCCAGGGCTCCGGTCGAGAGCACGGCCGCCGCCAGACCGGTGGCGAGCACCGGTCGGCCCAAGGCCGTGCGGGTCGCGTGGGCGGCACCCGAGCGCCGCGGGGGGGCGGCATGACGGGGGGCGTGGCGCGCGGTGTATCGGGGCATGGGCAGGCAGGGACCAATCGGGAGGAAACAGGGGGTCGGGGCGCAGGGGAGCCCGCGGGGACGTTACCGAATCGAGACCTAACTTTAGGCGATCGGCCGCGACAGACGAAATCGCCGCCGAAACCGTGCTCAGGCCGACCCGACCGGCAGTCAGACCTCGATGCCCTCCAACAGGTCGGTGACCAGCGCCGCGATGGGGCTGCGCTCGCTGCGGGTGAGCGTGACGTGGGCGAACAGCGGGTGCCCCTTGAGCGCCTCGACCACCGCGACGACGCCGTCGTGCCGGCCCACCCGCAGGTTGTCGCGCTGGGCGACGTCGTGGGTGAGCACGACCCGCGAGTTCTGCCCGATGCGCGACAGCACGGTGAGCAGCACGTTGCGCTCCAGGCTCTGCGCCTCGTCGACGATGACGAAGGCGTCGTGCAAGGAGCGGCCCCGGATGTGCGTGAGCGGCAGCACCTCGAGCATGCCGCGGTCGAGGATCTCCTCGACGACCTCGCGCGAGACCAGCGCCGACAGGGTGTCGAACACCGCCTGGCCCCACGGGTTCATCTTCTCGGACGCGTCACCGGGCAGGTAGCCGAGCTCCTGGCCGCCCACGGCGTACAAGGGGCGGAAGACGACCACCTTGCGCTGCTGGCGGCGCTCCATCACGGCCTCGATGCCGGCGCACAGGGCGAGCGCGGACTTGCCGGTGCCGGCGCGGCCGCCGAGGCTGACGATGCCGATGTCCTGGTCGAGCAGCAGGTCGAGCGCGATCCGCTGCTCGGCGCTGCGCCCGTGCAGGCCGAAGGCGTCGCGGTCGCCACGCACCAGCCGCAGCTGCTTGTCGGCGCCGACGCGGGCCAGCCCCGAGCCGCGCGGCGAGCTGAGCACCAGGCCGGTGTGGCAGGGGAGCTCGGCACCCTCGACGCTCTCCAGCCGGCCGTACTCGTAGAGGTGGTCCATCTCCTCGACGGTGACGGCGAGCTCGGCCATGCCGGTCCAGCCGGACTCCACGGCGAGCTCGGCGCGGTACTCCTCCGCCTCGAGGCCGCAGGCCGAGGCCTTGACCCGCATCGGGAGGTCCTTGCTGACGATGGTGACCATCCGGCCCTCGTTGGCCAGGTTCCTCGCCACCGCCAGGATGCGGGTGTCGTTGTCGCCCAACCGGAAACCGGCGGGCAGCGACGTGGGGTCGGTGTGGTTGAGCTCGACGCGCAGCGTGCCGCCCTCGTCGCCGATGGGCACCGGTGCGTCGAGGCGCCCCGCCGAGATGCGCAGGTCGTCGAGCATCCGCAGCGCCGTGCGGGCGAAGTAGCCCAGCTCGGGGTGGTGCCGCTTGGCCTCCAGCTCGGTGACCACCACCACCGGGAGCACCACCTCGTGCTCCTTGAAGCGGGTGATCGCCCGGGGGTCCGCGAGCAGGACCGAGGTGTCGAGCACGTAGGTGCGACGCGGCTCCTTCCCGGGGCGGGCGGGCGGTGCCGGTCGCGTGCTCGAGGCCATGATCGCTCCTGGGGTGAGGAATGCGGTGATCTCGACGCTACGTGCCACCTCGGACCGGCTCGCGCATGTCCGGCTCCGCGTGTCGGCTCGATGGTCGTAACCGCTGGGGATGATGTGCTTGCTGTTACAGATGGTGCAGATGTGGCCGGCTGGACGCTCCGCAAGCACGCCTCCGGGCACGGGGTGATGCCTCAGCGCGATGGAGCCCGTCCTGCACCACCGGTGGCGGCCTCGCCGGGTCGAGGAGCGCGGTCCTCGCGGGCGTCGGCTCACGGCGGCGCTCAGGACCGCTCGACCCGGCAGCCCGTGCTCCACCCGGACCTCCCGATGCCGTGGGGTCGGCTCAGGCGCCGAAGCGGCGGTTGCGCTCGCCGAAGGCGCGCAGCGCCCGTAGGAAGTCGACCTTGCGGAAGTCGGGCCAGTACGCCTCGCAGAAGTAGAACTCGCTGTGCGCGCTCTGCCAGAGCAGGAAGCCGCCGAGCCGCTGCTCCCCGGAGGTGCGGATGACCAGGTCGGGGTCGGGCTGCCCCTTGGTGTAGAGGTGCTCGGCGATGTGCTCGACGTCGATCACCTCGGCGAGCTCCTCCAGGCTGGTGCCCTTGCTGGCCTGCTCCTGCAGCAGCGAGCGCACGGCATCGGCGATCTCGCGGCGCCCGCCGTAGCCGACGGCGACGTTGACGAGCATGCCATCGACGTCGCGGGTGGCGTCCTCGGCGGCCTTGAGCCGCGACGCGGTGGGCGCCGGCAGCAGGTCGAGCGCCCCGACCGGGTGGATGCGCCAGCGGTGGGTCGCCGCGAGGGTGTCGACGGCCTTCTCGATGATGCCGAGCAGGGGCCGCAGCTCCTTCTCGGGGCGGTTGAGGTTGTCGGTGGACAGCAGCCACAGGGTGACCACCTCGACGCCCGCCTCGTCGCACCAGGACAGCTGGTTGGCGATGTTGTCGGCACCGGCCTGATGGCCCTCACTGGCGCCGGCCCCGCGGGCCTTGGCCCAGCGCCGGTTGCCGTCGAGCATCACGCCCACGTGGCGCGGCACCGACGACGGGTCGAGCTGGCGGGTGAGGCGGCGGGCGTAGGCGGCATACAGCACGTCGCTGAGCGCCATGCGCCTGACCTCCCGCCTGCCGTCCGGACCGCCGCGCCGCGAGGTCGCGGACGGCGCGCCCCACGCTACTCCCGCACCCGGTGGCGGTCCGCGGGCCGACCCGCCGTTCCGGCTGGGTGCCAGGGCCCCGGCGGCACGGGTCACACGCGGCCAAGGCGATAACTTACGCTGGGGTAGGTTACGGTTGGTCAATGACGCAGACCGAGCCGACGCCCGGCGCCGAGCCGAGCCGCCGCGAGGCGCTCGAGCAGCGCGTCGAGACGGCGATCGACCACGTCAAGCCGAAGCTGCGCGGGTGGCTGCACGCCGGCATGACCCCCGTGGCGCTCGTCGCGGGCATCATCCTGATCGTGCTCGCCGGCACCACCACCGAGAAGGTGTCCGCGGCCGTGTTCGCGGGGACCGCCGTGCTGCTGTTCGGCACCTCGGCCGTCTACCACCGCGGCACCTGGTCGCCTCGCGCCGGTGGGTTCCTGCGCCGGTTCGACCACTCCAACATCTTCCTGATCATCGCCGGCACCTACACGCCGTTCGCGCTGCTGCTGCCCGCCCCACAGGCCAAGCGAATGCTCATCATCGTGTGGAGCGGCGCCTTCCTCGGCGTGCTCTTCCGGGTGTTCTGGGCCGGCGCCCCGCGCTGGCTCTACGTGCCCGCCTACCTGATGCTCGGGTGGGTCGCGGTGTTCTACTTCGGCCCCCTGCTGCAGCACGCCGGGCCGGCCGTGATGACCTGGGTCGTCATCGGCGGGGCGCTCTACAGCCTCGGTGCGATCGTCTACGGCACCAAGCGGCCGAACATCTCACCGCGCTGGTTCGGCTTCCACGAGGTCTTCCACGCGCTGACCATCCTGGCCTTCACGGCGCACTTCGTCGCCGCCTCGCTCGCGCTGACCGGCCCCGCGATCGCCTGACCCTGCGCGGGTCGCCGGCTCAGCGCGCCGACCCTTCGCGGGTCGCCGCGCTCAGTGCGCGCTGCCCGGCTCGTCGTCGTCGGGGGTCTCGGGCCGGCTCGGGTCGTCGGGTTCGCTCGCCTGGTCGGCGGGCCTCTCGGTGCGGCTCAGGTCGTCTGGCCCGCTCGCCTCGTCGACCGCCCCGGATGCCGGGTCGACCGGCCCCGATGCCGTGTCGCCACCACCACCGCTCGCGCTCGGAGCGCTCACCGGGCCGTCGGCCTGGGCGCCCAGGTCGCCGGGACCGGCCTGCGGGTCGTCCTTGCCGCGGTGGGCCGCCTGCTGGCGGTAGGACATCCGTCGCATCCTGGCGTTCATGTTGCGCATCAGGAACCACAGCGCGACGGCCAGGAGGAAGAAGGCGAGGAAGGCCAGGAAGCCCGGCCCGCCGTCGGCGGTGGGCGCCTCGTTCACGCCTCACGCTCCGTGCGCGTGTCCAGGGCGACCCGCAGGTCCCCGGAGGTCGCGAGGGCGTCGGCCTGCGCGACGTCGGTGGGGATGCCGGCGAACAGGTCGTCCTCCCCCTCGGCGACCGGGACGAAGGACAGGGCGGCCTCGAAGTCCTCGGTCGGCCAGACCCGGGCCTGCACCTCCCGGGTGACCCGGAACCAGGTGCCCTCGGGGTCGACCTGGGTGGCGTGCGCGAGCAGCGCGGCATCCCGACGCTCGAACCAGGCCGCGCACTCGACCCGGGTGGTCACGGCGCGGTCGGGGCGCGACCAGTTCTCGAGCCACTCGGCATACGGGCTCTCCTCGCCCAGCGCGATGAGCGCCTCGTGGAACGCCTCGATGCGGGCCCGGCTGAAGGTCTGGTTGTAGTAGACCTTCAGCGGCTGCCAGGCCGGCCCGGCCTGCGGGAACGCCTCGGGGTCGCCGGCCGCGACGACGGCCGCCATGGAGACGTCGTGGCACATGATGTGGTCGGGGTGCGGGTAGCCGCCGTTCTCGTCGTAGGTGGTGACGACGTGCGGGCGGAAGCGACGGATCTCGCGCACCAGTGCCTCCGAGGTGACGGCCAGCGGTTCGAGCGCGAAGCAGCCCTCGGGCAGCTGCGGCAGCGGGTCGCCCTCGGGCAGGCCCGAGTCGACGAAGCCGAGCCAGGTGTGCTGCACACCGAGGATCGCCTGCGCGGCGGCCATCTCGTCGCGGCGCACCTGGGCGAGGTCGCGCAGGATGTGCACGTCGTTCTTCAGCCTCGGGTTGAGCACGTCGCCGCGCTCGCCCCCGGTGCACGACACCACGAGCACCTCGTGGCCCTCGTCGACGTAGCGCGCCATCGTCGCGGCGCCCTTGCTGGACTCGTCGTCCGGGTGCGCGTGAACGCACATGAGCCGGAGCCGGTCGGACATGGAGACCCTTCCCTGCAGGGCTCTCGGGGCGTACCCGAGAATGGACGCCGTCCATCCTCTCATCCGGTGCCGTCCCGGAGACCACCGCACACCAGCCCAGACCGAGGACCCCTATGCCGTTGCCCCGCCCCGCTCCCGGCACCACCCGCTGGTGGGTGGTCGGCATCCTCGGCTGCCTGGCCGCCGTGGGCGTCATCGTGTGGTGGGGCATCGCCAGCACGGCCGGCAGCGTGCGCCCGGAGGTGACCGCCTACCGGGTCGAGTCCGACACCTCGATCCTCGTGGAGTACGACCTGCACCGGCCGGCCGGCGTGGCGGTGGTCTGCCGGATCACGGCGCTGGACGGTGGCCGCAACCGGGTCGGCACGGTCGACGACAGCGTTCCCGCGCAGGGTCCCAGCTCGGTGCACCGGGTGGTGACGCTGCGCACCAGCGTGCGCGCGGTGACCGGCGTCGTCGACTCCTGCACCCGGGTGCTCGACACCCCCTGACGGCCGGCCCGGCGGCGGGCCGGCAGCCGCTGCCGCGGGGCCGCGGCAGGGCCGGGCATGTGGGGAATCGAGCGCCGGCTTGGTAGACTGGGGCTTCATCACCTCGGGTCTGGGTCCGACACGCGTGCCGAACGGCATCCTCGGAACCCGGGCCCGTTGCCGTAGCACCGAGGTGCCGCCCCCGTGTGGGCAGGTGCCGCCCATGATCCAGGAGTGAGTGACGTGACCGAGACCGCCAACCAGGCGAGCTTCCTGACCCAGGGGGCGTTCGACCGCCTCCAGGCCGAGCTCGACGAGCTCTCCGGGCCGGGCCGCACCGAGATCGCCAAGAAGATCGAGGCTGCGCGCGAGGAGGGTGACCTCAAGGAGAACGGCGGCTACCACGCCGCCAAGGAGGAGCAGGGCAAGATGGAGGCCCGCATCCGCCAGCTCACCCAGCTGCTCGAGACCGCCGTCATCGGCGAGACCCCGGCTGACGACGGCGTCGTCGAGCCCGGCATGGTCGTCACCGTCGACATGTTCGGCGACGAGGAGACCTTCCTCCTCGGCTCGCGCGAGATCACCGACGACTCCATGCACGTGTTCTCCGAGAAGTCCCCGATCGGTGCGGCCGTCAACGGCGCCAAGGTCGGCGACACCGTCACCTACGCCGCCCCCAACGGCAAGCAGATCGAGGTCAAGGTGCTCGCCACCAGGCCCTACGACGGCTGAGCCGGCCACATCGTCCGCCCGTCCGGGTCCGGATGCCGCAGGGCCGGGTCCACACGGACCCGGCCCTGCGCCGTCTCCCGTTCGCCGCGGGGTGGGGTGGGATCAGGGCCCGGGGCGCTCGCCGGTGATGACGGTGCGGGTGGCGCCGCCGACCCACACCCTGCCGTCGACGACATCGACGTGCACCCGCCCCAGCCGGCCGATGACGGTGCCCTGGGCGGCGACGTAGTGCTCGGGCAGGTGCCCGGCCGGCACCAGCCACTGGGCCAGGCCGGCGTTGAGGCTGCCGGTGACGGGGTCCTCGGCGACGTCGCGCCCGTCGGAGTAGATGGCCCGCACCTCCGCCGCGACCCCGTCCTCGCGCGCCCCGGGTGGGTAGACCGCGACGAAGCCGGCCTTGAGCCCGGCGCACAGGGTGGGGTCCGGAACCGCGGCGAGCACGGCATCCGGTGAACGCACCAGCACCCCGATCCACCCGGGCCCGTTGTCGACCCAGGCGGTCTCGAGCACGTCGGCCGGGTCCAGGCCGAGTGCCGTGACGACCCGTGCCGCGTGCGCGGCCTCGACCGGGCCGGTGCGGGTCAGCGGGGGCGCGGCGAAGCGGAGCCGCTCGTCGCGCCGCACCTCCACCAGGCCGGCGTCGCACTGCTGCACGACCACGCCCGCGGATGCCGGCCGGCCGCCGGCCTCGAGCCAGGCGTGCGCGCTGCCCAGGGTGGGGTGGCCGGCGAAGGGCAGCTCGCCGCCGGTGGTGAAGATGCGCACGCGGTAGTCGGCGCCGGGCTCGGTCGGTGCGCAGAGGAAGGTCGTCTCGGACAGGTTGGTCCACCGGGCGATGGTGGCCATCTCCTCGTCGGCGAGGTCGTCGGCGTCGTGGAAGACCGCCAACGCGTTGCCGCGGCAGGTGGACTCGGAGAACACGTCGACGAATCGCACGGCAGGCATGCGCCCATGCAACCACGCAGTGGGTCGACTACGGCATCCGTACCGCGGTGGTGGTCGCGGCCAGGACGGCCGCCGCTCGGGCCTCACCGGGCAGGTCGGTGCGCACGACCACGCCGAGCTTGCCCATCGTGGTGCGCATCCCGTCGCCGAGACCGCTCGTCACGACGCAGTCGACCGCATGCTCGCGCATGAAGCGCACGATCCGGGCGTGGTGCGTGCCCTCGGGCCCGGTGCCGTGCAGGTCACCCCACCCGACGGCCAGCTCGGTCCACGACTCGACGTGGCCGTCGAGGACCTCGGCGACGGCCACCGCCTGGGCCCGGCCGAGGCCGCCACCCACGGTGCCGTCGGGTGCGGTGGTCACGGCGACGATCATGCTGCGATCCTATGGCGAGACCGGCAGCCCCGGCTCAGTCCGTGGTGCGGCGCACGTAGGCCCGGATCGCGAGCGGCGCCAGGATGGCGGACAGCCCGATGGTCCAGATGAGGGTGGCGGTGACGGGGTACTGCAGCGGCAGCGCCGCGTCGCGCGGCAGCGGGAACCCCTCGTTGCCCCACAGCTCGCGCAGCGCCTGCACCAGCGCACTGATCGGGTTCCACTCGGCGAGCCAGCGCAGCACCGGCGGCATGCCCTCGGGCCGCGCGAAGGCGTTGCTGAGGAAGGTGATCGGGAAGATCGTGACGAACATGACGCCCTGCACCGCCTCGACCGAGCGCAGCGAGGAGCCGACGAGGATGCCGATCCAGATCATCATGAACCCGAACAGCACGAGCAGCCCGTAGCCGAGCAGGCCCTGCGCCAGGCCGTTGTTGATGCCCCAGCCGATGAACAGGCCGGTGACCGACATGACGACGATGCCCAGGCTGGAGTGGATGAGGCTGGACACGCTGCGGGCGACGACGACCGCCCCGCGGCCGATCGGCAGCGAGCGGAACCGGTCGACGATGCCCTTGCCGAGGTCGTTGTTGAGCCCGATGGCCACGACGAACGAGCTGAACGCCATGGTCTGCGCCATGATGCCGGGCAGCAGCCACTCCTTGTAGTCGACGCCCGGGATGTTGATCGACCCGCCGAAGACGAACGCGAAGAGCAGCACGAACATCACCGGCTGGATGGTGACGTCGGTGAGCATCTCGGGCTGGCGCTTGATGTGGGTGAGGTTGCGCCGGATCAGGGCCCCGATCTGCCGGGTGCCGGACGCGCCGCGCTCGTCGGGGTGGGTGGCCTGGAAATGCGTGACCGTGGTGGACGTCATCGGACCGCCTCCGTCGTCTTCTGTTCGTCGTGGGACGGCTCCGGCTCGACCTCGGCCTTGTGGCCGGTGAGGTTGAGGAACACGTCGTCGAGGCTGGGCCGTTGCAGGCCGATGTCGTCGAGGTCGATGCCGGCCTCGTCGAGCCGGGCGGCGATGCGGGTGAGCGCACCCACCCCCTCGGCGGGAGCGGTGATGCGCCGGGCGTCGCGGTCGACGTGCAGCTCGCCGACCTCGAAACGCACCAGCTCGGCGGCGCGGTCGACCTCACCGGGCCGGCTCACCGTGATGACCAGGCTCGCCGCCCCGGACTGGTCCTTCAGCTCGAGCGGGGTGCCCTGGGCGATGATCCGCCCGTGGTCGACGACCACGATGTTGTCGGCGAGCTGGTCGGCCTCGTCGAGGTACTGGGTGGTGAGGAACAAGGTGGTGCCGTCGCGCACGAGGTCGCGCAGCACGCCCCACAGCTCGACCCGGCTGCGCGGGTCGAGGCCGGTGGTCGGCTCGTCGAGGAAGAGCACCGGGGGTGTGGCGATCAGGCTCGCGGCGAGGTCGAGCCGGCGCCGCATGCCGCCGGAGTAGTCCTTGACCACCTTGTTGCCGGCCTCGGACAGTGAGAACCGATCGAGCAGCTCCTCGATCGACTGCTTCACCAGCCGCCGGTCGAGGCCGTAGAGGTCACCGATCAGCCGGAGGTTCTCGCGGCCGGTGAGCAGCTCGTCGACGGTGGCGGACTGGGCGGTCAGGCCCATCCGGTGGCGCACGGCGTCGGGCTCGGCGACGACGTCGAACCCGGCGACCCGGGCAGTGCCGCTCGTGGGGATGCTCAGCGTCGTCATCATGCGCACCGTGGTGGTCTTGCCCGCGCCGTTGGGGCCGAGCATCGAGAACACCGTGCCGGAGGGCACCGAGAAGCTGACGCCGTCGACCGCCGTGAAGTCGTCGAACCGCTTGACGAGGTCGACCGCCTCGATGGCCGGGGCGCTCATGACACCAGGCAGAACGGGTGCCCGGCCGGGTCGAGGTAGACGACGAAGCCGCCGTCGGTGGCGGGCTGGTGCTCGTGGCGGGTGGCCCCGGCCGCGAGCACCTGCGCCTCGCCCGCCGCGAGGTCGGCCACCTTCAGGTCGAGGTGGAGCTGCTGCGGATGGTCGCCGCCGGGCCAGGTCGGCGCGACGTAGTCGCGCACCTGCTGGAACGCGACGTGCACGGTGCCCTCGTCCGCGCCCGGCGGGAGGATGCTCACCCAGTCGTCGTCATCGTCGTCGGCCTGCACCTCCCAGCCGAGGATGCCGGCGTAGAAGGCGGCGAGCGCGGCGGCATCGGGGCAGTCGATGGCGACGAGCTGGAGCACGGGTCGGGTCGGTGGAGCGCTGTTCTCACTCATGGGCGACAACCCTAGGTGTGACCTCCGACACAGGTCTTCTCCTTTTCTGCCGGGCTGCGGTCGAGGCGTCTCGTTAGGCTCGCCGGACGGCAACCGAGTGGCCCGCGACGTGGCCCGCCGATCCCCCCAGGTGAAGGCACCCGATGATCAGGAAACTTGCCGTCAGGTACATCAAGCCCCGAGTACCGGCGGAGGTCTGGCAGCGGCTCCGCCGGGTCGATCCCCGCAAACGGCGGTCGGCCGTCACTCCCGTTCCGGCCAGCCTCACCGAGCTGGCCGTGAGACACCGCACCGACAAGTGGGGCCGGCACCGGTACACCCCGCACTACGAGTTCCACCTGTCGCACCTGCGGGACGAGAGCTTCACGTTGTTCGAGATCGGCATCGGCGGCTACAAGAGGACGGAGGACGGCGGTGCGTCACTGCGGATGTGGAAGGACTACTTCGGCCACGCGCAGATCGTCGGCCTCGACATCGAGGACAAGTCGTTCGTCGACGAGGACAGGATCCGGACCTACCAGGGCAGCCAGGTGGACACGGAGGTGCTGCGCACCATCGTGTGTGACGCAGCCAACCTCCGGGTGGTCATCGACGACGGCAGCCACCTCAACGAGCACGTCCTCCAGACCTTCGCCGACCTGTTCCCGATGCTGCCCGACGGCGTCATCTACGTCATCGAGGACACCGAGACCTCGTACTGGGAGAAGTACGGAGGCTCGCTCAATCTCGAGGCCCCGGGCACGACCATGAACATGGTGAAGGGGCTCCTCGACGGTCTGAACTACGCCGAGCACACCGGCCCCGGCTACCAGCCGTCATACAGCGAGCGGCACGTGGTCGGCGTTCACGTCTACCACAACCTCGTGTTCATCGAGAAGGGCCTGAACGACGAGCAACGCAGCCGTGGGCCGTTCACGCCCGAGGAACTGGCTGCAGCCGCGGTCGACCAGGGTGCGAAGGCCACGACGTGACCGTCGTCGATCGGCTGTCACCGGCACGCACACCCTGAGGGACCGGGTCTCAGCCGCCCACGTGCCCCCGGAGCAGGGCTCCGGCCCTCGCGGCCTCGTCCTGCGTGTTGTTCACGTGGAAGGACACCCGCAGCCGCCCGGCCCGCTCAGCCGCGACGATGCCGTGCTCGGCGAGGAGGTCCGGCACCCGCGCGTCGGCGGCCAGCGCCCGCACCGCCCGCCCGGCCGGTTCCAGCCCAGCCCCCTCGGCGAACGCCGCCTCCACCGCCACTGCGTGCGCGTGCAGCTCGCCGATCCCGACCTGCTCGAGCAGGGCCAGCGAGGATGCCGTACCCACCCAGGCGTGCCACCCCGGCGAGACGTCGAACCGGCGCGCGTCCGGGGCCAGCCGCAGCGGCGAGCCGTAGATGGACGACCAGGGCAGCTCTCCCGCATACCACCCCGCCGCCGCGGGGACGAGGTGCTCCAACCGGTCCGGGCGCACCGTGAGGAACGCGGTGCCTCGCGGCGACAACAGCCACTTGTAGGCGGCGCACACGGTGTACGCGAACCGGCCCGCCTCCAACGGCAGCCACCCGGCGGCCTGCGTGACGTCGAGCATCACGTCGACCCCGTGCCGTGCCGCGGCCGCCTCGACGGCGGCCAGGTCGGCGACCGTGCCGTCGGAGGACTGCACCGCCGACAGCGCGACCAGGCCCGTCGTGCCGTCCACGTGACCGGCGATCTCGGCCAGCGGCACCTCACGCAGCCGGATGCCGCGTGCCCCTTGTGCGAGGAACGGGAACGTCACGCTGGTGAACTCCCCCTCCGGCACCAGCACCGTCGAGCCGTCCGGCACGGCCGCCGCGACCAGCGCGACCAGCGGCGACACCTGGCTGCCGATGGCGACCGTCCCGGCTCCCACGCCCACCAGCCGGGCGTAGGCCCCGCGCGCGGCCGCGACGTCGGCGTCGTAGCCCGGCGCGTGGGCGGTGCCCCGGCGCCACTCGTCCTGGGCGGCAGCGAGGGCAGCCAGGGTCGCCCGCGGGGGCAGGCCCATCGTGGCCGAGTTGAGGTAGGTGCCGTCAGGCTCGAACTCGTCGGCCCACGGCCAGTCGCTGCTCATGACGCTCCGGCCAACGGTGCGGCCAGGGCCGCTGCCGCCTGCGGGTGGCCGTCGGCCAGCAGGCCCACCGCGAACAGCACGTAGGCGGCATCGACCCGCCGGGCCGCGCGCTCGGGCACCCGCCACCCGCCGCCGTGGTCACCCGTGACCCGGGACAGCACCCGGTCGCCGACGTCACCGGGTGCGTGCCGCAGCACTCCTCCGGAGCCGACGACGAGCGCCACCTCGGCGAGCGGGCGCGGCCGCTCCGACGGGTGCGGGGGCCGGCCGTGGCGGCGCACGGCCACCACCGCGGCCGTCGAGGCGATCGCCTCCTCGGCGGCCCACTCGGCACGAGTCGTGGCCAGGCGAGCGGTGTCGCGCGCGACCTCGGCGGCGTACCGAGTCGTGCCGTCGTCGAGCGGAATACGTTCTCGCGCAGCTGCCTCGACCACCCCCTCCGCGGTCCACCGCATGCCGAGGTCGGCCTCCACCGTGCGCGCGTGCCACAGGGTGCCGACGACCTCACGGTGGAGGGTGGCGTCCTCGCCCTGCGGGGTGACCACCGAGTAGACGTCGGTCGTCGCCCCGCCCACGTCGACGACGAGCACGTCACCCCCGGCCACGTCGGCGAGCACCTCGACGCCGCGCAGCACGGCATCCGGCGTGGGGGCGCGCACCAGCTCGGCGAACCCACGGCCGCGCGAGAGCCCCTTGCCGCCGATCACGTGGGTGAGGAACGCCTCGCGGATGGCCGCGCGCGCCGCCTCGGGTGCGACGACCCCGATGCGGGGCAGCACGTTGGCCGTGACGACGAACCGGCGCCCGGTGGCGGCGAGGATGCCGGCCACCTCGGTCGCGGCCTCGGTGTTGCCGGCGACCACCACCGGGGCCGACAGCCGCGCCTTCGCGATGCGCTCCGCGTTGTGCAGCAGCACGTCGACGTTGCCCCCGTCGGTGCCGCCGACCAGGAGCACCAGGTCCGGGGATGCCGCCCGCAGCGCCGCGACGTCGGCGCCCGACATCGCGCCGCACGCGACGTGCACCACCTTCGCGCCGGCCGACAGGCCGACGCGGTGCCCGGCCTCGGCGGTGACCTCACGCTCGAAGCCGACGACGGCCAGCCGCAGCCCGCCGCCGGCGCTGGAGCAGACCAGCACCTCGTCGGGCTCGCCGTGCGCAGCTAGGCTGGCGCGCACGGCATCCACGCCGTCCATCACGTCGGTGCCCACCGTGGTCGGCGAGCTCGCGGTGCCCAGCACGTCACCGGTGGCGACGTCGACCAGCACCGCCTTGGTGAACGTCGAGCCGACGTCGACGCACAGGACCGCGGGCACGGCAGGTCAGGTGAGCCGGTCGAGGGCCTGGCCGAGGTCGGCGACCAGGTCCTCGGCGTCCTCGATGCCCACGGACAGGCGGATGAGATCGCTGGGCACCTCGAGCTCCGTGCCGGCCACCGAGGCGTGCGTCATGAGCCCGGGGTGCTCGATGAGCGACTCGACGCCGCCCAGCGACTCCCCGAGGATCCACAGCTGGGTCTCGGCGCAGACCTTGGTGGCGACGTCCTCGCCGCCCTTGACCCGGAACGCGACCATGCCGCCGAACCGCTTCATCTGGCGGGCGGCGACCTCGTGGTTGGGGTGGTCGGGCAGCCCCGGGTAGTGCACCGCGGTCACGCCCTCGTGGGCCTGGAGGAAGGCCACGACGGCCTCGGCGTTGTCGCAGTGACGCTCCATGCGCACCGCCAGGGTCTTCAGGCCGCGCAGCACGAGCCACGCGTCGAACGGGCCGGCGACGGCGCCCATGGCGTTCTGGTGGAAGGCGATCCGCTCGCTCACCGAGGCGCCGCCCGGGGTAGTGGCGCCGGGGGCCACAACCACCGCGCCGCCCACGACGTCGCTGTGGCCGCCCGCGTACTTCGTCGTGGAGTGCACGACGACGTCGGCGCCGAGCGTGATCGGCTGCTGCAGGTAGGAGGAGGCGAAGGTGTTGTCGACGACGAGCAGGGCGCCGGCCGCGTGCGTGACCTCGGCGATCGCCTCGATGTCGGCGATGCCGAGCAGCGGGTTGGTCGGCGTCTCGACCCACACCATCCGGGTCTCGGGCCGGATGGCGGCACGCACCGACTCGACGTCGGCGACCCTGGCGATGGAGTGCTGGACGCCCCACGGCTTCGCGACCTGGTTGAACAGCCGGTAGGTGCCGCCGTAGGCGTCGGACGGGACGACGACGTGGTCGCCGGGGGCGAGCAGCGCGCGCAGCACGGCATCCTCACCGGCCAGGCCGCTGGCGAAGGCGAACCCGCGCTCACCACCCTCCAGCGCCGCGATGCACTCCTCGAGCGCGGCGCGGGTGGGGTTGGCCGAGCGGGAGTACTCGTAGCCGCCGCGCAGGCCGCCGATGCCGTCCTGCTTGTAGGTGCTCACCTGGTAGATCGGCGTGATGACGGCGCCGGTCGTGGGTTCCGGCTCCTGCCCGGCATGGATGGCGCGCGAGGAGAAGCCGAGGTTCTCGAGAGTCATGGGCGACAGCGTATGCCGGGCGGGGTGGGGTCCCGGGCCCCGGTCGTGCCCCGGCGGGATGACGCGGCGCGCTTGCGGCGTTGGGGTGGACATGCTCTTCGGATCCCGCGCCAAGACCACCATGCCCGCCGCCGACGACGCCCTGCCCGGCCGTGACCGCCGGCTGTACGTCGTGCCCACCACCCACGAGGTGCTCGGCACGCCCCTCGAGGGGCCCTGGCCCGACGGCACCGAGGTGCTCTACGTGGCGATGGGCTGCTTCTGGGGTGTCGAGCGCATCTTCTGGAGGCTGCCCGGTGTCGTGACGACGGCCGCGGGCTACATGGGCGGCTACACGCCGAACCCCACCTACGAGGAGACCTGCACCGGCCGCACCGGCCACGCCGAGACGGTGCTGGTGGCCTACGACCCGTCGGTCACCTCCCCCGAGCTGCTGCTCAAGGCGTTCTGGGAGAACCACGACCCGACGACCGCCAACCGCCAGGGCAACGACATCGGCACGGCCTACCGCTCGGCCATCTACTGGACCACCGACGCGCAGGAGGCCGCGGCGCGCACCACCCGGGAGACGTTCCAGGACGTGCTCACCGGGGCCGGCCGCGGCGAGATCACCACGCAGCTCGCGTCGGCCGGCGAGGCGGGGCCGTTCTACTACGCCGAGGACTACCACCAGCAGTACCTCCACAAGAACCCCGGCGGCTACTGCAACCACGGCCCCAACGGCATGACCTGCCCAGTCGGCGTCGTGCGTCAGGACCAGCTCCCGGCCCAGCAGGACATCGCACCGCCCCAGGCTTAGCGAAGATCCGAGTCGAGCCGGCAGCGGGCCTGCTCCACGTCGGGAGGCAGTCGTCGTCGGTATGCCAGGGCCCTTGGCAGTCTCGGTATGGCCCTCATCAGTCCGACGCGATCAGCCCGGTCACCGCGCAACGTCCGGACCACCTCATCGCCCACTACCGGCCATGGACGCCGCAGCACGGCGGTGAGGAACCGGTTCCG
>JBJMHU010000037.1:0-39300 GCA_045807225.1 Ornithinibacter sp. | reverse complement strand
CGGTGGCGCGGGTTGACATCGGTGCGGTGAACGACCGGGTGGATCTGGATGCGGTGGTGGCGACGGTGACCTGGATGCCGCGGTGGCGCGGGTTGACATCGGTACGGTGATCGACCGGGTGGATCTGGACGCGGTGGTGGCGACGGTGGACCTGGACTCGGCGGTGGCGCGGGTGGACCTCGACGCCGTGATCGACCGCATCGACGTCATCGGCATCGTCGAGGAGGTGCTCGACGTCATCGACCTGCCCTCGATCATCCGGGACTCCACCGGGTCGATGGCCTCGGAGACGGTGCGGGGCGCGCGGATGACGAGCATCACGGCTGATGACGCGATCCAGAAGGCCATCGACCGGGCGCTGTTCCGTCGGCGCCACAAGCACGCCCCGGAGGCGACGTCGTGAGCGGGCCCGAGATCTCCGCGATCCCGAAGGAGGCTCGGGCCTACCAGGGACAGTCGGCGGGCGTGGTGAGCCGCGTCGTAGCGAACACCATCGATGCCGCGGTCGTCGGCGCGATCGTCGGCGCCATCTACCTGGGCTACGTATCGGTGACGTTCCTGCTCGACCCGCTGAGCTTCATCTGGCCGGACGCGCACCTGTTGGCCAGCCTCACCGCGACCTTGGCCATGGCGACCTTCTACCTCTTCGTCTGCTGGTGGCTGCTCGGACGCACCTACGGCGGCCACGTGATGGGGCTGCGCGTCGTCGGCCGGCGAGGTCGCCGCCTCGGACCGCTGCGATCCCTCATGCGAGCCGGCTTCTGTGTCTTCTTCCCCATCGGCCTCTTCTGGTGCGTCATCAGCCCGGAGCGGCGGTCGGTGCAGGACCTCGCGCTGTGGACCCGGGTCGTCTACGACTGGATGCCGCGGCCCGGCGCCAGCCAGCGCAAGACGCTGCTGGGGGACGCACCGATGGCACTGGGCCCGGCAGAGCCCCACGAGCCGCCGGCAGCGGACGGGTCGCTCTCCGCGGCCGAGATGCCTGACGTCGCTCCTGTCGCAGTATCGGACGCTCCGGCCCGCCGTCATCGGTGGTCCCGGGATGCCGACTCTGGCGACGACTGAGGTCGTCGTGAGCACCGACAGCGGCACCGGCTTCAGGACCGCGCGGTTACGCTGCGGACCACCGAGTTCGCGGCGCAGTTCCTGATGACCCCGGAGGTCGGAACAGCTTGCCGGGCCGGCCTCGCACCACGGGTCAGCCGACCTGGAGCGCACTGACCCGCCACTTGCCGTCCTGGCCCACGAGGCGCACCGCGACGGCTCGGACCCGAGGTCCGTCGCTGATCACGACCGCGGCCTCGGCCACGCCGTCGGCCGGCTCACAGACCCGCACCCGGATGACCCGCAGCCGGGGACGGGTGCGAGGGGTGTTGCCCTCCGCCACGCGGCGGGCGACCAGGGCACTGCGCCGGGCCACCACCGCATAGACCTCCGGGGTGGTCCACCGCAGCACCTGCGGCGCCGACCGCACCCCGGTCATCACCTCGAGCAGGGCCAGGGCGATGCGACCGGCCCAGACGGCGGGGTCGGGCAGGTCGTCACGCAGGGTGCGCTGCGGGCCGAAGAACTGCTCGTCGGAAGCGGCGGCGAAGTCGACGGCCAGGGTGTCCTGGATGTACGGGGTGCGCCCCTCGCGCTCTGCCGTGGCCAGCCGGGACCGGCGAATCGCCTCCTCGAGCGAGAGCGGGGGTGGCAGCGGCCGGCTCGGCGGCGCCACGTGGAGCAGGCCGCCGCTCACGAGGCCACCGCGCCGGGTGCCCGCAGCCTCTGCCCCGGTCGCAGCAGGTCCGGATCGTCGCCGACCACGTGGCGGTTGGCCTCGAACCACGCCGGCCAGGCCCGGGCGATCTCGGCATCGGAGGCGTCGGGGCCGAGCTGGCGGGCTGCGATGCCCCACAGGGAGTCACCGCGCCTCACCACCACCTCGAGCGGCGCGTCGCGCGTCGGGCCCGGTCGGGGCGCCGGGCTCAGCACCCGCACGTCGGGCTGGGCGCGAACGACCGGGGGGCTGGGCACCCATCCGGCGCCACGCTCAGTGGAGACGGTGTCCGGGGGCGCCCATCCCGGGTCGGGCATCGGAGCGAACGTCGGATCCGGTGGCGGAGCGGGGGCGAGCACCATCACCGGCGGGCCCGCTGCGGCCGCCCCGGGTGCCACTGCTGCGACGACCACCACACCGAGGGCCAGTCCGACACCACGCCGGACCAGTCGGGGGGTCACTCGCGCGCCCACGCGCCCGGCGACGGCCCCGGCGATCCCGGGCACCTGTGCGAGCAGCTCGAGCAGCACGCCCAGGGCCAGCACCACGAGGACGGCTACGGCGGCGCACGCCACCGCCGCCGTGAGCGCCTCACCCGGTTCGACCGGCACACCGCCCGCCGCGTCGCTCCAGGTATCGGCTGCCACACCACACAGCCACGGTGTCGGTGCCACCAGTGCCAGAACCAATGTCGCCGCCCGGACCGCGACAACGCTCTTCATCATGCTTCCCCCTGTTTGATGCTGTTTGCTGAGGTTTGCGTTTGATTGACCGTAATCCGCACGACCGACACCGGCAAGCCGGCCCCGCCTAGGCTGTGGACATGAGGTGGGAGGGGCTGTTCGAGGACCTCGAGGGGCAGCTGGCCGCAGAGCAACGTCGCGAGCGCGACGACGAGGTGGCCGAGCGCACCCGGCGCGAACGCGCTCTGGTCACGCTGGGGTCCCGGCTGGCTGCAGGGCTCGGCACCCGGGTGGGCATCGGGCTGATCGGCGGTCACCACGTCGAGGGCGTCCTGGGCGACCTCGGGGAGGACTGGGTGCTCGTGCGGGTCGACGCCGGCGCCCACGAGGTGCTCGTGCCACTGCCCGGGATGCTGACCCTGCGCTCGCTCGCAGTGCAGTCGGCGTCCGGGCGCTGCGCCCGCCGGTTCGGGCTCGGCTACGCGCTGCGGGCGCTGTCACGAGACCGCGCCACGGTGGCGATCACCCTGGTCGGGGGCGGCCCCGGCCTGCTGGGCACCATCGACGCCGTGGGAGCAGACCACCTCGACCTCGCCGAGCACCTCGAGGGGGTGCCGCGGCGCCGTCAGAACGTCCGGGCGGTGACCACCGTCCCGTTCACCGCCATCGTGGCCGTGGAGTCGCGCCGCTGACTCGCGAGGTCGGCGAACCGCCCGTGCGGAGCCCGGGAGCGCACGGATCAGTCGTGCGCGCCGGGCCCGTCGTCGTCCCCGGTATCGGGGTCGGAACGGGTCGTGACCAGCTCTCGAGTCTCGGAGTACATCCGCTGGATGTAGGCCTCGAGCTCGACGGTCTCGACGCGCCACTGGCCGCGTCCACCCACCTTGATGGCGGGCAGGTCGCCCGATCGCACGAGGGCGTAGGCCTGCGCTGCGGAGATGTCGAGGATCTCCGACACCTCGGTGAGCGGGATGAAGCGGCGGGCCACGTCGCCAGTGTGCCATCCACAGGCGGTGCCTCCGCCGAGGTTGTCCACAGGGGCGTTCGCTCCGGAGGCGGAGCCCGGCATCCTGCACCAGAATCGGGCGGCATGAGCGACCTGCCCACCCCCACCGCCTCCCGGGTCCGCGCCCCGTCGTGGCGTGACTCCCGCCTGCTCGTCGGGGTGCTCCTCGTGCTCGTCTCGACCATCGCGGGCTCGGTCGTGGTCGCGCGCGCCGATGACCGGGTGCCGGTGTATGCGGCCAGGGGCGACCTGGCCCCGGGCCAGCGGCTCACCGAGGCCGACGTGGTGCGGGTCGACGTGCTCCTCGGCGACGGCTCGGCGCGCTACCTGCCGGCGGACCGGGCCATCCCCGGCGACACCTGGTCGCTGCGCCCGCTGCGCCCGGGTGAGCTGATCCCGGCATCCGGCGTGGGCTCCTCCGCCGAGGTCGGCGTGCAGCAGGTGGCGCTGCTGGTCGACGCCACCTCGGCCGGGGCCATCGCGTCCGGCTCGGTCGTCGACGTCTACGTCAACCGGCCCAAGGAGGGCACCACGGTCGGCCTGCCCACCTTTGCCGGGCCGCAGCGGGTGCTGGAGGCGGTGTCGGTGGTCCGGGTGGCGGGCGAGGACACCGTGCTGGGCGCGTCCGCCGAGACCCGGGCGGTGCACGTGATGGTGCCACGAGAGTCCGTGCCCGAAGTGGTCGCCGACGTCGACCTCGGGGCCCGCATCACCCTGGTGCCGGTGCCCGGCGGAGTGTCGGCGGCCGCGTCGTGACCAGCGTTCTCACGGCGGTCACGCACCGGCTCGAGGCCGCGTTCGTGCGCGTGCTCGAGGCGACGCCCGACCTCACGCTGGTGCGCCGCTGCGCCGACGTCGCCGAGCTGCTGTCGGCCGGCGCCGCCGGGGCCGCCCGCGTGGCGGTGGTCTCCCCGGACCTGCGCGGGCTCGACCGCGATGCGCTACGCCACCTCGCCGGCCACGGCGTGCGGGTGGCCGCCCTCGTGGCGGCTGACGACGAGGAGGGCGAGCGGCGCCTCCGCCAGCTGGGCGTCGCCACGATCCTGCGTCCCGACGACGACGCCGCAGCGGTGGCGCGCGCCCTCGTCACCCTCGCCGGCGCCACCACCGGCACCCCCGTCGATGACGGCCGGCCGTCCGAGGCACCCATCCTCGTCGAAGCGGGCGGCCACAGCAGGCCCCTCGACGACGGTTCCGAGGATGACGAGGCGCCGGTGCCCGCGCCGGTCACCACGGTCTGGGGACCGACCGGGGCCCCGGGCCGCACCACGGTCGCCGTCACCCTGGCCGCCCAGCTCGCCGCGGCCGGGGTGCGCACCCTGCTCGTCGACCTCGACACCTGGGGTGCCAGCGTGGCGCAGGTGCTCGGCCTGGTCGACGAGGCGCCCGGCGTGGCTGCCGCTGCCCGGGCCTCCGAGCAGGGCGCCCTCGACGTGCCCGGCCTCGCCCGGCTCGCTCCCGAGGTCGTCCCGGGCCTGCGGGTGCTCACCGGCCTGCCCCGAGCGGACCGGTGGCCCGAGCTGCGCACCGCCGCGGTCGAGGACGTGCTGCGGCTGGCGCGCAAGGTCGCCGACCACGTCGTCGTCGACACGGGGTTCGCGGTCGAGGACGACGAGGAGCTCAGCTACGACACCGCCGCCCCCCGACGCAACGCCGCCACCCTGACCGCCCTCGAGGTGGCTGACCAGCTCGTCGTCGTCGGTGCCGCCGACCCGGTCGGGCTGCAGCGCCTGGTCCGGGCGGTCCAGGACGTCGCGGTGCTCCCCTCTCCACCGCCCACGGTCGTGGTCACCAAGGTGCGCTCCTCGGTCGCGGGTCGTCGCCCCGAGCGGGCGATCAGCGACGTGCTGCGCCGGTTCGCCGGCATGGATGGCGTGCGCTTCCTGCCGTGGGCGCCCGACGAGTGCGACGCGGCGCTGCTGGCGGGGCGGTCGCTGGTCGAGCTCGCACCGCGGGCCGACCTCACCGTGGCCGTGGCCGAGCTCGCCGCGGCGCTCGACCCACGCGTGGCGCCGCCCTCGTCCGGGGGCCGCCGCTCGGCATCGCGGTCCAGCCGACGCGCCCGTTCAGGCGACCAGGTCCGCGCTCGGCGCAGGGTGCCGCTGCCCCGACCGACCGTCTGACACGATAGGCCCGTGGCAGACCGGCTCAGCTCCCTCGACAGCTCGTTCCTGAACCTCGAGGACGCGGCGACGCCGATGCACGTGGGGTCGGTGATGGTCTTCGACGCGCCCTCTGGGGGATTCGACTACGAGAGCCTCGTGACGCTCATCAGCCAGCGCATCGCGCACGTCCCGCGCTACCGCCAGCGGATCAAGACGGTGCCGGGCGGCCTCGCCAACCCGGTCTGGGTCGACGACACGCACTTCGACATGAGCTACCACGTGCGCCGCAGCGCGCTGCCGCGCCCGGGCTCCGACGAGCAGCTCGAGGAGCTGGTCGCGCGCATCCAGCCGCGACCGCTCGACCGCAGCCGCCCGATGTGGGAGGTCTATCTCGTCGAGGGCCTGGCCGAGAACCGGTTCGCCATCATCACCAAGACCCACCACAGCCTGGTCGACGGCATCAGCGCGGTCGACATCGGCAACGTCCTGGTCGACGGCAACCCCACCGCCAGCGAAGGTGTGCTCACGACCTGGCGAGCCCGGCCCGAGCCCAGCGGTGCCGAGCTGGTCGTCGCAGCGCTCGCCGAGGCGGCTCGCACCCCGAGCCAGGTGGTCGAGACCATCCAGCACGGGGTCAGCGACGTCACCCGGGCCGTCGGCAAGGTGGCCGGTGTGGCCGGCGACGTCATCTCGACCCTGGCGAGGGTCTCGGCGAGACCGGCTCCCGGGTCGCCTCTCAACGCCAAGGTCGGCCGGGCCCGCCGCTACGTCATGATCGGCACCGACCTCGAGGACTACCGCCAGGTGCGCACCCGCCTGGGCCGCGGCTCGTTCGCCGAGGAGGTCACGGTCAACGACGTCATCCTGGCGACGGTCGCCGGCGCGTTCCGCTCCTGGCTGCTCACCCGCGGCGAGTCCGTCTACCCGGGCACGACCATCCGCGCGATGGTGCCGGTGTCGGTGCACGACGGCGACGACCCTCCGACCGGCGCCCAGGTCACCGCCTGCTTCGTCGACCTGCCGGTGGGGGAGCCCGGCCCGTCGATGCGGCTGCACCAGATCGCCTTCTCGATGCGCCAGCAGATGGAGGGCGGCTCGCGTCGGGCGGTCTCGGCCGACACCCTCTCCGGCCTGGGCGGTTTCGCCCCGCCGACCATGCACGCGCTCGGTGCGCGGCTGGGTGGCGTGGTCTCGCGGCGCCTCTACAACGTGGTCATCACCAACGTGCCCGGTCCGCAGACCCCGCTCTACGCCGCGGGCGCCCGGATGGTCTCGACCTACCCGGTCACCCCGCTGGGCCGCGGCCAGGCCCTCTCGATCGGACTCACGTCGTACGACGGCGGTGTCTACTACGGCCTGTACGCCGACCGCGACGCCATGCCGGATGCCGACGTGCTCGGCCGTGGGGTCATCGACGCGCTCCACGAGCTGCTCGAGGCCCCACGCGTCGGGGCCCGCTGACCAGCGCCGTACCACCACGACCGACAGGAGCCGATGTGCCGCTCACCCGGGTCTACCTCCCGCTGACCCCCGCCGACCTCACCGGTCTGGCCGAGGGGCGGCCGCTCGGCCCGGCCCCACGGCCCGCCCACGCGGTGACGCCGGCCCTCGGCAAGCCGGGCCTGGTCACCGACGAGGAGGAGCTCGAGCACGCGGCCTGGGTCGCGGCCACCGAGGAGGCACTCGCGGGAGCCGAGGCCGCGGGGCGTCGTCGCGTCGTGGCCGCCGCCGACGTGGACGCGGCGGTCGTCGGGCACCCGACGACCGCCGAGGTGCCCTCCCGGGTCGAGCTCTCGGCCCCCGTCGAGCGCCGCCGCATCGTGTCGTTCCACATCGACGAGGACCCCGGCTGCAGCGAGCCGACCGACCTGCTCTGGTACGACGTCACCGAGCTCGCCGCCGTACGAGCGCTGCTCGACCAGTCCTGACCCACCGGCGGCGCCCACCGGCATCCGCCCGCACCGTCCCCCGGCATCCACGGACACCGCCCCCGCCATCCCACACCGCCCCAGGCACCCGCGGCTTGCGTCGCACGAAGCCGGGGCGCGAGAGTGGGGGTGATCCCGACATCGCGACCCGAAACGAGGAGCCCCACCGCATGGACGCTGTGACCCAGGTCCCCACCCCCACCAACGAGACCGTGCTCGACTACGCCCCCGGCAGTCCGGAGCGGGCATCGCTCGAGGTGGCCCTCGTCGAGCTGGCCGCGACGCGCCACGAGCTGCCGCACACCATCGGTGGCGCCCGGGTGCTCGGAAAGGGGGAGAAGATCGAGGTCCGGCAGCCGCACGCGCACCGCAAGGTGCTCGGCGTCACCCGGGGCGCCACGAAGGCCGACGCCGGTGCGGCCGTCGACGCGGCCATGGCTGCGGCTCCGGCCTGGCGTGACCTCGCCTTCGACGACCGGGCGGCCATCCTGCTCAAGGCCGCCGACCTGCTCGCCGGCCCGTGGCGTGCCCGGATCAACGCCGCGACGATGCTCGGCCAGAGCAAGACCGCCTACCAGGCCGAGATCGACGCCGCCTGCGAGCTCATCGACTTCTGGCGCTTCAACGTGCACTTCGCTCGCCAGATCCTGCAGGAGCAGCCGCCGGCCAACTCGCGCGGCCTGTGGAACCGCAGCGACTACCGCTCGCTCGAGGGCTTCGTCTACGCCGTGACCCCGTTCAACTTCACGGCCATCGCCGGCAACCTGCCGACCGCGCCCGCCCTGATGGGCAACACCGTGGTCTGGAAGCCCTCGCACTCCCAGCAGCTGGCCGCCCAGCTGACCATGGAGCTGCTCGAGGAGGCCGGGATGCCGCCCGGCGTCATCAACCTGGTCACCGGCCACGGTCGCGAGGTGTCCGACGTCGCGCTGAGCCACCCCGAGTTCGCCGGCCTGCACTTCACCGGCTCGACGGCCGTGTTCCAGGGACTCTGGCGCCAGATCGGCGAGAACCTCACGAGCTACCGGCACTACCCGCGCATCGTCGGCGAGACCGGCGGCAAGGACTTCATCCTGGCCCACCCCAGCGCCGACCCCGACGTGCTGCGCACGGCGATGATCCGCGGCGCGTTCGAGTACCAGGGCCAGAAGTGCTCGGCCGCCTCGCGCGCCTACGTGCCCCGTTCGCTGTGGAAGGCCATCAAGGGCGAGCTGGCCGAGATCACCAACGGCCTGCCGGTGGGCGACGTCACGGACCTGTCCAACTTCATGGGCGCCGTCATCGACGAGCGGGCGTTCGCCAAGCACAAGGCGGCGATCGACCGGGCGCACGCCACCAGCCACCTCGACGTCGTGGCCGGCGGCACCTACGACGACTCGGTCGGCTACTTCGTGCGGCCCACGGTCGTCGAGAGCAGCGACCCCACCGACGAGATGTTCAGCACCGAGTACTTCGGGCCGATCCTCTCGGTGCACGTCTACCCCGACCGCCAGTTCTCCAAGGTGCTCGACCAGATGGAGTCCTTCGCGCCCTACGCGCTGACCGGGGCGGTCATCGCCCAGGACCGCGCCGCCATCGCCGACGCCACGCAGCGGCTGCGCTTCGCCGCCGGCAACTTCTACGTCAACGACAAGCCCACTGGGGCCGTCGTGGGCCAGCAGCCGTTCGGCGGCGGCCGCGCGTCGGGCACCAACGACAAGGCCGGCTCGGCCGCGAACCTGATGCGGTGGACCTCGGTGCGCTCGATCAAGGAGAACTTCGTCCCCCCCACGGCGCACGCCTACCCCCACATGGGCTGACCCCGGACCCGTTGCGGATCTCGCACCCACCGAGCGGCCCGAACTGGCCCTCAGGGGTGGGAGATCCGCAAGGTGTCCGGGTCGGTGCGAGGTGGTCAGCCGGCGAGCCACTCCCGGAGCAGCCGGATCTCGATGCCGATGGCGGCGTTGATCGGCTCCGCGGCAGCCCGCTCGAGCTTGCCGCCGATCAGCGGCACGTTCGCCTTCAGGTCGGCCTCGAGCAGCCAGAGCGTGTCGTCACCGTGGGGCTCGAGCCGCACGGTGCCCTTCACGGTGAGAGGCGCGCCCTTGATGTGGATGTCGACCATCGACGCCCGCGAGCCGTCGGGCCCCGTCGAGCTCCAGTCGAGCACCTCGATGATGGTGAGGTGGTCACCGACGAAGGACCGCGCCATGTCGGGGAGCCCGTCGGACGGCAGCTGGCGCTCGGTGTGCACCCGGTGCCCGTCGGCGCCACCGCCGACCTTCACGGTGTAGACGCCGTTGTTCGTGGTGGCGGCGCACTTGGCCTCCTGGAAGGCCGGGTCGATGAGCAGGGCGTGGACCTCGTCGACGGTCCCGTTCAGCTTCTCACGCGTCGTCAGTCGCACCTGGCGTCCTCTCGCTCGTCGGGTTCGGGAATCCTCTCACCCACCGCGCAACCGGTGCGACAGGGCGGACAACCCGGTGGTGGAGTCGCGCAGTACGCCCAGAACCCAGTCGCGGCGGCGCACGTGCTGCGCCAGCACGAGGTCGAGCTCGGCCTGCAGCGCGAGCTGGGTGGCGGCGCGGGCTCGGGCGGCGTCCGCGTCGGCGGGGCCGGTGACCCCCCAGCCGATCTCGACCCGTCCCTCGCGCACCTCGAGCCCCGCCGTGCGGGCGCGCTCCTCGATCGCCCTCCCGCGTGCCACCAGGTCGGCGAGGTCGGTCGCGTGGTCCTGCAGCACCCGGCCCACCCGGTCGAGCTGGTCGGCGGTGGCCTGCGTGGCCGAGGCCAGGTCGGTGGCGCGGCGCCGGGTCGCCGCCGAGGTGCGGCCAGCCCACCCCTCACCCAGGGCGCCGGATGCCGTGCGCACGGCGGTCGCGTTGTCCGTGAGCCGCTGCGCCACCGAACGCACGGTGCCGGCGCACGCCGACAGGGATGCCGGGTCGCCGGGTACCACGGTCACGTCCGGTCCTCCACGTCCACCGGCAGCGCCAACGCGGCCCCGGCATCCGCCGGGTTTCCGGCACCGGCTGCGCCCTCGGTGTACCGGGCCAGTGAGTGCGAGAGGTCGGCGGCGTGCTCGCCGACGGCCCGCAGGGTGTCGGCCACCTGGTCGAGCCAGTCGTCGAGCACACGCTGCGGGCGGGGCTCGCCGGTGACGACGAGGCACGCCAGCACGTCCTCCTCGGCCGCGCCGACGATGGCGCGCAACCCGTCGAGCCGATCGAGGGCGGTGCGGGCGAGCTGCGGGTCTGGTCGCAGGGGCACCCCGCCACTCTAGGCAGGTTGGGTGACCAGGGCCGTCGGGTTACCCACAGGCGTGCGGCCAACCCTCCGCCGTCCCCAGATCGACCAACAAGGTCATTCCAGCGACATCCGGGGTGTGGGGAGATTGACCTATTGGTCGATTCAGCGACGTCGGGGTGTGGGGAGATTGACCTGTTGGTCGATTCGGCGACGCCCTCGAAGCGGTGCAGCCGGTGAGGGGTCGGCGTAGGGTCGCCGGGTGGCCACCGACGACCCCTTCGACCACCGCCCGAAGCACCGATTGGAGAACCGCCCAGGCTCCCCGACGGCAGACGACCTCGCCGCCCGTCCCCGCACTTCCGACGGCCGCTCCCGCCGGGCCACCGACGACGACCTCGGCGCCCGCGCGGTCGAGCTGACCGCCGAGCTGGTGGCCATCGACTCGGTGAACCCGGGCCTGGTCCCGGGCGCTGCCGGTGAGGTCGCCATCGTCGAGCGCCTGCGGAACCGGTTGCAGTGCAGCGGGTTCACCACCCACGTCGTCCCGGCCGCCGGGCACGACGACCGCCCGAGCCTGGTTGCGATCGGCCCGGCCGGACCGCCTGGCCCCACCGTGGTCCTCAACGGTCACCTCGACACCGTCGGCGTAGAGGGCATGCCCGACCCGTTCACCCCGGCCGTCGACGCGCACCGGCTCACCGGCCGCGGCTCGAGCGACATGAAGGGCGGTGTCGCGGCGATGGTCGTGGCGGCCGAGGCGCTCGCTCGGCGCCGGCCTCCGGGTCGCGTCGTGCTCGCCCTCGTCGCCGACGAGGAGGACGCCAGCACCGGGGCCGAAGCGGTGCTGGCCGCACTGCCGCGGCTCGGCATCCACCCCGGCGTCGTCGTGGTGGGGGAGCCGACCGCGCTGGCCGTCACCGAGAGCCTGCGGGGCTACGCCCTCGTCGAGGTGACCTTCAGCGGCCGGGCCGCCCACTCCTCGCAGCCCGAGGAGGGCGTCAACGCCGTGGTCCACCTCGGTCGGCTCCTGCACGCCGTCGAGCAGCGGCACTCCGACCTCGCCGGCCGGGGAGCCTCGCTCATGGTCACGGTCGCCTCGGGCGGCGAGTCGCCCTTCGTGCTGGCCCGGTCGTCTCGCGCCGTGGTCGAACGACGCACCGTGCCGGGCGAGAGCGCCGACGCGGCCCTCGTCGAGGTCGAGCAGCTGCTCGACGACCTTCGCGCCGCCGACCCGCAGGTCGACGCCACGGCCCGGCTGGTCATCGCTCGCGAGGCGTGGCGCCTCGACGACGACGGCTCGGCCGCCTCGCTCTCGTGCGCCCTCGAGTCAGCCCTGGCCGAGCGGGCCCCCGACAACGTTGTGTTGCAACGGTTCCATGCTCCTGCCTGGATGGAGGCGCCGCTGTGGCAGGCAGCCGGCATCCCGGCCCTCGTCTGCGGTCCCGACGGTGGTGGCATGCATGCCGCCCACGAGTGGGTCGACCTCGACCAGGTGCGCCGGTATGCCGTCGCCCTCACCGACGCCGTCGCCGGTTGGGCGGCCGAGCATGCCCACTGACCCGCGCCGGCTGCGCGGCGACGCACCGCTGCTCGATGCCTGGCTGCGCTTCCACGAGGAGGCGCCGACGCCGTTCACCATCCCCGGCCACAAGCAGCGGCGCGACCTGGTCGGAGACGTCGTCGCCGGTGACGTGCCGCTGTACGCCGGCCTCGACACCATGAAGCTGGCCCGCGGCGTCGTGGCCGAGGCCGAGGCGCGCGCCGCCAGGCTCTGGGGAGCCGACCTGTGCCGCTTCTCGGTCGGCGGGTCGACACACGGCAACCAGGCGCTGGCGCTGGCCGTGGCACGACCAGGCGACCGGGTCGTCGTGGCCCGCACGCTGCACCGCTCCATGCTCCTGGGTCTGGTGCTCGCGGGGCTGGAACCGGTCTGGCTGCGGCCGGAGGTCGACCCCACCCACGGGCTCCCGACCGGTGTCACCGCTGTTGCCCTCGAGGCGGCGCTCGCCGCCGCCCCCGAGGCCAAAGCCGTCTTCGTCGGCGACCCGTCGTACGTCGGAACGGTCGGCGACGTGCGCGGTCTGGCCACGGTGGCGCACCGGCACCGCGTCCCGCTCGTGGTGGATGCCGCGTGGGGCGCGCACCTCGGCTTCCACCCAGCGCTGCCGCCGCACGCGCTCGCCGCGGGCGCCGACGCCCTGGTCACCAGTGCCCACAAGGCCCTGCCGGCCTGGTCGCAGGGTGCTCTGGTGCTCGCCCGCAGCCGCCGACTCGGACGGGCCCGGTTCGACGCCGCTGTGGAGGCCACCGCGACGACCAGCCCGTCGGGCGCCATCCTCGCCAGCATCGATGCCGCTCGCGCCCTCCTCGAGCGCGACGGTGAGTCCCTGCTCGGCCCTGTCATCGAGGCCGTCGCCACCGTGCGTGAGCGGCTCGCCCGGGTGCCGGGGCTGGTCGTGCTCGACGGCTCGGGGGTCGACCCCGCCCGGCTGACCCTCGTGCTGCCCGGCACGGGGGCGGACGGCAACGCCGTGGAGGCCGACCTGCTGGCCCGCGGGATGCCGGTCGAGATGGCCGACCGCGACACCCTCGTCGCGATGGTGACCCTGGCCGACACGCGTGAGGGCCTGGTCGACCTGGCCGTGGCGCTGGTGGAGTCGGTCGAGCGGCACCGTGGCACCCCCCGCAGGGTCGTCACCTCGGGTGTGTGGGCCGTCGACCCGGTGACCGTCACCAGCCCCCGCGAGGCCTTCTTCGCCCCGCGCGAGAGCGTGCAGGTCGAGCGGGCCGTGGGCCGGGTCAGCGCCGAGCTCGTCGCACCGTACCCACCGGGCATCCCGGTGCTCGCCCCCGGCGAGGAGGTCACCCTCGACGCCGTCGACGCCCTGCGTGCGGCGCGGGCGGCCGGCAGCCGGATCGCCTACGCGGCCGACCCGACCGTGCACACTCTCGACGTCATCGCCGAGTAGCCCTCGGGCTCCCGCCCAGGTTGGTGATGTCGGCGCTGTCGGAGCCGAGCTGGGTGCAGTGAGCCTGGCGCACGCGACGGATCGGCGCCGGTTAGCGGCGAGCGCTGAGCCCAGCACCGGCATCCGGATGCCGTCTTCACCCGCGCTGTCCCGTCGGCGAGACAAGCGGCCGTCTGGGGCCGGCCGGAGCACCTCGCGGAAGTGGATAGGCTCGGTCGCGGACACGACGACGTGTCCCGCCGTTCCCGGTGAGTAGCGACGAAGGAGTGCCACCGCACCATGTCGACCCCGCTGGCCCGCACCCGCAAGGACGTCCTCGCGCCGATCGCAGCAGCGTTCGAGCAGGCGGCGCCGGATGGCGGGGGAGCCGAGTTCGTCGCCCGCTACTTCCGGCACGTGCCGCTCGACGAGCTCACCTCGCGCACCCCCGACGTCTACGCCGGTGCGGCCGCGAGCCACCTCCAGCTGGCCCGCCACCGGCTGCCCGGGGTGGCCAACGTGCGGGTCTACAACCCCAGCACCGAGATCGACGGCTGGAGCAACGCGCGCACCGTCATCCAGATCGTCACCGACGACATGCCCTTCCTGGTCGACTCCGTCACCGGCGCGCTCGTCAACGCCGGCATCGACATCCACCTCATCGTGCACCCGCAGCTCGTCGTGAGCCGCGACGCCGTCGGCGAGCTGGAGCGGGTGGTCCCCCGAGACGTGAGCGGCAAGAAGAAGGCCAAGGTCGCCGTCGGCGAGCTGTCGGAGTCGTGGATGCTGCTGTCGATCGACCGGGAGAGCGACGAGGAGCGACGGGCGCTGCTCGAGCGCACCGTGCGCGACGTGCTCGAGGACGTGCGCCAGGCCGTCGAGGACTGGCCCAAGATGCGCAGCAAGTGCCTCGTGCTCGCCGCCGAGCTCGAGGGCACGCCGCCGCCCGAGGTCGACGCCGACGAGACCGCGCTCGCCATCCGCTTCCTGCGCTGGATGGCCGAGGACCACTTCACGTTCCTGGGCTACCGCGACTACACCCTGCACCACACCGGTACGGGTGAGGTGATCACCCCTGTCACGGGGTCGGGGCTCGGCCTGCTGCGCTCCGACCCGCCGCTGGGCCTGGAGCCCGTGCTGCTCACGCCCCAGGCGTCGGCCAAGGCGCACGAGCCCAACATCCTGGTGCTCACCAAGGCCAACACCCGCTCCACGGTGCACCGCATCGCCCACCTGGACTACGTCGGCGTGAAGCGGTACGACGAGCAGGGCCAGGTCGTCGGCGAGCGCCGCTTCCTGGGGTTGTACGCGTCGACCGCCTACACCGAGTCGGTGATGCGGGTGCCGCTGGTCGCCGAGAAGGTCAACGCCATCCTCGAACGCTCCGGCGTGATGCCCGACAGCCACACCGGCAAGGACCTGCTCGGGGTGCTCGAGGGCTACCCCCGCGACGAGCTCATCCAGGCCAGTGTCGAGCAGCTCTACGAGACCGCGATGGCGGTCACCCAGCTGCAGGAGCGGCGTCGCACCAAGCTGTTCATCCGGGAGGACGACTTCGGCCGGTTCGTCTCCTGCCTGGTCTACATCCCGCGCGACCGCTACAACACCAACGTGCGGCTGCGGATGGCCGACATCCTCAAGGAGACCTTCCAGGGCGAGTCGGTCGAGTTCTCCGCCCGGGTCAGCGAGTCCGCCCTCTCCAGGCTGCAGTTCGTGGTGCGGGTGCCCAAGGGCAAGCGGGTGCCCACCCTCGGCCGCGCCGAGCAGGACGCCCTCGAGCACCGGCTGGTCGAGGTCAGCCGCACCTGGAGCGACCGGCTGGGTGACGCCCTGCGCGCTGCCCGGGGCGAGGAGGAGGGTGACCGCCTCATGGACCGGTTCGGGCGGGCCTTCCCGACCGCCTACGAGGAGACCTTCTCGGTCAGCCAGGGGGTGGCCGACCTCACCCACCTCGACCGGCTCGGCGCCGGCACCCGCACCAGTGTCGCGCTCTACCGTCCTGCGGGCGCGCCCGGCGACGTGCGCCGCTTCAAGCTGTTCCGGGTCGACCCGCTCAGCCTCACCGACATCCTGCCCATCTTCACCGACATGGGGGTCGAGGTCGTCGACGAGCAACCCTTCGAGGTGACGCGCGCCGACGGCACCACCCTGCACGTGTACGACTTCGGGCTGCGCGTGCCCGACGCCGCCATCTGGGACAGGTGCCCGCACGAGCAGCTGCGCGACCTCTTCGAGGGTGCCGTCGCCGCCGTGTGGGACGGCCGCGCCGAGAGCGACGGCTTCAACCGGCTGGTGCTCGCCGCCCAGCTGGCCTGGCGCCAGGTCGTCGTCATCCGGGCCGTGGCAAAGTACCTGCGCCAGGCCCGGGCCACCTACTCGCAGGACTACCTCGAGGACGCTCTGGTCTCGCACCCGTCGATCGCCCGGGACCTGGTCGCATTGTGGGAGAACCGTTTCGACCCGCAGCGGTTTGCCGGCGAGGTCAGCGGCGAGCGCACCGCCGCCGAGGAGGAGGCTGCCGCACGGGTGGTCGACGCCCTCGACGAGGTCTCCTCGCTCGACCACGACCGGATCGTCCGGGCCTTCCTCGGCGTCATCCGGGCGGGGCTGCGCACGAACTTCTACCAGCCTGCCGCCGACGGCGGGCACAAGCCCTACGTCTCGCTCAAGCTCAACCCCAAGGCAGTGCCCGACCTGCCCGCGCCCCGGCCGCAGTTCGAGATCTGGGTCTACAGTCCTCGGGTCGAGGGGGTGCACCTGCGCTTCGGCCCGGTGGCGCGCGGCGGCCTGCGCTGGAGCGACCGGCGCGAGGACTTCCGCACCGAGGTGCTCGGCCTCGTCAAGGCGCAGATGGTCAAGAACGCCGTCATCGTGCCGACCGGCTCCAAGGGCGGGTTCTACCCCAAGGAGCTTCCCGACCCCGCTGTCGACCGCGAGGCCTGGCTCGAGGAGGGCAAGGCGGCCTACCGGACGTTCATCTCCGCCCTGCTCGACATCACCGACAACCGGGTCGCTGGTGCGGCGGTGCCACCCGAGCACGTGGTGCGGCACGACTCCGACGACGTCTACCTCGTCGTCGCCGCCGACAAGGGCACGGCGACGTTCTCCGACATCGCCAACGGTGTGGCCCAGTCCTACGGCTTCTGGCTCGACGACGGGTTCGCCTCCGGCGGGTCAGCCGGCTACGACCACAAGGCGATGGGCATCACCGCTCGCGGTGCGTGGGAGTCGGTCAAGCGGCACTTCCGCGAGATGGGCGTCGACACCCAGAGCCAGGACTTCACGGTCGTCGGCGTGGGCGACATGAGCGGTGACGTGTTCGGCAACGGCATGCTGCTCTCCGAGCACATCCGCCTGGTCGCCGCCTTCGACCACCGGCACGTGTTCGTCGACCCGACGCCGGATGCCGCGGCCTCCTTCGCCGAGCGCCGTCGCCTCTTCGACCTTCCGCGCTCCTCGTGGGGCGACTACGACACCTCGCTGATCTCGGCCGGTGGTGGCGTCTTCCCCCGCACCCTGAAGTCGATCCCGGTGACGCCGCAGATGGCCGAGGCGCTGGGCATCAAGGGCGTCGAGGCGATGACGCCGGCCGAGCTGATCCACGCGATCCTGCTCGCCCCGGTCGACCTGCTCTGGAACGGCGGCATCGGCACCTATGTCAAGGCCTCCACCGAGGACCACCTCTCCATCGGCGACCGCGCCAACGACGGCATCCGGGTCGACGGCAAGCAGCTGCGGGTCAAGGTCGTCGGGGAGGGCGGCAACCTCGGTCTGTCCCAGCTGGGCCGGATCGAGGCGGCGTTCTGCGGGGTGCGGGTCAACACCGACGCCATCGACAACTCCGCCGGCGTCGACACCTCCGACCACGAGGTCAACATCAAGATCCTGCTCGGCGAGGTGGTGCGTCGGGGTGAGCTCACCATTGAGCAGCGCAACGAGCTGCTCGCCTCGATGACCGACGACGTCGCCGAGCACGTGCTGCGCGACAACTACGAGCAGAACGTGCTGCTCGGCAACGCCCGTGCGCAGGAGGCCTCGATGGCCAGCGTGCACGAGCGGCTCATCCACTGGCTCGAGGACCGCGGCGACCTCGACCGCGCCCTGGAGTTCCTGCCGACCGATGCCGAGATCGAGAAGCGGGTGCACGACGGCCTGGGCCTGAAGTCGCCGGAGTTCTCGGTGCTGGTGGCCTACGCCAAGCTCGCGCTGAAGCAGGACATCCTGGCCAGCTCGATCCCCGACGACCCCTACTTCGAGCGCACGCTGGCCGACTACTTCCCGCCGGCGATCCGCGAGCAGTACGCCGCCGAGCTGCCCGGCCACCCGCTGCGCCGCGAGATCGTCACCAACGCGGTGGTCAACTCGATGGTCAACCGGGGCGGCATCACCTTCGCCTTCCGGGCGCAGGAGGAGGCCGGGGCCACCCCCGAGCAGGTCACCCGGGCGTTCGTCGTCTGCCGCGAGGTCTTCGGGCTGGCCGACTACGTGCGGGAGGTGGAGGCGCTCGACAACGTCGTGCCGACGGCCGCGCAGACGGCGCTCTACCTCGAGTTCCGCCGGCTGCTCGACCGCTCGGTGCGCTGGTTCCTCACCGCCCGGCCGTCCACGCTCGACATCGGTGCCGAGATCGAGCGGTTCTCCGGCATCGTGCGCGACCTGCGCCGGCAGGTGCCCACCCTCCTGCGCGGTGAGGAGAAGCGCCGCCTGGAGCGCAAGTCCGCCGAGCTCGCCAAGGCCGGCGTGCCGGAGGACCTGGCGCTGCGCGCGGCGTCCCTGCTCGACTCGTACTCCCTGCTCGACATCGTCGACATCGCCACCGACACCGGCCGCGAGGCGATCGACGTCGCCACGCTGTACTACCTGGTCTCCGAGCGGTTCGGCATCGACGCGATGCTGGGCAAGGTCACCAGGCTGCCCCGCGACGACCGCTGGGACGCCCTGGCTCGCGGCGCCCTGCGCGACGACCTCTACGCCGTGCTGGAGTCGCTGACCCGCTCCGTCATCGAGGTCGGCGACGCCGACGCCGAGCCGGCGGCCCAGTGGGAGGCGTGGGAGAAGGCCAACAAGGAGACCGTGCAGCGCAGCAAGACGTCCCTGTCGGCGATCCGGCGGCTCGACCACCCGAACATCGCCGCACTGTCGGTGGCGCTGCGCACGCTGCGCGCGGTCATCCGGGTCGGCGCCAGCAGCTGACCCACCCCACCGGTTGCGGATTCCTCACCTGCACGGGCGACCTCAGCCTGCGGTGCACCCCGACTTCCTCCCAAGCTCCCGCCTCCGCTGGGTGGGGGATCCGCAACCAGTCGGGGTGGGCGGCGGGAGGTGGCGGTCGCGGGGTGGGCGCCCGGCATCCGGTCTGCAGCCGTGACCTAGGGTGGCGCGCGTGAGCACCCTCGCCGAGATGCTGCGCGACACCACCACCCTCGAGCCGGCCGAGTCCGAGTGGCTGCACCTGCTCGCCGGGGACTGGCAGCTGATCGCCGACCTGTCCTTCGCCGACCTCGTGCTGTGGGTGCGCGGCGGGATGGACGGCTGGCGCGCCGTGGCCCACGTGCGACCCAACACCGGCCCGATGGTCTTCTACGACGACATCGTCGGCAGCACGTCGACCAGGTCGCGCGCCTCGATGCTCGACGAGGCCGCCCGCTCGCGACGCCTGGTGGCCAAGCCGGCGCCCACCATCCGCGATGACATGTCGATCCGTGAGGATGCCGTGCCGGTCGTGCGCGGTGGACGCGCCATTGCGGTGGTCACCCGGCACGCGAACCTCACCGGCGGGCGCACCCCGAGCCGGCTCGAGCTGACCTACCGCGACCTGGCCGACTCGATCATGCGGATGGTCGCGGCCGGCGAGTTCCCCTCGACGTCGTCACCGACGGGGATGCGGCGCGGGGCACCCCGGGTCGGCGACGGCGTGATCCACCTCGACGCCGACGGGCTCATCAAGTACGCCAGCCCGAATGCCGTGTCGGCCGTGCACCGGATGGGTCACGTCGGCGACGTGATCGGCGAGGTGCTCGCCCAGGTCGTGACCGACCTGGTCTCACGCAGCGGCGCGAACGTCGACGAGTCGCTGGCCGTGGTGGCGACCGGGCGGGCGGCCTGGCGCTCGGAGGTCGAGACGGCCAGCGCGACGATCACGATGCGCGCCATCCCGCTCACCCTCGGCGGGGTGCGCACCGGCGCCATGGTGCTGCTGCGCGACGTCTCCGAGCTGCGCCGGCGCGAGCAGGAGCTGCTCACCAAGGACGCGACCATCCGCGAGATCCACCACCGCGTGAAGAACAACCTGCAGACGGTCGCCGCCCTGCTGCGCCTGCAGGCCCGGCGGGTGACCGACGACGCGGCTCGGGCCTCGCTCGAGGAGGCGGTGCGGCGGGTCGGCACCATCGCGCTGGTGCACGAGACGCTCAGCCAGGGCTTCGACGAGACGGTGAACTTCGACGAGATCGCCCTGCGCGGCCTACGGGCCGTGGTGGAGGTCGCCACCCGGGAGCACCACGTCGAGCCGACGTTCACCGGCAGCTTCGGCCGGATGCGGGCCGAGGACGCGACCGCGCTGGCCATGATCATCTCCGAGCTGGTGCAGAACGCCGTCGAGCACGGGCTCGAGGACCGCGACGGCAAGGTCGACGTGGCGGTCACCCGTCGGACCCTCGACGACGGCGAGCAGCAGCTCACGGTGGTGATCACCGACGACGGGGCGGGGCTGCCGGCGGGGTTCCGGCCCTCGCTGGCCGGACTGGGCACCCGGATCGTGACATCGCTGGCCGCCGACCTCAAGGGCCGGATCCGGTGGGAGAACAACGTGCCGAGCGGCACCCGGGTGGAGTTCGTCTGCCGCCTGCGTCCGTTGCGCTAGGGCCGGGGTGGGCGTTGGCGAGGAGGTCGGAGGGCGGAGGTCAGCCGGCGCGGCGGGCTCGGGCGTTCCGACGCTTGAGCGCGCGGCGCTCGTCCTCGGACATGCCACCCCAGACGCCGGCATCCTGACCCGACTCGATGGCCCACTTCAGGCAGGTGTCGATCACCTCGCACCGACGGCAGACAGCCTTGGCCTCCTCGATCTGAGCGATCGCCGGGCCGGTGTTCCCGATGGGGAAGAACAGCTCGGGGTCCTCGTCGAGGCAGGCAGCGCGGTCGCGCCAATCCATGAAGGGTGCTCCTTGTCGCGGGGGTATGCGGGGGGTCGAGCGCCTGCGGGGGATGGTGCGGACGCTCGCTGGATGCGTCGTCGCAGCCGGAACGGACGTCCACAGCACAGACGTCCGTGCCGCCACACTACCGGTACGGTCCCAATCCGGAAAGGATCAGGGGTGTGACGGTTCCGACAGATCGCCTCCGCCGTGGGTGCTACCCCGACTCAACGGACGCAGGGGTGGTGCGTGTTCCCCACCCCCGCTGACTAGGGTGGATGCCGTGCCAGACACCCGGTCGCGAGCCCCGCGCCGCCTCTGTGCGCTGCTCGGTGGGCTGCAGGCGCTCGTGCTCGCCGGCTTCGCGGTCTACTACGTCGTCGAGCTGGCTCTGGGGGAGGGGAGCGACACCGTTCGGGTGGTGATGTCGGCGCTGTTGATCCTGATCGGGGCCGCCGGGCTGGGCTGGCTGTCCCGGGGATGGCTGGGGGACGCGTCATGGCCACGGACCCCGACCATCGTCTGGAATGCGATCCTGCTGCCCGTCGGCATCAGCCTCGTCCAGGGCACCCGGGTGGCGGTCGGCTGGGTCGTGCTCGTGGTGGCCGTGGTGGGCATCGGGGCGGCCTGGGTGGCCCGGGACCCCGAGACCGAGGTGCTCCCCGGTCGCGACGTTCCCGACTGAAGGCTCGGCCAACACCACCTGCACCTCGGTGACGTCGCCGTGCGCGACGAAGACGCCACGGCCGGGAAGCCGGGGGATCCCGTCGGGGATCGTCGCGGACAGCAGGGACCGGTCGGCGGGGGTCGGGCTGAGCACGAGACCGCACCCGTCGCGCGCCACCTCGACGTCGATGCCGCTGAACCTCGTGGCGAGCGCCACGGGACTGGTCGACACCACGACCAGCCCGCCGTCGCGGTCGACCAGCCCGGCGATCTCGCGCACCGCCGGCAGGCAGTTACTGTCACCGAGTCGGTCGGCGTCGTCGATGCACAGCGCGAGGTCGCGGTGCCGGCGTCGGAGACGTACCAGTGACCCCGTGTCGTCCGGGTTGATGGCGAGGGCGCCTGCGGGCCACGGCATCCGCCCGGGGCCGGCCGAGGTGACGACTGCGACGAGACGGCCTGTCTCGCAGATGGATTGCGCGACAGCTCTCAGAGCATTGGTGCGGCCGGATCGCGGCGGTCCGACGACGAGGAGCCGACGGCCATCGGTCTCGGGGCGCCACGAGAACGAGGTCGCGTGCTCACCGCCGATGCCGAGCAGCACCTCGTGAGCACGGTGGTGCTCGGCGCCCTCCCGGCCCCTGGTGACGGGTGACAGCTCCTCGCGGCGGACGACGGTCGGCAGGCTGACCCACCGCCACGCCGCACCGTGAGCGGGGCGTGGTACTGCCCGCTGCGCGATGGCCGTCGACTCCGAGGCGGTGGCCTGCACGAACTGCACCTCGCGCTTGTCGTGCACCCTCACGGCGCGGCCGGGTGGGGGGTCGCGGGGCGCGTCGGTGCTGCGCAGGCCGGCGAGCGCCACGTCGAGGGGGTCGACACGGCCCATCAGGAACGTGCGCCCGGCCACCTCGCCCCACCGCGGGTGGAGCAGGCTGCGGCCTCCGGTGACCGCGCCGACCACGCCCACTGACCGACCGTCGCGCAGCACCCGAAGCAGCATGCCGGTGAGGTGGTCGGACCCGTGTGCCGGATGAGCCTCGACGAGCTGCTCCCAGCCGTCGACGAGCAGCAGGATCGTCGGCGGTGCGTGCACGGCGAGAGGTTTCGCCGAGGCGCCCGGCCGCACGGCCGCCGCTGCCGCGAGCCGGCGGTCCACCTCGGAGCGCAGGTGCTGCACGAGGGAGGCGCTGGCCCGCACGTCGTGGACCCCGGCCCGCGTGCCGAGGTGCGGGAGGGCGGCGAGGTCGGCCAGCGACCCACGACCGTCGATGACGTGCAGGTGCAGCGACTCGGGGCCGCACCGACGGGCCACCGACAGGGCGAGCGCCCTCAGGGCAGTGGTGCGCCCGCTGCCGGCCCCGCCGGCGAGCAGCCAGAGCCCGTCCTTGGCGTCCCACTGCAGCGGCGTGACCCGCTGCAGGTCCGGCTCGTCGACGAGCCCCACCACGACGCAGTGCTCGCCCGATGCCGCGCGATCGCCGTCGCCGGAGGTCACCATGACGGGCAGGGGAGCCATCCACGGCGACCTGGGCAGGCCGCCCCCGCGCAGCCGGTGTGCCTCGCGCACCGCCGACACCAGGGCGGGCGGCCTATCGGTGTCCGCCCCGGCGTCCTCCGGAGCGCTCGACCGGCCGGCCGCCTCGGCCTCGACGACCGGACGGACCGTGATCCCGGTGCCGGCGTGGACCGGCGGCGCCGCCACGGTCGCCGACTGGAACGTGACGAGGGACCCGTCCGCCCCGCGGGCCAGCGCACGCCCCGGCGTGCTCGGGGCGATGCCCGCGGCGGCGCCGTCGTCGAGAACGTCGACCGAGTCGGCCCGGTCGCGCATCCGGAACGCGATCCGCAGCGAGACGTTCGCCTGCACCTCGGCGCTCAGTGCGCCCGACGGCCGCTGTGTCGCCAGCACGAGGTGCACACCGAGAGACCGGCCCTGGGCCGCCAGCCGCACGAGGCCGGTCACGAACTCGGGCAGCTCCTCGACCAGGGCCCTCAGCTCGTCGACCACCACGACGAGCCGGGGGACCTGTTCGGTGCCCGGGACCCGTAGCCGCTCGTAGCCCGCGAGGTCACTCGCGCCGACCGTTGCCAGGATGCGCTCGCGCCGACGCAGCTCGGCACGCAGGGACGCCAACGCGCGCGAGACCAGGTGGTCGTCGAGGTCGGTGACGAGGCCGACGACGTGGGGGAGGCCGGAGCACGGGCCGAATGCCGCTCCGCCCTTGAAGTCGACCAGGACGAAGGTGAGCTCCTCGGGCGGTGCGGCAACCGCCAGCGAGGTGACCAGGGTGCGCAGGAACTCCGACTTGCCGGAGCCGGTGGTGCCACCGATCAGCACGTGCGGCCCATCGCGGCACAGGTCGATGACGAAGGCGCCCTGCGGTGTCGACCCGACGACCGCGGGCAGGGCCGACGTGGCCGAGGGCGCCCGGTGGGCGGCGACCTCCCGGGCGCGCCACCGGTCGGCCACCCCGACGCCGGTGAGCTCGCCGCCCAAGGCGTCGGCGAGGGTGAGCCGGGTCGGCATCCCGGCTGTCACCCGCGGGTCAGCGCAGCGCACCGGAGCCAAGGCGCGCGAGAGCCGGTCGACCCACCAGGCGCCGACGAGGTCGGGCACGAACGCCACCGACCCCGAGAGGCGGTCGAGCAGGTGACCGGACTCGCCGCGGTGCACCACGGCGCTGCAGGGCGCCGCGAGCCCCGCTCGCGTTGTGGCAGCCACGAGGACGACCGCGCCGTCGGCGAGTGCCGCCTTCACCAGCCCGGTCGTGCTGGGCCCGGAACGAGGAACCACCAGCACCCGCAGCCCACCCGCCCGGCGCTGAGGGTTGCCTTGGCCCGGTGTGGACGGGGAGCGGCTGGCCTGCGGCACAGGCCCGTTGGCGTGCGGCAACCGGCCCACCCATGACCACTGGGGGTCGCACGAGGCCACCGACAGGGACAGCTCGTGCGGGGCGTTGGCGGTGCAGAGCTGACCCACGAGGTTGGCGAGGTGGCCGTCGGTGAACGCGCTCGACCCCACGACTCCGAGGCAGGACAGCTCGGCGAGGTCGACCACGAGGGGTGCGTGCGCCGCGGGCGGGCGGATCTCTGTAGTCCCCTCGACCCACACCACGCGGGTCGGCACGTCGCCGAGCCCCAGACGCACCCGGGTGCTGCCCCCACTGGACCAGAGGCCGCCGACCCGCCGCTCGGCGGTCGCCAGGACGGCCGCGGGGTCCGGGTGCGCGCGGTCGAGCCGCTCGCGCTCGCTGCGCAGCGCCGCGGCGAGCCTGGCGCGCGCCTGCTCGAGCGCCAGCGCATGGGTCGCCAGCTCGCGACGGCGTGCCCGGCCGAACCCCCACCGGTCGCCCAGTGCACCGGCGAGCAGCGACACCGGCCCGAGCGCGGCGAACAACAGCAGCTGTGGGCCCAGGAAGAACGCCAGGGCGATCGCGACGGGCACCGGCGCCACCGCCGCCAGCCACGGCACCCGACCTCGTGGCCGCTCCTGCGGCGCCTCCGGGCGGGCGACCCGGACGTCGGTGAGGGCCGTCGCAGCACCCGGTGCGGAAGTGACCTGCACGGTGCCGTCACCGGGGAGCCGGGCCGGCGGACTCGGGCCGCCGGCCCGTCGTAGCCGCAGGGTCGTCGACCCGATCACCACCGTCGACGTGGCATCGACGGGGGTGACGGTGTTGATGGGCGCCCCGTCGACCACGACCCCGTTGGTCGATGCGCGATCCTCGACGGTGACTCCGGCCGAACCGACGGCCACGTAGAGGTGACTGCGGCTCAGGGACTCGTCGTCGACGACCAGCCCGGCCACCGGCGCTCGTCCGACCGCGAGGCCGGGCGGTGACAGCGGATGGCGGCGGCCGGCATCCGGGCCACCGACGACGACCAGGTCGAGCATGGAACGAGGCTCCGGCACCACGGTCGTCGCCCGTGAGCCCCCGGCCGGTGAGGTGTCGACCGAGACGGACGCACCGTGCAGCAACGGCGGCATCCCCACCTCAGCGTCGGGCGGGAGCGCCCGCCCGCCTGAGCTCAGGCCCGGCACAGGCTCACCGAGGTGGTCGGACAGGGCGGCGCACAGCTCGGCGACGGTGGACCGGCCCGACCAGTCGACCACGACGTCGACCGGGTGGGGTCGTCGTCGTGGCACGTGCACCGTCAGCGTCATCTCCATGGCGCCACGGTAGGAAGCCGGACCGACGACGTTGCGAAGTTATCCACAGGGCGCGGCGCCAGCGGATGCGCGCCGCGTCGACCTCGGGTTTGCTATGCCGAGACATCGGTGGTCGGCGGAGGGGTCCGGCCACAGGAGGGGGAGACGTGGATGCCGTCCAGACGCTCGAGGGCGAGGTCCGTGAGCTGATCCGCCGCTCGGGGCTGGACCCGGCGCGCGACGAGGGCGAGGTGCGCCGGCTGGTGCGCGAGGCCGTGGCCGACTACGACGAGCGGTCGATGCTCGGCGGGATGCCGGTGATCGCCGACGTCGACGCGGCCTCGCGCTCGGTGTGGGACACCGTCGCCGGCTACGGCCCCCTGCAGCAGTACTTCGACGACCCGTGCGTCGAAGAGATCTGGATCAACGAGCCCTCGCGCGTGTTCGTCGCCCGCGACGGTGTTGCCGAGCTGACGACGACGCTGCTCTCCCACGACCAGGTCAGGGACCTCGTCGAGCGGATGCTGAAGTCGTCGGGGCGCCGTGTCGACCTCAGCTCGCCGTTCGTCGACGCCGTGCTCCCCGACGGCAGCAGGCTGCACGTCGTCATCCCCGACATCACCCGCGAGCACTGGTTCGTCAATGTGCGCAAGTTCGTGGTCAAGGCCGACTCGATGGACGACCTGGTGCGGCTCGGCACCCTCACGAGGCAGGCGGCCCGCTTCCTCGAGGCGTCCGTGGCGTCCGGACTCAACGTCCTGGTCGCCGGCGGCACCCAGGCCGGCAAGACGACCCTGCTCAACTGCCTTGCCTCCGCCGTGCCGGCGCGCGAACGCATCGTCACCTGCGAGGAGGTCTTCGAGCTGCGCATCCCGCACCGCGACGTCGCGGCGATGCAGTGCCGCCAGCCGTCGCTCGAGGGCACCGGCGAGATCCCCCTGCGCCGGCTGGTCAAGGAGGCGCTGCGGATGCGGCCGTCGCGGATCGTGGTCGGCGAGGTGCGCCAGGCCGAGAGCCTGGACCTGCTCATCGCGCTCAACTCGGGCTTGCCCGGCATGTGCACCATCCACGCCAACAGTGCCCGCGAGGCCGTGACGAAGATGTGCACGCTGCCGCTCCTCGCCGGCGAGAACGTGTCGGGCCGCTTCGTCGTCCCGACCGTCGCCGCCTCGATCGACATCGTCGTCCACGCCGCGCTCGAGCGCGACGGACGGCGCACGGTCCGCGAGGTCGCCGCCGTCCCCGGGCGCGTGGAGGGCGACGTCGTCGAGATCGCCGACCTCTTCGTCCGGCGCGGCGGAGTCCTGGAGCGGGCCGACGGGTTCCCGCCGCACGTCGACCGCTTCGAGCGGGCGGGTTACGACCTGTCCGCACTCCTCGCGCAGGGTGCAGCAGCGTGACCGGCCTGCTCCTCGGGCTCCTGCTCGGCATCGGCCTGTTCCTCGTGTGGTGGAGCTGCTGGGTGCCGTCGGAGCGACCGCCGCCGCGTGCCCGCAGGCCCGGCCCGGTCGACCGGCTGGCGGACGAGATCGTGCAGGCGGGGTTCGCGGGGCTGTCGGTGCGCACCCTGCTCACTGCGAGCGTCGTGACCTCGCTACTCGTGCTCGCGCTGGTGCAGGCCACGGTCGGCGTGCTGCCGATCGCCGCGTGCTTCGCCGCCATGGGTGCCTACCTCCCGGTGGCCGTGGTGCGGGCCCGTGCCCGGCGCCGGCGCGCCCGGCTGCGCGACCTGTGGCCGGATGCCGTCGACAACATCACCTCGGGCGTCCGTGCGGGGATGGCGCTGCCCGAGGCACTCTCCCAGCTCGGCACCCGCGGCCCGGAGGAGCTGCGCGAGCCGTTCCGGGCGTTCGCCGACGACTACCGGCTGAGCGGGCGGTTCCATGACTCGCTCGACCGACTCAAGGAGCGGCTCAGCGACCCGGTGGGCGACCGCCTCGTCGAGAGCCTGCGGATCGCCCGCGAGGTGGGCGGCACCGACCTCGGCCACCTCCTTCGCACCCTGTCGGGCTTCCTGCGCGAGGACGCCCGCACCCGCGCCGAGCTCGAGACCCGGCAGTCGTGGACGGTGAACGCCGCCAGGCTCGCCGTAGCAGCGCCCTGGGCCGTGCTCGCCATGCTGTCGACGAACCCCGAGTCGGTGGCCGCCTACTCCAGCGCCGCGGGAGCGGGGGTGCTCGTCGTCGGCGGTGTCCTCACCGCCCTGGCCTACTGGGCGATGGTGCGCATCGGCCGGCTGCCCGAGGACGAGCGGGTGCTGCGGTGACCGGGCTCGCCCGCAGCGGTGCGCTGCTCGGCTTCGTCCTGGGGCTCGGGCTGGCGCTGGTCTGGCTCGGCCTGCCTCGTCACCGCCGAGCCGGCCTCGCCGGGCGGGTCCTGCCCTACCTGCGCGACACCCCGCGGCCGTCGCGCCTGCTCGACGACGGCCGCCCTGCGAGCGGGGCCCTCGGCGTGGTCGCAGGCCCGGTGATCCGCGACCTCGGTGCCGTCGTCGAGCGCGTCATGGGCGGGGCCGACTCGGTGCGCCGGCGCCAGCTGCGTGCCGGGCTGGCCGCCGACGTCGATCGGTTCCGCGCCGAGCAGGTTCTCTGGGGGGCACTCGGCGCGGTCGTCGGCGCCGCGGCCGGAGTCCTGGCACTCGTGCTGCGCGATGCCGGCGTCGTCACCGTCCTGATGCTCACGTCGATCGGGCTCGGCGTGGGCGTCACCGGCGCCGACTACCTCCTGTCCCGTCGCGCCGCCCGCCGCGAGGCGCGGATGCTCACCGAGTTCCCCACCGTCGCCGAGCTGCTCGCCCTGGCCGTCGGTGCTGGCGAGGGAGCGGTCGGTGCCCTCGACCGGGTCTGCCGGCTCTCGCACGGCGAGCTGGCCGGTGAGCTGCGGCGGTGCCTGGCCGACGCCCGCGCCGGGGCCAACCTGCCGACCGCGCTCCAGGGCCTGGCCGACCGCACCGGCCTGGCCAGCCTGCGCCGGTTCGTCGACGGAGTGGTCATCGCCGTGCAGCGCGGCACGCCCCTCGCCGACGTCCTGCGCGCCCAGGCCCAGGACGTCCGTGAGGAGGGCCGTCGATCGCTCCTGGAGGCCGGCGGCCGCAAGGAGATCGCCATGATGGTTCCGGTCGTCTTCCTGATCCTCCCGGTCACGGTGCTGTTCGCCGTCTTCCCGGGTTTCACCTTCTTCCGCTTCACCCTCTGACCAGGAAGGACCGACCGATGTCGCTCATCCGCACCCTGCCCCTTCGGGCCCACCTGCTGTTCGACCGCCAGCTCACCAGGGCCGCCCGACGCGCCGAGCGTGGTGACGTGCCCGGCTGGGTGCTCATCACCCTGATGACGGCCGGGCTGGTCACTGCCTTGTGGATCGTCGCCAAGGGCCAGCTCGTCGCGATGTTCCAGAGCGCCCTGTCCTCGGTGAAGGGCTGATCCCGCCCGATGCGGTGGGCGCACGACGAGCGGGGCGCGGCCGTCGCAGACTTCACGATGGTGTCCGCGCTGGTGGTCGGGTTGTTCCTCGCTGTGTTCCAGCTCGGGCTGGCGCTGCACACCCGCAACACGCTCATCTCCTGCGCCTCCGAGGGTGCCCGGCTTGGCGCCCGGGCGGATGCCGCTCCAGGACAGGGCGTCTCACGCACCCAGGCGCTGATATCCGCCTCGCTCTCGGCGCGCTACGCCCGCCACGTGAGCAGCCGCCAGACGGTCGTCGAGGGAGTCCGGGTCGTGGAGGTGCGAGTCGTCGCTCCCGTCCCGGTGCTCGGGCTCTTCGGGCCCGACGACCGGCTCGACGTCGTCGGGCGAGCCTTCCTGGAGGCCCAGTGACCCGCCCCCGGCCCGCAGCGCTCGACGAACGGGGCAGCGCCGTCGTGGAGTTCGTCGTGCTCGGCGTGCTGTTGCTCATCCCGCTGGTCTACCTCGTCATGATGCTGGCGCGGGTCCAGGCCGGGTCGTATGCCGTGAGCCAGGCGGCGCGCGAGGCGGGCCGTGCCTTCGTCACCGCGGATGCCGACGGGGCGGCGACGGCACGGGCGCAGGCTGCCGCGCGGGTCGCCTTCGCCGACCACGCGTTCGAGGACTCAGGCCGCGTGACCATCGCCTGCGACGGCACCCCGTGCCTTCGCCCGGACGGCCAGGTCGTCACCGCGGCGACCGTCCGCGTGCCGCTGCCCCTCGTGCCGTCGTTCGTCCGCCACGTCATCCCGCTGTCGGTACCGGTCAGCGCGAGCCACCTGTCCACGGTCGACCGTTTCCGGGGTCTGCGATGACGACCCGCGCCCGCGTCCATCGCCGCGTGAGGCGCGACGAGTCCGGGTCGATCAGCCTGTTCATCCTCGGGCTGTCGCTCATCGCGATGCTGCTCATCGCCGGGGCGGTGGCCGTCACCTCCGCGCACCTGTCCCGCATGCGGTTGCTCGACGTCGCGGATGGCGCCGCCCTCAGCGCGGCCAACGCCCTCGACGACGCGGCCTACGAGCAGGGCGTGGGTGACTCGGTGCCGCTGAGCAACGCCTCCGTGCAGGAGCGGGCTGCCGCCTACCTGGGTGCTCGGCCGCGACCGGGCAGCATCTCGCAGTGGCGGCTGGCGCCGGGCACTGGCAGCCCGGACGGCCGGACCGCCGTGGTCGTGGTCGTGGGCGACGCCCGGCTGCCGATGGTCAGTACGGCGCTGCGCGAGCTCGGGGTCAGCGTCACGATCCGCGTCGAGTCCAGGGCCCGCTCCGACCTCGCCGGCTGACCGGATGGGCAGCAGGGGCAGGACGACCAGGACGAGCAGCACCACGCGCCCACCCGCTCAGCGGGTCACTACCTCCGGACCGTCCGCGTGGGCCTGCACCAGCGCCACGACGAGGCGGTCGGCGGCGTCGTTGGCGCGGGCCAGCATCCGGGTGGTGGCCGGCGTTCCCAGGCTGTGCCGGCAGGCCAGCTCGCCGAGCACGTCGAGCAGCAGGCTGCAGCAGCGCTGGAACGCCGCCACGCTCTCGCCGAGGTTCCCTCCCCGGCGACGCGCGAGGCGCCCGTGCAGCGCCGCGGCCTGCAGGGCCGGGGCCAGCGCGGCCTCCCGCTCCCGCCGCGAGGCGCCGTCGACGTAGCCCAGCACCCCGTCGACCAAGGCCCGGCCACCCAGCGCCAGCACCAGATGGGTCTGCTCGTCGGCCCCGTCGAGCCAGGACACGTCGGGACAGGCCGAGGAGATGCTGGCCCGAAGGATGTCGACCACCTTGTCCGTCGACCCACCCAGGGCGGCGATCGACGGCTCGCTGCTCACGGCATCCGGAAGCAGGTGCTCGAGCGTCGAGCGGGCGTAGCGGCGGTGACCACCCGGGGTCGTGAAGGTGACGATCTTCCCGGCCACGCTCCACCGCCGCAGCGTCGCGGGGGACACCCCGAGCATGGCGCTCGCCTCGTTGACGCCGAGCCAGATCTCGCGCTCCTCGGCGTACGGGTGCGGACCGGTGGTCATCAGCTTCCTCCTGAGGGGAGGTGGGCGTTCGACCTGGGCAGCACGTTGTCCTTGTGGCACTCCTCGCAGTAGGCCTTCTGGTGGCAGACCGCGCAGGCCTGGGTCCCGCCGGCGACCTTCGCCGACTGGGCGTGGTTGTAGAGCATCTCCGCGTGGCTCACCTTGATGGCGCCGCTCTTGTGGCAGTTCTCGCAGTAGCTCGTCTGGTGGCAGACGCCGCAGGTGGCCGGGTTGGCGGTGGTGGTCCCGGCGACGATCTTGTGGTCGAACACCCAGAGCGGGTCGGTGTGGTCGGTCGGCCGGGTGCCGAGCGGCACGTTGGCGACGGTCTGTGACCCCTGTGGAGCGGTGTGGCAGGTCTCGCAGGTCGAGGGGATGGTCTCCTTGGTCAGCTGGCCCTTGACGACCTTGTAGTGGGCCCCGTCGTGGCAGCGGAAGCAGCCGTTGGAGCTCTGGTGGCCCAGGTTGGTCGGGTAGGTGCCGCTGCGGACGTCCATGTGCGAGTCGACCGTGTGGTCGAAGATCTCGGTGAGGCTCTTGGTCGCCGCCGTGATGTCGTTCGCCTGGTCCTTCGCCACGAGCGGGTACTTGGTCGCGTAGAAGTCGGACAGCTTGCGGATCGCCTCCCGTCCCTCCTCGTCGGTCGCGTACCGGTTGGTGAGCAGGGCGACGGAGTTGCGCTTGACGAACGGCAGCGTGGGGCTGATCCTGCCCTCGGCCATGGCGGCGTCGACGGCCCGGTCAGCGGTGGGGGAGTCGTGCCCGACCCGGTTGTGGCAGTCGAGACAGTCCATGGTGCGGGTCGGTTGGCTGGCCTTGAGCCGGGCGAGGTCCTGGCCGGCATTGATGGACTCGCGCACCTGCCCCTCGGCGATGAACTGCTCGACCTCGCCAGTCTTGTCGTCCTTGAACTGCACGCTGTCGATGACCCGCTGGTGCTCGTCGGGCGAGGTGTAGGTGACGTCCTGGAGCACGTGCCAGTGCGTCGACACCGGCTCCGCCCCGTCGGCGTTGGCCGGGCGGATCAGCACGGCCAGGTCGTTGCGGGTGTTCTTCTCGTCCCGCTCGAAGGAGGCGCGCACGTGCAGCTTGCTCGGCTGCCCCGGCTGCGCCAGGAGCGACAGCGGGTGGCACTTCTCGCAGGTGTGCGACGTCGGCGGGAGCTTCTCGTGCTCGATCGGCGGGATGGGGGTTGGGTAGGTTCTCGTCACCAGCGCGTAGAGCTCCTTGGTGCCCGCCAGCTTGGCCTTGACGAAGCCGACCACCCCGGGGTCGACGTGGCACTCGCCGCAGCCGACGTCCTGGTGCGGGCCGGCCTCGAACGCCTTCTGCTGCGGGGTCATCGTGTGGCACGTCGTGCAGAACGCCGCGCTCTCGGAGTACTCGACGAGGTGCACGCCCCCGACGGTGCCGAGCACGCCGAGCAGCAGCACGCCACCGACGAACCCGAGGATGCCGCGCGGGGTCTTCGGCAGCACCCTCAGCAGCCGTGCCTTCCAGCGGGCCCAGAACCCCACGGCCGGCTCCGTGACGGACGCGGCCGCGCTGTCGCCCTCGGGAACGGCCGTGCTGCCGTCCCCCTCGGGAACGGCCGTGCCGCCGTCCCCCTCGGGAACGGCGGAACCACCTTCCGGCACCGGGTCGCGGCCGAGGATGCCGGGGTCGTCACCGGAGGTGCTCATCGCGCCATCGCCTTCTCGACCGAGCCGGAGATGCTGTCGGTGGACACCCCGCCCTGGCGGATCTCGCTCAGGACTCCCTTGCGGTCGACGAAGAAGTGGGCCGGGATGGCCGAGACCCGGTAGGCGTCCGCGATCGCGGACTGGTCGTCGGCACCGACCGGGTAGGTGGTGCCCACCCGCGAGGCGTAGCCGCGCACGGCATCCTGGCCCTCGTTGATGTTGACCCCGAGCACCACCAGGCCCTGCGGGGCGTACTTCTCGTAGGCGGCCTGCACGTCGGCCACCTCGGCCTGGCACGCGGCACACCAGCTCGCGCCGAAGACGAGCCACACCGGTTGGCCGCGGTACTGGTCCAGGGTGACCGTCTTGCCGTCGACGGTGGTCAGCGTGAAGTTCTGCGCGGCCGCGCCGACCTTCGGGGGCGGCACCGTCGACTGCCCGGGCAACGAGACGACCGTGGTGCCGGACGCGTTCGCGGCATCCGTGCGCCGGCCGTTGATCAGCCAGGCACCGCCCGCGACGAGCGCTGCGGTCACCAGGAGGACGACGAGCGTGCCGAACCGGCTCGAGCGGATCCGCTCGCGCAGGTCGCGCGGCCCGGCCGCCCCCTCGACGGCCGGCCCCTTTCGCTGCCGGGATCCGGCCCCGGGCTCGGCGAGCACGTCCACCCCGTCGACGTGCTCCACCGGCACCGGCGCGGCCTGGGCCGTGCGCACCGGCGACGCGAGCGCAGGGTCGGCGAGGAGGTCGTCGTCGAACAGGTCGTCGTCGTCCATGGGTGGTGCGCTTCCCTTCAGGTGTGGGTCTGCCCTGCTGCCGGTTGCCGGGTCGATCAGGTGTAGCTGTGCAGCCCGCCGAAGAAGGCGTTGCCGACGAAGGTGAGCACGACGCTGGCGAAGCCGATGACGAGCAGCCAGGCGGCGCGGCGGCCGGTCCAGCCGCGGGCGACGCGGGCGTGCAGGTAGCCGCCGTAGATCAGCCAGGTGACGAGCGAGGCCGTCTCCTTGGGGTCCCAGCTCCAGTAGCTGCCCCAGGCGATCTCGGCCCAGACGGCGCCCAGCACCAGCACCATGGTGTCGAGCGGGAAGCCGATGACGACCGCGCGGTAGCCGAGCCGGTCGAGGACCTCCTCCTTGGGCACCAGGTGCTTCCAGCGCTGCGGGGTCCACAGCGTCAGGGCGGCGGCGGCGAAGGAGATCGCGAAGGCGCCGTAGGCGAAGATCGCCACGATGATGTGGATGGTGAGCAGCAGGCTGTTCTGCAGCGCCGGCACCAGCGGGTCGACCTGGGTGTTCTGGGCGCCGGCGTAGAGCAGGGCAAGGGTCGTCATCGGGAGGATGAACAGGGCCAGCGTGCGGGCGTGGTAGCGCCACTCGAAGTAGCAGTAGGAGGCGAGCATGCCCCAGGCCGCCGACGTGGCGAACTCGTACTGGGTGACGAACGGGCCGTGGCCGGTCGCCACCATCCGCAGGCCGAGGGCCGCCGTGAGGAACCCGAGCGCCAGCCAGGTGAGGCGCGTCCCGTAGCGGGCCAGGGTCCTGGCCGACACCGCGGTGTCGCGGGCGATGGTGTCCTCGACGGCGAGCCCACCGTCGACCGAGCCGACGTCGTCGAACAGGTCGTCGCCGGATGCCGTGACGAGCACCTTGCGCTTCGAGGCGCCGGCGGCGGCACGGTGACCCGCGCTCATGGCCCAGGCGTAGGCGATGGTTGCGAGGACCGTGGTGATCAGAGCCGCGACGAACGCGAACTGGGCGTAGGTGATCATGCCTGGAACTCCTTCGAGGTCTGGCCGACAGGAGCGTCAGGCCGGGTGATGGTGGACACGAGGTCCGAGAAGACCGGCTCGAAGCCGGGGTCACGCTTGAGGGGGGCGCCGAGCCGCACGCGGGCGGTGCCGTCGGCGTTGTCCCGGACCCGCACCCACAGGCGGCGGTGCGGCATGAAGAAGACGAGGTAGCAGCCCAGGATCAACAGCGCTGCACCCAGGCCCACGACCCACGAGCCGCTGTCCTGCTTGACGGTCAGCCCGGTGTACTGGCGGTTGCGCTGATAGGTGTAGGTGAGCCCGTCGACCACGGCGGACTGGCCCTGGCTGACGACCGGCGCGCCGAGCGGGTCGTTGACCCCGGCCTTGTGCACCTCGAGCTGGGCCGAGCCCGCCGGCAGGTCGGCGAGGACCTGGCCGGAGGCGGCCTCGACCACGTAGACGCTGATGCCGCGGTCGGGGATGCTCAGCTGCCCGATGCTCTGCTGGCCGTCGTCGGACTGCCACTGCAGCGGGACCAGTCCGGAGTAGACCTCGGTGTCCCCGTCCTTCACCGTCACGTCGGCGCCGTTGCCGAACGACGACTGGTGGAACCACGTGCCGTCGTAGATCAGTGGCGAGTTCACCCGGGTGTCGTGGCGCGCGACCTGCTTGCCGTCCTGGGTCAGGACCAGGTCGGAGACGTAGTCCTTGGGGGCGCCGTTGTCGTAGTAGGAGTCCGTGAAGGACTTCGCCTCCACGGTCAGGCCGGTGCCGTGACCGACGCTGACGGGCACGCCGACCGGGGCGATGAAGCTCTTGTCGCGGAAGCCCGTGCTGGCGCTGACGACGAAGCCGAGCATCACGATGATGAGGCTCAGGTGCGCGATGACGGTGCCGAACGGGCCCCAGCGGAAGCGGTCGGCATACAAGGCCGTGCCGGTCTCCGCGTGCGCGTCGACGATGCGGAAGTGCTTGCGGCGCAGCGCTTCCCGCACCTGCTCGGCTGCCGTTGCGCTGTCCACCGGCAGGTCGATCGTGGCCCGCAGCGGCGCGTGGTCGTAGAAGACGTCGCTCATGGTGGTGCGTGGCTTGGTCGCCACCCGCCACAGCCGCGGGGCCCGGTTGACCGAGCAGGCCAGGATGCTCAGGCTGAGCAGCGCGAACAGGCCCATGAAGTACCAGGTCGAGAAGACGTGGAACAGGCCGAGCTTGTCGAGGATGCCGGCCCAGCCGCCGTAGCGCTGGGTCGGCGTGCCGGCCAGCCACTGCTGGTAGGCCGCGGCGTCCGCGCGCACCTCCGGCTCGACCTGCATGAGCAGGGTGCCGAGGAGGGTGAGCACGCCGAGGGTGAGGATGATCCACAGCCCGGTGCGCATCGAGATGAGGAAGAGCCAGATCTTGCGCAGCGGGTGGGCGTGGTGGTGGCCGTGGCCGTCCTGCTCACTCCCGTCGAGGATGTCGACGCCGTGCTCGTGGTCGACGTGTCCGGGCACGTACGAGGTGATGTCCTCGCGGCCCCTCACGGTGGTCGTCATCGCGTTGCCTCTTTCAGACGGGGATGGTCGGGAAGAACTGGGAGAGCCGCATGAGCAGGTTCGTGATCATCAGGAAGCCGACGACGACGAGCATGGATCCGGTGGCCAGGGACACCACGGCGTCGTGCCGGGCGAACCAGGTGAGGCGGTGGCGCAGGCTGTCCGCACCGAGCGCCACGAGGATGAAGGGGATGCCGAGACCGAGCGCGTAGGCGAGGAGCAGGACCGTTCCCTGGGCGAGGTCCGAGCGGAGGGACGCCAGCCCGATGATCCCGCTGAGGATCGGGCCGATGCAGGGCGTCCAGCCGGCGGCGAACACCACACCGAACAGCGCCGAGCGGCCCATCCGCGGTGCCTGCTCGATCACGGTGCCGTCGGGGCGGCGCTGCACCAGCCGACCCATGTTGGCGCCGGCGCCGGCCTGGCGGCCCAGGACCGGGAGGGAGATGAGACCCGCCACGTGCAGGCCCATGATGACGAGGATGGCGCCGCCGACCTGACGCAGCAGGCTGACGTGGTCGCGCAGCGCGTAGCCGACCAGGCCGATGGAGGCCCACAGCGCCACGAACACCACGGTGAAGCCGATGACGAACGCGAGGGCCTGGCGGAAGGCCACGCTGCGTGCGGGCTGTGCGGTGTCGGCGTTGCCCCCGACGATGAAGCCCACGTAGACCGGCACCAGCGGCAGGCAGCACGGCGAGGCGAACGACACCAGACCCGCGGCGAAGGCCACCGCCAGGGTGATGTTGCCGTTCATCTCAGCCTCGCTTCGTGTCGTGGTGGTGGTGGTGGGTCGAGGTCACTTGGTGGGCGAGGCCGAGGGCTTCGTCACGGACCCGACCTGCGACTGCACGGTCTTGGCCAGATCGCTGTTCGGGGCGAGCTCGACGACCTTGGCCCACTCGGTCTTCATCTGGTCGTTGCGGCCGGTCGTCATGTAGAGGAAGCCCAGGTCGTAGTGCATCTCGGCGTTCTTGGGGTGGGCCTTCAGGCCGGCCTTCCAGGCCTTCTCGGCGGCGGTGTTGTCGCCACCGTTGTAGGAGGCGGCGCCGAGGCTGATCAGGCCCTGCTCGTTGGTCGGGTCGACGGCCAGCACCTTCTGCGCCGCGGCCTTGGCGCCGGTCCAGTCGTTGGCGGCGAAGAAGAGGTCGGTGATCTTCTGGAGCGAGGCGACGTCCTTGGGGTTCGCCGTGACCTTGGCGGTCAACGCGGCCAGCTTGGCCTGGTCGAGCGTCGGCGCGGCGCTGGGCGTGGCGGCCGAGCTGGAGCTGGCGGCCGAGGTGACGTCCGGCACGGTCGGGCGCCCCATCCAGTAGACGCCGAAGACGACTCCCACCGTGGCGAGCACGGCGATGACGCCGAGCAGGACGCGGTTGGTCGAGCTGCTGCCGGACGGCGCGGGTGCCGGCGCCACGGCCCCGGCAGGCGCCGGCGTGCGTGCGGGCGGGGCGAGCTGGGGCTCGGGGGCGGTCAGGAGGGAGAAGATCCGGTCGGCCTCCTGCTGGCGGCGGTCCGCCCAGCCTCGGATCTCGCTCGGGGCCTGGTCCAGGAAGTCACCGATCCGGTCGTACGTGCTCTCGACCTCCGGGTCCTCCGCCGCGCCGTCGAGGCCGAACCGGGCGAGCAGTCCCACCCTGGTCACGACCGGGTCTGACGTGGTTCCCGTGGTGGTCGCTTCCCGTACTGGGGACATGGGTTTCGCTCCTCGATCATCGGCTCTGGTCGGTGTTCCTTGTTGCCGATTTCAGTATCGTTTTGAGCGATTTGCGGAACTATCCGCCGACAGGCACATTCCCGATAGAGGCGGGCGGGTCAGGGGTGTACCTGGCCTCCTGGTGGTCCTTGCCGTGGCAGGTGAGCGTGCACGTCGCGCTCGTCGCGGTCTTGGTGAAGGTGGGCACTCCGCCCATCGACTTGCTCGCCAGGACGTCGGGGCCGAAGACGACGAGTCCCTCGCCGGTGAGCTTCTGGGCGGTGGGCCGCGTCGTCGTGCCGTGGCTGTCGAAGTGGCACTCCGCGCAGCGCGCGTTGCCCTGGCCCGCCCCGGGGGTGTCGATGTCCAGGCCGCCGCTGCCCCTGCCGGAGATCCCCGACATGTGCAGGCCGTGGAACACGAAGTTGGTGCCCTCCGCAGCCGCCGGGCGCTGCCGGTTCATGAAGGGGGTCTCCATGTGGCAGGTCAGGCACAGGGCGGAGCCCTTGTTGTCGTAGAAGCTCCCGGATGCCGACAGCACACGGTTCTCGTAGGGGCGCGTGAGGATGCCGCGGTTGGTGGACGCGTGCGCGGTGTTGCTCGCGTCAGGGGCGTTCTCTGCCGGGTTGCTGGACGTGCCGGTCGTGTTGCTCGAGTGGCAGCTGACGCAGCGCACGGTGTCACCGGTGCTGAAGTTCCACAGCTTGTAGGGGGAGGACCCGGCCAGGCTGTCCGCGAGCTTCTGGGTCTGGTTGCGCCCGGGAGCCTCGATCGGGTGGAAGGAGGCGTTGGCCGGGTTGAGCGCCACGCCCAGGTCGGTCGCGTTCTGTGAGGGCTTGCCCGGCACGTCGGCCGGAAGCGTGGTGAAGCCGGAGTGGCACTTGAAGCAGAGCTGGTACTCCGCAGTGACCGGTGCGACGGTGCCGTCGCGCCAGGTGTAGCTGGGGGTGGTGCCGGCCGCGCCGTTGGTGACCGCGACGCCGGAGACGTTGGCCACCGCGCCCGGGGCCGTCCAGCCCGTGGCGGTCATGGTCGGGGGGGTGTCGGTCGACCCGTGGGGGTCGTGACAGTCGCTGCACTGGCTGTGCCGGCTGAGCCGGCCCTCGAACTCGTTGTCGGAGTCGCGCGTGTGGCTGGTGGCGTCGGCGGTGTCGTGCGACCAGTACGAGCGCGTCGTGGGGTCGTTCGCCGGCTGGCCGAGCGCGTACTGCGCCTTCACGTCCGCCGCGCCGGCGGGACCGCCGTCGGCGTGGCAGGTGTAGCACTGCTCGGTGATCGCCGGCGCCTTGACCAGCACGCCGGACTTCGCCGTGTGCGCCAGGTGGCACACGCTGCACTGCCCGCTGGTCGTCGACGAGTAGGGGTCGTGGATCGTCGCCGGACCGTTGGGTCCGACCGGGCCCACCGTCACGACGTAGGACGGGGTGACGGTGGCCGCGTCGGTCAGCATGGCCTTCGCGGTCGTAGCGGGCACGAAGGCGGCGGCCAAGGTGGGGAACAGGGCGGCGGCCGGTGCGGTGGCCGCAGGGGCCGCTTTCGTGACGTCGACGGTGGTCGCGGTCGTCGCGGGC
>JBJMHU010000036.1:0-8808 GCA_045807225.1 Ornithinibacter sp. | reverse complement strand
GGCGACGGTCGGGCCGAGCGCGGCATACCGCTTGCCCAGCTCGCGGCTGCGGTCGGGGTCGGACGCGACGGCCGGGTCACCCATCTGGCGCTCGAGGGCGGCGTGCTCGTCGACGAGGGCCTGTGCGGAGTCGAGCACGGGTTCTCCGTTGGTCGGGGGGCTTCGGTGGTGCCTGACGGCGGTGCAACGCGACGCGCCGGCCCACCCGGAGGGGTGGACCGGCGCGGTCGAGCGGGCTACTTGGCGGCGACCTTCTTGCCGTAGCGCGCCTCGAAGCGGGCGACGCGGCCGCCGGTGTCGAGGATCTTCTGCTTGCCCGTGTAGAACGGGTGGCACTGCGAGCAGACGTCGGCGTGGATGACGCCGTTCTTCGCGGTGCTGCGCGTGGTGAACGTGTTGCCACAGGTGCAGGTGACCGTGGTCTCGACGTAGTCGGGGTGGATGTCCTTCTTCACGATTTCTCCTTGGATGCGTCCGGGTCGGCGGGCTCAGCACGGTGCTGCAAACCCTCTGGCGCCCCGCCTGCGCCCCTCGTGAGGGAGGCGCTCAGGAAACGCATCTGATGCCGTGAACCGGTCCAGCGGTCAAGTGTGCCAGAGCGGGCACACGGTGGCCTAAACGCCGGGGTGCGCTCGTCGCATTCCCGCCTCGACCCGCCCTGCTGTCGGAGGGCTTCGGTACCGTCGGGCCATGCGCTTCGGAGCCGTCATCCCCTACGCCGACGAGCCGACGTTCACCGAGCTGGCCACCCTCGCCGAGGGCGCTGGGTGGGACATGGTGTTCTCGTGGGAGGCCGTCTGGGGCCAGGACGCCTGGGCCACCCTGGCTGCCGCCGCGATGGTCACCGACCGGGTGCGGCTGGGCACCCTGCTCACCCCGGCCTCCCGCTACCGGCCGTGGGACCTCGCCTCGCGGGTGGCGTCGGTCGACCGGCTCTCCGACGGCCGGGTCACCCTGGGCGTCGGGCTCGGCGCCCTGCACGGCAACTGGCTCGCGTTCGAGCCCGACGAGGGGCGGGCGGTGCGGGCCGCGAAGCTCGACGAGGTGCTCGCCGTCTACGCGGGGCTGATGGGCGGCCAGCCGTTCGAGTTCACCGGCGAGCACTTCAGCGCCCGGCCGGTGCCCGAGCTCATCCCACCGATGCCCGTCCAGCGGCCGCACCCGCCCGTGTGGTGCGTCGGCATGCTCGTCCCCGGGCGTCCCCGACAGCGCTCGCTCGAGCGTGCGGCCCGGTGGCAGGGGGTCTTCCCGTCCTACGCCGGAGGCACCCTCGACGAGCCGCACTCGCACCTCACCACCGAGGCCCTGCGCGAGGTCGTCGACCGCATCGGGTCGCTGCGCGCGGATGCCGGCCTGTCGATGGAGGACTACGACGTGGTCGTCGAGGGCGACAGCCACGGGTCGTTCGGTGGGGTGCGCCCGCCGGTGCAGCGGTGGGCCGACGCGGGCGCCACCTGGTGGGTGGAGTCGTGGTGGGACCTGCCCGACTCCCCCGAGGGTGTCGCCGAGGTCCGCCGCCGGCTGGCGCTCGGCCCCCGACGGTGACGTCGCCGCGAGAAGGCGGAGCGCCGCCGTCCGCCGTGGTCATCCGGGTGGCGACCCGCGCCGACGCCGCGGTGATGGTCACCTTGCGGGCGGTGATGTTCGAGGCGATGGGGACGGCATCCGAGGCGATCGCCGACCCGGGGTGGCGGCGCGCCGCGCACGAGTGGTTCGCCGACCGGGCCACGGCGCCCGGGGTGCGGGTCGTGGTCGCCGAGGCCGACGGGCGGGTGGTCTCCGGCGCGGTGGGCGAGGTCACCGCGCTCATCCCCGGCCCCACCGCCGTCAACGGGTCGGTGGGGCTCATCTCGAACGTCGCGACCCTGCACGCGTGGCGCGGCCGGGGTCTGGCCGCCGCCTGCACCGACGACCTGCTGCGGTGGTTCGCCCACGACACCGACGTCACCCGGGTCGACCTGTTCGCCACGACGGGTGGGTCGCGGATCTACTCGGCTCGCGGGTTCACCGTGCGCGACTTCCCGGCGATGTGCCTGCCCGTGCCCCGCTGACCCCAGCGTCCCGGGCGACCCCATCGGCTCCAGGGTGGAGAACACGCCGCTCCCCTTCGCCGGGGAGCGGCGTGTTCACTGCTGTCGTCGGGCTCGGCTCAGCCGTCGTTCTCGTCCTCGAGCCGGATCGTGGCGGTCTGCTGCACCTGGGTGAGGAACTCGTAGTTCGTCTTGGTCTTGCGCAGCCGGTCGAGCAGGAGCTCGATGCCCTGCTGGGAGTCGAGCGCGGCGAGCACGCGGCGCAGCTTCCACATGATCCGCAGCTCCTCGGGCGCCAGGAGGATCTCCTCCTTGCGGGTGCCCGAGTTGTTGACGTCGACCGCGGGGAAGATGCGGCGGTTCGCGAGCTGGCGGTCGAGCTTGAGCTCCATGTTGCCGGTGCCCTTGAACTCCTCGAAGATCACCTCGTCCATCCGCGAGCCGGTCTCGACGAGGGCGGTGGCCAGGATGGTGAGCGATCCGCCGTTCTCGATGTTGCGCGCGGCGCCGAAGAACTTCTTCGGCGGGTACAGCGCGGCCGAGTCGACGCCACCGGACAGGATGCGCCCGCTGGCAGGGGCCGCGAGGTTGTAGGCGCGCCCCAGCTTGGTGATGGAGTCCAGCAGCACGACGACGTCGTGGCCCATCTCGACCAGGCGCTTGGCCCGCTCGATGGCGAGCTCGGCCACCGTGGTGTGGTCCTCGGCGGGCCGGTCGAAGGTCGAGGAGATGACCTCGCCCTTGACGGCGCGCTGCATGTCGGTGACCTCCTCGGGGCGCTCGTCGACCAGCACGACCATGAGGTGGCACTCGGGGTTGTTGGTGGTGATGGCGTTGGCGATCGCCTGCATCACCATCGTCTTGCCGGCCTTGGCCGGAGCGACGATGAGGCCGCGCTGGCCCTTGCCGATCGGCGCGACGAGGTCGATGATCCGCGTCGTCAGCAGGTGCTGCTCGGTCTCGAGCCGCAGGCGGTCCTGCGGGTAGAGCGGCGTCAGCTTGCCGAACTCCGGGCGGCGGCGGGCGTCATCGGGGCTCTGGCCGTTGATGGTGTCGAGGCGGGCCAGCGGGGTGTACTTGGCGCGGCTGTTGCGCCCACCCACGGCCTGCTGCAGGGGCTCCTCGCCCTCACCGGTCGCCTTGATCGAGCCGGTGACGGCGTCGCCCTTGCGCAGCCCGTGCCGCTTGACCAGCTGCAGCGGCACGTAGATGTCGCTGCTGCCGGGCAGGTAGCCGGTGGTGCGCACGAAGGCGTAGTTGTCGAGGATGTCGAGGATGCCGGCGACGGGCACCAGCACGTCGTCCTCGGCGATCTGCGGCTGCGACTCCTCGACCTGGCGCTCGCCGGGGGCGCCCGGGGTGCGGCGCTTGTCGCGGTTGCGACCGCGGTTGCGCCGGCGACGGCCGCCCCGGCCGTCCTCGTCGTCGTAGCCGTCCGCACCCTGGGGCGCCGTGCGGTTCTGGTTCGGGTTCTGGTGCTGGCCGCCCTGGCGGTTGGCGTCACCACGGTCCTGGCGGTTGCTGGTGTCGGTGCGCTCCTGCCGATCGTCGCGGTCGACCGCGTCGGCATCCCGGGAGTCGGTGCGGTCCTGGCGCTGCTGCCGGTCCTGGCGGTCCTGACGGTCCTGGCGGTTGGCCTCGGTGCGCTCCTGCCGGTCGTCACGGTCGCCCCGGTCACCCACCGGGGTGTCGGTGCCGTCGGGGCGCTCCGGCCGCTTGGCGTCGGTGTGCTCCGGGCCCTTGCCGTCGGTGCGCTCCTGCCGGTCCTGCCGGTCCTGGCGGTCTCGGCGCTCGCGGCGCGCGGTCTCGCGCTGCTGGGTGCTCTCGTCGCGCTCGGCCTGCTTCTCGCCGCTGCCGCGCTCCTCGCGCACCGGCTCGGTGCTGTCCTGGCTCTCGGTGCGCGGCGCGCGGTCGGCGCTGGCGGCCGAGCCCGCCGGGCGGCCGGCCCGGCGCGGCGGCGCGGCACTGGCCGGGCCGCTCTCGCCGTTCTGGCGGGCCTTGATGGCGGCGACGAGGTCGCCCTTGCGCATCTTGGCGGTGCCGGTGATGCCCATGCTCGAGGCGAGCCCCTGGAGCTCGGCGAGCCGCATGGCGGTCAACGCTCCGGAGCGGCGCGGGCTGGCGCCCGATGTCGCCTCGAGAGTGGTGGTGTCTGTCACGAAGGATCCTTCCCCTCGCTCGTGGATGGCCTCGAAGTGGCCGATCATGTGGGAGCCCACGCCGGACGCGCAGCGCATGGCTGGACGGCGGCCCTGGTCGTGGAGGGCGACGTGCGGCAGGCATCGGGGGAAACACCCGGCATCGGCTGCGGTCGCGAGGCACACAGTAGCACCGCGCGCTGGACGTGCCGCGCGACCGTCCGGCCCGGGTGTCGCGGGTGCCGCAGCGGTTCGGTCAGCCGCGCGAGAGTACCTCGACGCTCGCGCCGTGCGGCGGGATGCCGGGGGTCAGCACCCGCCACGCGTCGCCACCCAGAGCCCGCACGTCGGCGACCCGGTCTCGGCGGGCGAGCACGAGCACGGAGGGCCCCGCGCCGGAGATCACGGCGGCGTGACCGGCCCCGCGGAGCGCGTCGACCAGGGCCATGGAGCCGGCGTACGAGGGGCGCCGAGCCTCCTGGTGCAGCCACTCGCGGGTGGCCGCGAACAGGTGCTCGGGGGCGGTGCCGAGGGCGTGGGTGAGCAGCGCGGCGCGGGCCGAGTTGGCGGCCGCGTCGGCCAGGCGCACCTGTTGCGGCAGCACCGAGCGCGCCTTGGCGGTCGACAGCTGCACGTCGGGGGCGAAGACGACGGGCTCCACCTCGGGGTGCACGGGCAGGTGCACGGTCGTGGTGCCACCGCCGTGGTCGTCGGTCCACGACAGGGTGGCCCCGCCGTAGACGCTCGCCGACGCGTTGTCGGGGTGGCCCTCGAGCCGGGACGCCAGGCTGTTGGCGAAGCCGAGGTCGACCCCGTCGCCGGCCAGGCCGCGCGAGACGTCGTGCAGCGCCTGCGCCGCCACGATGCCGGTCACGATCGCCGTCGCCGACGACCCCATCCCCCGGCCGTGCGGCACGGTGTTGACGCACTCGAGCGCCAGGCCCTGCGCCGGATCGACCCCCAGCTCGGCCCAGGCCGCCTGCATCGCGCGGTGCACCAGGTGGGTGGCGTCGAGCGGCACGGCACCCTCTCCCTCACCACTGACGGTGACCACCAGCCCGGGCGCAGCGGTGACGGTGGCGCGGCAGCGGTCCCAGAGGCCGAGGGCGCAGCCCACCGAGTCGAACCCCGGGCCGAGGTTGGCGCTGCTGGCGGGGACGCGGACCTCGACGTCGACACCGACCCGCAGCGCCTCCCCGCTCACGTCACCCCTCGAGGCCGAGCGCCGCCGCGACGCTGTAGGCGTCGACCGGCACGCGCACGGGCTGGATGTCGGACCCGTCGGCGGTGCGCAGGGCCCACTGCGGGTCCTTGAGTCCGTGGCCGGTCACCGTGCACACGACCGTGGCGTCCCGCGGGATCGCCTTCTCGCGGTGCGCCTTGAGCAGGCCGGCGATGCTCGCGGCCGAGCCGGGCTCGACGAAGATGCCCTCGGTCGAGGACAGCAGCCGGTGCGCGGCGAGGATCTCCTCGTCGGTCACCGACTCGATGCGCCCGCCCGACTCGTCGCGGGCGGCCTCGGCCTGGCGCCACGACGCCGGGTTGCCGATGCGGATGGCGGTGGCGATGGTCTCCGGGTGGTCGACCGGGTGGCCGAGCACGATCGGCGCCGCCCCGGCCGCCTGGAACCCCCACATCTGCGGCGTTCGCGTGGCGACCGGCGCCAACACCTCGCCTCCCAGCCCCCTTGTGGCAGAGGCGTACTCGGTGTAACCCTGCCAGTAGGCCGTGATGTTGCCGGCGTTGCCCACCGGCAGCACGTGGATGTCGGGGGCGTCACCGAGTGCGTCGACGACCTCGAACGCAGCGGTCTTCTGGCCCTCGATGCGCGCCGGGTTCACCGAGTTGACGAGCTCGACCGGGTAGGCCTCCGCCAGCTTTCGCGCGACGGTGAGGCAGTCGTCGAAGTTGCCCTCGACCTGGATCAGCGTCGCACCGTGCGCGACGGCCTGGCTCAGCTTGCCCATCGCGATCTTGCCGTCGGGCACGAGCACGGCACACGTCATCCCGGCCTTGGTCGCGTACGCGGCAGCACTGGCGCTGGTGTTGCCGGTGCTCGCGCAGATGACCGCCTTGGCGCCGTTGCGCTTGGCCACGGACATCGCGGTGGTCATGCCGCGGTCCTTGAACGACGCCGTCGGGTTGAGCCCCTCGAACTTCACCAGCACGTTCGCCCCGGTCAGCTCGGACAGGCTCTCGCACGGGATGAGCGGCGTGCCGCCCTCCAGCAGGGTGACGACCGGCGCGCCCTCCAGCATCGGCAGGCGGGCGGCGTACTCGCGGATCACTCCGCGCCACTGGTGCGCCACGGCTCAGGCTCCTTCCACGCGCATGACCGAGGCGACGTCCTGCACGGCCTCGAGGTCGCCGAGGGCGTCGACGGTCGCGGCGAGCGCGGCATCCGTGGCGCGGTGCGTGACCACGATGAGCTTGGCGCGCTCCCCGTCGCCCGGGGCGGCCTGCTGGCGCACCGTCTCGATCGAGACGCCATGGTCGGCGAACACGGCCGCGACCTGCGCGAGCACGCCGGGGCGGTCGGCCACGTCGAGGCTGATGTGGTACCTCGTCAGGGACTGGCCCATGTCCGCGACCGGCAGGTCGGCGTACGCCGACTCCCCCGGCCCCCGGCCACCGGCCACCTTGTGCCGCGCCACCGCGACGACGTCACCGAGCACGGCGGATGCCGTGGGGTCGCCACCCGCTCCGCGCCCGTAGAACATCAGCTCACCGGCGGCGGCCGCCTCGACGAACACGGCGTTGAACGCCTCGCGGACGCTGGCCAGCGGGTGGCTGCGCGGGATCATCGCCGGGTGCACGCGCACGCTCACCGCGGAGGCGCCCCCGGCACCGACGACCCGCTCGCAGATGGCGAGCAGCTTGACCACGCAGTCCATCTCGGTGGCCGCCTGGATGTCGCCGGCGGTCACCTCGGTGATGCCCTCGCGGTGCACGTCGAGCGAGGACACCCGGGTGTGGAACGCCAGGCTGGCCAGGATGGCCGCCTTGGCCGCGGCGTCGAAGCCCTCGACGTCGGCGGTGGGGTCGGCCTCGGCGTAGCCGAGCGCCTGGGCCTGCTCGACGGTCTCGGCGAAGCCGGCGCCGGTGCTGTCCATCTTGTCGAGCACGAAGTTGGTCGTGCCGTTGACGATGCCGAGCACCCGGCGCACGTCGTCGCCGGCGAGCGACTCGCGGATGGGGCGCAGGATCGGGATGGCGCCGGCCACGGCGGCCTCGTAGTAGAGGTCGACGTCGCAGGTGTCGGCGGCGGCGTAGAGGGTGGGCCCGTCCTCGGCGAGCAGGGCCTTGTTGGCCGAGACGACCGAGGCGCCGTGCTCCATCGCGCGCAGGATGAGGCCGCGGGCCGGCTCGATGCCGCCGATCACCTCGATGACGACGTCGGCTCGGGTGACCAGCTCGTCGGCGTCGGCGGTGAAGAGGGAGGGGTCGACCGGCACGTCGGGTCGCGGCCGCTGCGGCCGGCGCACCGCGATGCCGACGAGCTCGAGGGGGGCCCCCACCCGGGCGGCGAGGTCGTCGGCGTTCTCGACGAGCCTGGTGGCGACGGCGGACCCCACGACGCCGCAGCCGAGCAGCGCGACGCGCAGGGGGGCACCGGGTTCGTGCGCCATGGTGGGGTCCGTCTCCTCGCTGTGGGTGCTCACGCGTCCGCCACGTCGAGGGCGAGCAGGTCCTCGATGGTCTCACGCCGCACGAGCACGCGTGAGCGGCCTGCGCGAACGGCGACGACCGGCGGGCGGGGGGTGTGGTTGTACTGGCTGGACAGGCTGCGGCAGTAGGCGCCGGTGCCCGGGACGGCGACCAGGTCACCCGGCACGAGGTCGGCGGGCAGGTACTCGTCGAGCACGACGATGTCGCCGCTCTCGCAGTGCCGCCCGACGACCCGGGACAGGCGGGGCGGCGCGTCGGACCGACGGCTGGCCAGCGTGCACGAGTAGTCGGCCTCGTAGAGCGCGGGGCGCGCGTTGTCGCTCATCCCCCCGTCGACCGAGACGTAGGTGCGGCTGTGGCCGCCGCCCACCTCGACGTCCTTGACCGTGCCCACCTCGTAGAGCGTGAAGGTGCTCGGGCCGACGATGGCGCGGCCCGGCTCGACCGACACCCGGGGGACGCGGGTGTTGTCGCCGTCGCCGACCGCCTTGAGCTCGCGCCCGACGATGTCGGCCATCTCCTGCGCGAGGGTCGCGACCGACAGCGGGGTGTGCTGGGAGGTGTAGGCGATGCCGTAGCCACCACCGAGGTCGATCTCGGGGCAGTGGTGGCCGTGCTCGTTCGCGATCTGCGCGTGCAGGCCGACCAGCCGGCGGGCGGCCATCTCGAAGCCGCCGGTGTCGAAGATCTGGCTGCCGATGTGGCTGTGCAGCCCGCGCAGGTCGAAGACGTCGGGGCGGCCCAGCAGCGCACCGGCCGCCTCGAACGCCTGGCCACCGGCCAGGCTGAAGCCGAACTTCTGGTCCTCGTGGCCGGTGGCGATGAACTCGTGGGTGTGCGCCTCGACGCCGACCGTCACGCGCACCATGACCGGTGCGACCACACCGAGATCGACTGCGACTGAGGCGATCCGGTCGATCTCATGGAAGGAGTCGACGACGATGCGCCCGACACCGTAGGACAGCGCCTCG
>JBJMHU010000035.1:0-20486 GCA_045807225.1 Ornithinibacter sp. | reverse complement strand
CTACCTTCTCTTCTACATTCATCGCCAACCGGCCAATGGTTTCCCGTTTGTCCCGCGCGGCGGCGCGCGGATCAGGTTTGCCGTTGGGCCCTTCCGGATTGACGTAGATCAGGCCCATCTGCACGGCGGCGAGAGGATTGCTGAGGTCACGGTCGCCGCTGTAGCGCTCGTCCGCCAGCCACTTGCCCTCGGGGCCCTAATAGATGTCCTCTTCCGGCTCCCAGACGTCCGCCCGGCCGCCGCCGAACCCGAACGTCTTGAAGCCCATCGACTCGAGAGCGACGTTGCCGACGAGGACCATCAAGTCGGCCCACGAGAGTTTCTGGCCGTACTTCTGCTTGATCGGCCACAGCAGCCGGCGCGCCTTGTCGAGGTTCGCGTTGTCGGGCCAGCTGTTCAGGGGGGCGAAGCGCTGCTGCCCGCTGCCCGCCCCGCCGCGGCCGTCCTCGATGCGGTACGTGCCCGCTGCGTGCCAGCTCATCCGGATGAACAGGCCGCCGTAGTGCCCGAAGTCGGCCGGCCACCAGTCCTGGGAGGTCCTCATCACCTCGACGATGTCGCGCTTGAGCGCCTCCACGTCCAGGGTGGCCACCGCCGCCGCGTAGTCGAACCCGGCATCCAGCGGGTTGGTGGCGGGGGAGTGCTTGTGCAGCACCGACAGGTCGAGCTGGTCGGGCCACCAGTCCTGGTTGGTGTGGGGCCGCCCCTTCTTCGGGGTGGGTGCGTCGATCGCGGGGTTCTCGCTCTCGCTGCCCTGCGCGGTCACGCCGTCGGTTGCCTGGTCGGTCACGTCCGTCTCCTGTTCGGTGGTGCGGTACTCGGGATCGGTGGTGGTCTGGTCTCAGGTGCTCGCTGCGGCGGTGCACTGCGGGCAGGTGCCCCAGTAGACGACCTCTGCCTCGTCGATGAGGTAGCCGTGGTCGTCGGATGCCGTGAGGCACGGGGTTGCGTCGAGCGCGCAGTCGACGTCGGCGATGGCGCCACACGAACGGCACACGACGTGGTGGTGGTTGTCGCCGACGCGGGCCTCGTAGCGGGCGACCGAGCCGGAGGGCTGGATGCGGCGCAGCAGGCCGGCGGTCGTGAGGGCGCGCAGCACGTCGTAGACCGCCTGGTGCGAGACCTCGCCGAGGTCCTCGCGCACGACCTCGATGATCGTGTCGGTGCTGGCGTGCGGCCGCTCCTGCACGGCGGCCAGCACGGCCACTCGGGGCCGGGTCACCCGCAGCGACGCACCGCGCAGCAGCTGCTCGACGTCGGGCGGGGAGGGCACGCTGGCAGTCTGGCCCGTTTTCTGGAACGAGTCAAGAGTCCGGCGGCGCGGCATCCGCGACCCACCTGCGCTACCGCCTGGGAGGTGAGGTGATCGCCCCACGTACCGGGCGGTAGCCGTCGTCAGGGGCGGATGCCGGCTCAGCCGTCACCGGGCGCCGTGGTGGCGGGCGACTCCTCGATCCACGACTCGGCGTGCTTCATGGCCTCGCGCACGGACAGGCCGACCCGGGGCTGAGCCAGGAAGATCGCGTCGTCCCCGAGCAGCGTGGTGAGCCCCGTGTCGTCGACCTGCCGGCGCACCCCCGGGGTGACCCCGGCGAGCATCAGCCGCGAGCCGCTGGCCGCGAGCTGTTGGGAGTACTTGATGAGCACCTTCACCATGGTGCTGCCGAGCTCCTCCTTGGCGCGCAGGCGCAGCACGACCACGCCACGGGTGTCGGTGCCCACCGGCCGAGGCAGCTGCGCCTCGAAGGCCGGCGCGGACGCGAAGAAGAGGCTGCCGTAGGTGGCGAGCACGACCACCTCGCGGGCCGGCACCTGCGCGGGAGGGTCGGCCTCGATGGGGAAGCCCTGCCCGTCGTCGAAGACCCAGTGCTTGACCACCACCCGGTTCGACTGGCGTCCCACGTGCAGCAGCACGGACAGAGCCACCCCCACGAGCACGGCGTACTGCAGCGGGATGATGAGGGTCAGCACGAACGTGATCGCCATCGTCGTGGCCGGCACCGCGCCGGTGCGCCAGGTGAGCAGCAGCTGGTCGACCTTGAGGCTGCGCCAGCCGATGAGCACCAGGAGCCCGCCGAGGGCGGGCATCGCGATGTAGCCGACGACGTCGGACAACAGCAGCATCGAGGCCCCGATGACGACACCGGCGAACAGGTTGGCCGTGGCCGTGCGGGCGCCGGCCGCGCGCACGAGGTTCGTGGCCGACATCGAGCCGGCAACCGGCACCCCTTGCAGCGCGCCGGCGGCCAGGCTGGCGACGCCCTGCCCGCGGAAGTCACCGGACGCGTCATTGGCCGAGCCGTCGGGCCTGGTCATCGTGCCGCCGATGGCGGCGCCCTGCACCAGCCCCACGAAGACGAGCGAGAACGCCGGCACGATCATCACCGCGACCAGGCCCAGCGAGGGCAGCTCGAGCTGCGGCAGGTTCTCGGGCACGGTCACGATGTCGGAGAGCACCGGCACCGCCAGCACGCTGGCGCCGAGGGCGCCGAGGACGACCGGCACCGCCGACCCCAACGCGATGGCGACGACCATGCCGAGCGCTCCGAGCCGGGTGCGCTCGAGCTGCACGATGAGGACGACGGTGAGCGCGGCCACGAACACGCCGGCCCAGAGGATCTGCCCCGGGTGCAGCAGAGTGTCCAAGGCCTTGATCACCCGGTTGGGCGCGGCACTGGCGTAGCCGGTGATCTCGTCGACCTGCGAGAGCATGATGTTGATCGCCACGGCGTTGACGAAGCCCACCAGCACCGAGCTCGGCACGAAGCGCACGAGCGAGCCGAGCCGGGCCAGTCCCAGCGCCAGCATTCCCACGCCGGTGAGGATGGCGAGCACCGCGATCGCCTCCTGCGCCCGGGCGTCACCGGTCTGGGTCTGCGGCACGTCGGAGATGATCACCGCCATGGCGCCCGTCGCCTGCACGGACATCAGCACGGTGCTGGTGGTGACCGCTCCGACGAGCGTTCCGACGAGGTAGCCGTTCAGGGCGAGGATGGGGTTGACGCCGGCCAGCAGGCCGTTGGCCAGGCCGTCGGGCACCGACTCCAGCCCGAGAACGGCGCCGGCTCGCAGGTCGGCGGCGACGGTGGTGCGGTTGCCGAAGCGACGCGAGGCCCAGCCGCGTGCTCGCCCGGTCACCGATGCCGGGAAGCGGCGGCCTCCGGTGTCGCCCACGTCGGCTCAGTCCGGGAGCCGTCGCATCTCGACGACGGACAGCCCGAGGTCGGAGAACCTCGCGAGCAGGCTCGAGACGTCCGACTCGTCCTGGACCGGGCCGAACAGGACGGTGCCCCCGGTGGGGTACGGCGTGGCCGACAGCTCGGGCAGCGCTCCCAGGACGTCCTCGCTCACCGAGCCACGAATGATGAACTCGTATCGCATCGACGTCCTCTCGCACGGGCGCAGCATCACCTGCGGTGGTGTCGACCTTGGCACCGGCGGCACTTGGCCCGCCTCACGCGCTACGGGTGAGCGCACTCGGATGCCGGTTCGCTCACGCCGGGTGCTCGGCGCATCGGTCGCTGGAGGCGGCGTTTCGCGTGGCCCGGTGAACCAGCGGTCAGAGAAGGCCGAGCCCACGGGCGATGCCGATGGCCTCCCGGCGGGTGCCGGCGCCGAGCTTGGCGTAGATCGAGCGCACGTGCGTCTTGACCGTGTTGAGGCTGATGCCCTGAGCGGCGGCGATCTCGCCGAGCGTCATCATCGAGGGCAGGTCGCGCAGCACCACGAGCTCTCGCTCGGTCAGCCACCCACCGCTCGGCGCGGTGGTCGACCCGGGTGGCAGCGCGCTGCCGGTGCTGGTGGCCGTGCCCTGCCACTCCAGCAGGTGGGCGATGCCGGTGAGCACCGAGTCGAGGAACGGCTCGAGGTGCCCGGCTCGCCCGCGCAGCTGGAGCAGCAGCGCGTGCACCTCGGCGCCCGCGTCGAAGAACGGACGGGTGGCCCCGGTGGGTGCGGCGTTCTGCAGCGCCGAGAGCAGCGCCTCGGTGGCGGCGGGGCGTCGGTCGGACCGCTCGGCGAGCAGGGCCTCGAGCAGCCACGCGGTGGTGCCCGCGGTGGTGCGGATGGGGACCAGGTCGCCGGCGAGGACCGGGCGCAGGAGGCGCCTGGCGTCGGCCGGCCGGCCCCGGGCGGAGGCGAACTCGGCCTGCAGCACCGCGACGTCGCCGCCGGGGCCAAGCCGCCTCTCGGCCCGCTCGACGGCCAGTTCCGCCCGGTGCCACTCGCCGAGGCCGAGGCACATCCGCAGCTCGTGCGGCGCCGCCATGGCGGTGAGCGCCGGAGAGGCACCGCGCTCGGTGAGCCACGCGGTGGTGCGCTGCAGCCGGTCGAGGGCGGAGCGTCGCTGCGGCGGCTCGTCGAAGGCGATGATGGCCTCACCGGTGCGGGCCGCGCCCTCCACCTCGACGTCGATCGTCGTGTCGATGACGTCGAGCGAGACGGCCGCCCAGGTCGCCGCCTCCTCCGGGCGGAGCAGCTGGAACGCGGTCCAGCCGGCGAGCATGTAGGAGTAGGCGAGGGTCGGTGTGCGGTCCCAACCGCGGGCGGTCGCGAAGGCGATGGCCTTCTCGGCGGCGATCCTGGCCTGCGCCAGGTCGTTCTGCGCCGCGTAGGTCCCCGCGACCAGGTTCTTGCAGTAGAGCTGGATGGAGTGCAGGCCGGCCGCCTGGGCCAGGTCGATCGCCTGCAGCAGGTCACGCCGGGCGCGCTGGTGGTCGCCCTCGAAGAGGCGCAGCGCGCCGCGGTCGGCCAGCACCAGCAGCCGGACGTCGGGGTCGAGGTCGCCGGGCAGGTGCGAGGGCCCGACGTCCTCGACCAGGTCGCTCGAGCGCGCGACGGCCAGGTCGGCGGCGAGCCGGGCGCGGTGCAGCGCGGCCGCCTTGCGCAGCGACGTCATCCGCGCGCTGGTGCCGTCGTCGGGCACCGCGGCGAGCGCGGCGAGTGCCTCGTCGGCGGTCGAGATGTCGCCCTCGTCGACGGCGAGCAGCGCGCGATGCACCAGCACCGCGGGGGCGGTGTCCTGCGGCACGGGCAGCAGCCCGATGGCGCGGCGCACGGTGGCGCCGCCGCCGGCGAGCACCAGTCCCAGGCCGTGGGTGAGCAGGATCTGCTCGACGAGCTCGCCGTCCGGGGCTGCCGAGGCGAGTTCGAGGGCCTGGGACGGATCGCGCTGGTCGAGGAACCAGCGGGCGGCGATCACCCGGAGGGCGGCCATCTCGCCGTGGTTGCGCCGCCGCAGGGCGGCGACGAGGTAGGTGCGCAGCAGCGCGTGGTAGCGGAACCAGGTGCCACTGCGGTCGAGGGGCACGACCAGGGCGTTGCGCTGGGCCAGGTCGTCGAGCATGGCCGCGGAGTCGTCGCGCCCGGAGAGCCGCGCTGCGAGGTCGACGGAGAGGTCCTCGACCACGCAGGTGCGCAGCAGGAAGTCGACGACGTCGTCGGGCAGGCGCACCAGCACCTCGCCGGCGAGGTAGTCCGCCACCGGGCGGTCGGCACCGCTGAACTCGGCGACGAAGGTGGCCGGGTCGCCGTGCTCGAGCGAGAGCGCCGCCATCCGCATGCCGGCGGGCCACCCCTCGGTGAGGGCGTGCAGCACCGCCCGGGCGTCGGTGTCGAGCACGATGTCGTGCCGGTCCCAGAAGTCGTCGGCCTCCTCGGGGGTGAAGGCCAGCTGGGCGGCGCGCACCTCCCGCAGGCGGCCGGTGAGCCTGAGGCGGTGCAGGCCGATCGGCGGCTCGAAGCGGCATCCCAGGGCCACCCGCACCCGTGCGTCGGCCCACTGCACCAGGTGCTGGAGGCCGTCGAGCACCTCGCGGGCGCGCACCTCGTGCACGTCGTCGAACACCAGGATGATGCCGGGCACCTCGTCGCCGAGCACCCCGATGAGGTTGGCGACGAAGGTCGCGTCGGCCGGGCCGGTGGGTGCGTCCAGGTCGGCCAGCTGGGTCGCCGACTCCGGGGCGGCCTCGGTGGCCGCGAGGATCACCGCGCTCCAGAACGCGGTGCCGTCGTCGTCGCGGTCGCAGGTGACCCAGGCGACCGGCACCCCGGCGGCCCGCTGCTCGTCGGCGAAGTCGGCCAGCATGGTGGTCTTGCCGTAGCCGGCGGGAGCGCAGGCGAGGAGGACCTCGGGGCCGCCGTGACCGTTCTCGGCCGCGGTCCCTGCCGGAGCCCCCGCGAGGTCGCCGAGGAGACGCGGCCGCTCGACGGCCCGGTCGATCCGACGCGGGACCGAAACCTTCGGTCGCGGCACGGCGAGCGCACTGCGCAGGTCTGCCACGACAGTGAGACTAGCCAGCCGTGCTGTGCGCTGCTCCACCGGCACAAGGAGCGGGCCACGGGGCGGCGGGCCCCGCCGGGCTGCGGCCACCCCCGGAAGGGGAGGCAAACCCCCGGTATCCGTGCTTGATTGGCGCGAACGCTTCCAGGAGGCCCCGATGAGCACGCCGTCCGTCACCGAGACCGTCGCGCAGCAGAACGCCGCCCTGCAGGCCAGGCTGCCGTTCCGAGACACCCAGGACTTCGCGGACGCCGGCCGCGGCCGGATCGGCGGGCTCGACCCCGCAGTCGTGACCGCCGCGGACGGGCGGATCGTGTGGGACAACGCCGCCTACTCCTTCCTCGCGGGCGAGGCGCCGTCGTGCGTGAACCCCAGCCTGTGGCGGCAGGGGACGCTCGTGGCGATGCACGGCCTCTACGAGGTCGTCGAGGGCATCTACCAGGTGCGCGGGCTCGACCTGTCGAACATCACCTTCGTCGAGGGCGAGAGCGGGGTGGTCGTCATCGACCCCCTCATCAGCGTCGAGACGGCGACGGCGGCCCTGGCGCTCTACCGCGAGCACCGCGGCAACCGGCCGGTGACCGGGGTCATCTACACCCATTCGCACGTCGACCACTTCGGTGGGGTCAAGGGCGTGACCACCCAGGCCGACGTCGACGCGGGCCGGTGCGTCGTGATCGCCCCTCGCGGCTTCCTGGCCGAGGCGGTGGCCGAGAACGTCTACGCCGGCGCGGCGATGTCGCGGCGCGCGGGCTACATGTACGGCGCCGCGCTGCCCAAGGGGCCGTTCGCACAGGTCGGCGCCGGGCTCGGCATGACGACGAGCACGGGCACGGTCACGCTGATCCGCCCGACGCTCGACATCACCCACACCGGCCAGCGTGAGGTGGTGGACGGCGTGGCCATCGTCTTCCAGATGACGCCGGGCACCGAGGCGCCCGCGGAGATGAACTTCGCCTTCCCCGACCACAAGGCGGTCTGCCTGGCCGAGAACACCTCGCACACGCTGCACAACCTGCTGACCCTGCGCGGCGCCCTGGTGCGCGACCCGCACGTGTGGTCGGGCTACCTCACCGAGACCATCGACCTGCTGGCCGACGACCTGGAGGTCTCCTTCGCCTCGCACCACTGGCCGACGTGGGGCCGCGAGCGCGTCGTCGAGTTCCTGTCGCTGCAGCGTGACCTCTACGGCTACCTGCACGACCAGACCCTGCGGATGATGAACCAGGGCTACGTCGGCGCCGAGATCGCCGAGCTGATCGAGCTGCCGCCCGCACTGGAGGCCGCCTGGCACACCACCGGCTACTACGGGTCGGTGAGCCACAACGTCAAGGCGATCTACCAGCGCTACCTGGGCTGGTTCGACGGCAACCCGGCCCACCTGTGGGAGCATCCTCCGGCCGAGCAGGCCGTGCGCTACATCGAGTTCATGGGCGGCGCCGATGCCGTGCTGGCCAAGGCGGAGGAGTCGTTCGCCGCCGGTGACTTCCGCTGGGTGGCCACCGTCGTCAACCACGTCGTGTTCGCCGACCCGACCAACGCCGCCGCCCGAGAGCTGCAGGCCCGCACCCTCGAGCAGCTCGGCTTCGGGGCCGAGAACGGCACCTGGCGCAACTTCTTCCTCACCGGTGCGCACGAGCTGCGCCACGGGAGCGTCGGCACCCCCGCGTCGACGGCATCCGCCGACCTCCTCGCGGTCCTGACGGTCGACCAGCTCTTCGACTCGGTGAAGATCCGGGTCAACGGCCCGCGCTCCTGGCACGAGCACGTCGTCATCGACTGGGTGCTCACTGATGCCGACGAGCGGCTGCGCATGGAGCTGCGCAACGGGGTGCTCGTGCACCGCGAGGTGCCGGTGACCGCCGACGGCGCGCAGCTCGAGCTGACCCTCACCACCGGTGCGCTGCGCCGGCTGCTCACCGGGCAGGCCACCACCGAGGCCCTGGTCGGTGCCGGGGAGCTCGTCCTGACCGGCGACCCGGCCCGGCTCGCCCTGCTGATGTCGTTCCTCGACGCGCCCGACCCGGGCTTCGAGATCGTCCTGCCCTGACCCGGACCCCAGTGGGTCCGAGAGCCTCAGATGCCGGTGACCGCCTCGATCCGGCCGTCCACGACAGCGGCGGACAGGGCCGCGTGGTCGGCCTCGTTGCGGTCGGCGTAGGCCTCGGCGAACTTGGCGAGGGCCCGGTCGAACTTGTCGGACTTGCCGAGGTAGCCCGCGATGGCGAACCGGTCGCCGGAGCGGGCATGGGCGCGGGCGAGCGTCCAGCCGCACAGCTCGGCGTACGCGACCAGTCCCGGCAGGATCATCTGCTCGATCACGGCCGAGTACTTCCAGTCGCGCAGCTGGCGCACGTAGAAGTCCCGCGAGCCACCGTCCAGTCCGTCCTCGACGTGCTGCCAACCCAGGAAGATGTCGCTGGCGGCCTGCATGAGGTGCTGCCCCGCGACCACCCGCTGTCCCTCGTTGCGATACCTGCTCGCACCGCAGTAGTCGGCGAGCACCGAGCGCTGAGCCTCCTTGGCCTGGAGGAACAGCGGCTCGGCGCCGCCGTCGGCCTCGAGCAGCAGGATCCAGGCGCGGGTGCCGACGCTGCCGACGCCGACGACCTTGCGTGCGACGCCGACGAGCCGGAACTGCTCGACCAGGTGGCGCCGGTCGGCGCTGAGGGTGCGGCGGTACTGCGTGAGCAGCGTCCCCATCCGCGCCATGATCTCCTCGGCACGGTGCGGGTGGGCCAGCTCCTCGATGGGCACCACCAGCGGCGGGTTGCTCATGATCCTGCGCTGGCCGTCGACCACACTGGTGAGCTTCTTGAGCACCTGCATGCTGTCACGGGTGCGGGCCTTGGCCATCGCCTTGCGGGTGCGCCCCAGCGCCTCCTCGCCGACCTTGGGCGCGAGTCGCTCGAGACCCTCCTCGACGTCGAGGCGCGCGTACCACACCTCCAGCATCTTCATCTGGGTGAACTCGGTCATCCCCGTGCGGTAGGCAGCGACTCCTGCCATCACCAGGGTCTTGCGGTCCTTGGCGGACAGTCCGACATCGCGCCCGGCCACGGCCAGGCTTGCGGCGAAACGCTTCACGTCCCACTCGAAGGGTCCAGGCAGCGTCTCGTCGAAGTCGTTGAGGTCGAAGACCAGCCGGCGATCCGGAGCGCCGAAGACTCCGAAGTTCGACAGGTGGGCGTCACCGCACAGCTGCACCCGGATGCCGGACGACGGCACCGTGGACAGGTCCGCGGCCATCGGCAGCGCGGCGCCGCGGTAGAAGGTGAACGGTGACGCGAGCATCCGCCCGTGCCGGATCGGCACCAGGTCGGGGACCCGGGTCGCAGCCTGCCCGATGACCAGGCCCACCGGGTCGCGACCGGCATCGGGGCCGATGTCGGCGTGTGACTCGATCGGTGCGACGGAGCGTGCCGCCTTGCCCCGGGTCTTGCGCTCTGCCGTCGTCAGCTCGGTCATGACCGGCATCCGCCTCTCCTCGTGGCCCCCCGCCGGCGACGGCGAGCGGACCGGTTCTCGGTCCGCGTCGGCTCAGGCCGGCACGGTGGTGCCCGGCGCCCCGCTGGGGGCCGGTGGGTCTGGTGACTCCTGGTCGAGGTGCCCCGACAGGATCGGGAGCACCCAGTGCGTCGTGGGGTCGGCCTCGACGAGCATGGCCCGCAGGAACAGGCTGAACGGCACCGCGAGCAGTGCCCCGAGCGCGCCCAGCGCCCACGCCCAGAAGATCAGCGAGAGCAGCGTGATCGTGGGGGACAGGCCCACGGCGTCGCCGACGTAGCGGGGCTGGATGACCGACTGGATGACCACGTTGATCACCGAGTAGACGACGATGACCCCGGCCATGAGTGCCGGGCCGCCCTCGAGCAGGCCGATGATGGCCGGGGGGATGACGCCGATGACGAAGCCGATGTTCGGGATGAAGTTGGTGACGAAGGCCAGCACCGCCCAGATGAACGCGCCGGGCACCCCCATGGCGTACAGCGCGATGCCGTCGATGACCGCGACGATGAAGCCGAACCCGGCGGCGACGCCCATGTAGACCCGGGTGCCGTGGGCGAAGCTGACCATCGCGTCGACGAGGTGAGGACGGGTGCGGCGCACCACGCCCATCACCCGCTCGACGCCACCGGTGTCGAACGCCATCATCAGGGCCACCGTGATCACGAAGAAGAAGTTGGAGAGCACGGAGAGGACGGCCCTGAACGCGTCGCCGATGACCCCCACGACGCTGCTCGGGTCGATCGACCGGCCGACCGAGGTCGCCTGGTCCTGGGTGACGCCCAGCGAGGCCAGCCAGGTGGAGATGTCTGCCGTGTACTTGGTGAACTCGTCCTCGTACTGCGGCAGCAGCGCCGCGAGCCGGCCGGCCGAGACGACCAGCGCGATCGACACCGAGAAGAGCAGGAAGTAGACCGAGAGCACGACGGCGAGGGCCACGACCCACTCGGGCACGTTGCGGCGCACGAGGGCCCGGCGCACCGGGTGCACGGTGATGGTGAGCACCAGGGCGAGGAACGCGGGCCCGATGATGCCCGCCGTCTCGCGCGCCCCCGCGAGGACCAGGACGAGCGAGCCACCGACGATGGCCACCATCGCGAGCCGGGGCAGGCCCGGTCGCCGCGGCACGTCCGGCACCGGCTCTGCGGATGCCGTGGGGTCGGGGTCGACCTCCACCGCGGCATCCGGGGTGGTCGCGCCGGGAACCGCCCCCGGCACACCGACGGCCCCCGGCACCACGGCATCCGTGGTGCTCGGGGGCACGTCGCCGACGGCCGTGGTGCGGGTGGCGGGCCGGGGGCCCGCACCCGTCACCGCGGGCCTGTCGGCATCAGCCAAGGAGCTTGGCCTTCTGGCCTGCGAACTCGGCCTCGGTGAGGACGCCGGCGTCGCGCAGCTCGCCGAGCTGCTTGAGCTGCGCGAGCACGTCGGCCTGGGAGGCCGGGACGGCGGGCTCTGGTGCGTACTGCGGCTGGGGGGGTGCCGCGTAGACCTGCGGCGGGGGTGCTCCGTACTGGGTCGGAGGAGGCGCGTACGCCGGTGCCGCACCGGTCTCCGCCGCGTAGGCCTCGGAACGCTGGGCGGCGGCGTGGGCGTCACGCTCGGCGAACTTGTCCGCCTGCCGGCGCTGGACGCGGCCGCTGACCGCGCTCGCGGTGCCGGCGACGACGGCGGTACGGGCCACACCTCGGAGTAGTCCTGGCATCGGGGTTACCTCACTCTTCTTCTGCGGACTCGAGCGCGTCGAGGGCGTCCATGACGTCCGACGCAGGGATGCGCATGCTGGCGATGACCTCGCCACCGTTCTTGCGGGCTGCGGCGACGAACGGTGCGGCCCAGGCGTTCTCGAACACGATGAGCGCGGCGGTCGTGCCGGGAGCCATGGCGTCACCGGCCTGCTGCACGTCGTCGTGGCCGATCAGGCCCGAGCGCGCCCCGGCGAACTTCACGAAGGCCGTGACGTCGCCCATGCCGTCGATCTCGACGATCTCGACCGTGCCGTCCTCCTCCTTGCGGGCGAGGACGAGGTCGAGCAGGCGGATCGTGCCTGCGTCGACCAGGTCGGCGAGCGCATCGGCGGCGTGGCCGTCGGTCTTCTCGTTGGGGAACTCGATCAGCAGGAAGTCGATCGGCCCCATCGCGTCAGTGGTGGTGGTCATTCGGCTGACCCCCCTCTCGGTTCGGGTGATCCCATTGGTATGCCGCGCGGCTCGACCGCGCCTCACCCCGCCGGGGTGACTCCTGCCGCCGGCCCGGCGGCCGTCCCGCGGGTGGCGCGGTAGGGCCTCACCCGTGCCAGATGATGCGCCCGCCGGGCTGCATCCGCACACTGGGTCGAGCGGACGAGAGGAGAACGGATGCGGCTGCCCGCATGGCTCGACGAGGACTGGGTCGAGAACTGGTTTCCCACCCGGTGCGTGCGCCGCTTCTTCGCCGTCCAGGGCATCGACCGGGCGATGGTGATCGCGTCGCAGGCCTTCACGGCGCTGATCCCGCTCGTCATCCTCACCTCGGCCATCCTCCCCACCGACAACCACGGGTCGATCGCCGACGCCATCGTGCGCAAGTTCGCGCTCACCGGCGACTCCGCGAACGCCGTGCAGACCGTCTTCGCGCCGTCGGGCGAGGCCAGCATCGGGGTGCTCAGCGTGGTGCTGCTGCTGCTCTCCGGCATCAGCCTCTCGCGGCGCATGCAGCGGATGTACCTCGAGGCGTGGGAGCTGCCGCGGGCGCCGGGCGTGCGCGCCTCCTTCTATGCCGCCGTCGCCCTCGGGGCGCTGATGCTCGAGCTGTTGCTGCTGTCGTTCATCCGCTCGCTACTGCGTGAGATCCCGTTCGACTGGGCCGCGGGCCTGACCGGCTCCCTGTTCTCGAGCGTCGTGGTGTGGACCTCCATCCCCTGGCTGTTGCTCAACCGGCGGGTCGCGTGGCAGCGGCTGCTGCCGGCCGGTCTCCTCGCCGGAGGGCTCAGCACCGTGTGGGGCTACGCCACCACCGTCTACATGCCCCGCCTCATGGCGAGCTACAGCGAGCGGTACGGGCTGTTCGGCGTCACCGTGGCGCTGGTCGGGTGGCTGTTGTGCATCTCCTTCATCATCGTGGCGTCGACCGCGGTCGCCGCGGAGTTCGACCGCGCGCCAGAGGCGTGGGTGACCCGGCTGCGCTACCCCTGGACCGCGTCGCAGCTGCGCCCCGACCGCGCGCCCGACCGGGGCGGGCCGGGGGTGGGCATCACCGCCGGGGGCGCGCCCTCCGGGCAGGACCCCTGACCGCCCCACCGCGGTGCGGCCCAGGCACCTGAGGCTCTCTCAGGACTGTGGCGGCGCCGAACCTAGACTCCAGCCATGTCCCCGCGGCTCGGCCTGCGCAGCCGCATCCTGGCGCTGACCATGCCGATCGTCATCCTGGTCAGCGCGGCCACGGCCGGCATCATCTACGTCTCCATCGGCCAGGTGCTCGAGGCGTCGGCGCGCGACATCGCGGCCGCCGAGGCCCTCGAGCTGCGCACCGAGCTGACCTCCGGCAGGGTCGACGACCTGGGCGGGGGCCGGGGGGTCGACCGCGGCATCCGGGTCTCGCAGGTGGTCGGCGACACCGGCACGGTCGTGATGACGACCGACGACGCGGTGCGCACGCCGATGGCCGACCCCGAGGTCGCCCCGGGCGAGCTGCGCGTCGCCCTCGTCGACACCGTGCCCGGACTGGACGAGCAGGGGTTCGCCGTGGCCGCCGCGGATGCGCTGCGCCGCGACGGGCGCCGCTACACGGTGCTCGTCGCGGTGTCGACCCGGGCCGGGGCCGCCGCGCTCAAGCGGTCGACGGAGTTCGCGCTCATCGGCGCCATCGGGCTGGTCGCGCTGCTCGGCGCCGTGACCACCTTCGCCGTCGGCCAGGCGCTGCGACCGGTCGAGCGGATGCGCGACCAGGTCGAGAGCATCGCCGGCTCCCGGCCGGCGCCCGTGCTGGAGGTGCCCCCCGGGGGCGACGAGCTGGCCAGGCTGGCCGAGACCCTCAACCGGGTGCTGGAACGGCTCCGCGGGGCCGACGTCTCGCGGCGCGCCTTCGTCTCCGATGCCGGGCACGAGCTGCGCAGCCCGCTCGCGACCATCCGCGTGCTGCTCGACCGCCTCGCCGAGGACCGCCCCCTCGAGGAGCGTCGACAGGTGTCCCAGCGCGCCTCCGCGGAGGTCGACCGCCTCTCGGTGCTCGTCGACGACCTGCTCACCCTGGCGTCGGCCGACGAGCGGGCACTGACCATCGCCGACCTGGAGGTCGACCTCGACGACGTGGTGGCGGCCGAGGCCGCGGTGGTGCGGGCGCGGGGGCTGCCGGTCGAGGTCCACCTCGAGCCCGCGCGGGTGCGCGGGGATGCCGCGCGGCTGGGCCGCGTGGTGCGCAACCTGCTCGAGAACGCCGAGCGGCACCGCCAGGAGGCCGTGCGGCTGCGGCTGTCCCGGGCGGGCGACCAGGCCCTGCTCGAGGTCGACAACGACGGGCCCTCGGTGCCCGTCGAGGACCGGACCCGGATCTTCTCCCGGTTCGTGCGGCTGGACGACTCGCGCACCCGCGAGACCGGCGGCGCCGGGCTGGGCCTGGCGATCGTCGCCGAGGTCGTCGCCGCGCACGGCGGCACGGTGGAGGCCGACGAGAGCCCCGACGGGTGGTGTCGCTTCGCCGTCAGGCTCCCGCTGGACCAGTGACGGGGTTGAGCCGGTAGCCCAGGCCGCGCACCGTCTCGAGCAGCTTGACGTCGAAGGGCGCGTCGATCTTCCGCCGCAGGTAGCCGATGTAGACCTCGACGACGTTGTCGGCCCCGGGGTAGTCGGAGTCCCACACGTTCTCGAGGATCTCGCTCTTGCTCTGCACCTGGCCGGCCTTGCGCATCAGGTGGTGCAGCAGGGCGTACTCGCGAGGGGTCAGCTGGATCTCCCGCCCCTCGCGGGTGACCCGGCGGGTGGTGGGGTCCAGGCTCAGGCCCCCGACGGTAAGGGCGACCGGGCGCTCCGGTGCGCCACGGCGGGACAGGGCCTGCAGCCGGGCGAGCAGCACGGGGGTGCTGAACGGTTTGGTGACGTAGTCGTCGGCGCCGAGCTCGAACGCGTCGGTCTGGTCGTAGTCGCCGTCCTTGGCCGTGAGCATCAGCACCGGCGACCACACCTTCTTGGCCCGCATGTACTTCAGCACGTCGTAGCCGTTCATCAGCGGCAGCATGATGTCGAGGACGACGACGTCGTAGTTGCCGAGCACGGCCATCCGCAGGCCCTCGCGCCCGTTGTCGGCCACGTCGACGACCCAGCCCTCCTCGCGCAGGGCGTCGTCGAGGGCCGCCGCGAGCGGTCGTTCGTCCTCGACGAGCAGAAGTCTCACGAGCCCCCCTGTCCTCACTGGCCTCTCAGGATGCAGTGCACAGGCTACCCGCGCGGCACTGCCCGCCTCCTGTTTTACGGAACTTCGCAGGTCACGGCTGTGTGCCGCGGGCACCAGCTGGTCCGCGGTCATCGAAGCACGGCTGGGGGATGCCGGCCCGGCACCGTCGCGCGTGCCCGGCCGCGTCAGCGGTCGAGCGAGTCGACGAAGCGCAGGCTCGCCTGCGTGATGAGGGTGCGGGCCTGCTCGTCCGAGATGGTCGGGACGCCGTCGCCGGGCTGCGCGCCGTAGGACCCGAACTGCGCGTGCGTGCCGCCCTCGATGACGGTGAACGTCGCGCCGGCTGGCAGGTCGGCGCGGGAGGCCTCGATGTTCGCGGGGGTGGCCAGGCCGTCGTTGCTGCCCGAGACCGACTCGACCGCCGTGGTGAGCGAACCGCGGACGTCGCCCGCGGGGTACGAGGCGTAGAGCAGGAGACCGACCGCGGGGGCCGCGGAGTCGTCGTCCCCGGCATCGGCCTGGATGGCGGCCACGGTGCCGCCGAGCGAGTGCCCGCCCACCACCCAGCGCTGCACCCGCGGCTGCGCCGACCGAGCGGCGTCGAAGGCCGGCAGTGCGAGGAAGGCGATGCCGAGCGGCTGCTTCGCGATCACCACGCGGTGCCCGGCCTCGGCGAGCGGCCGGAGCACGGCGGCGTAGGCGCGGGCGTCGACCCGCGCGCCGGGCTGGAAGAAGACGCCCACCTCGCTCGTGCTGCCGGCGGCGGGGGCCAGCACGATGCGGGTGGCCGTCTCCGTCACCTCGACCGAGGCGTTGGAGCGCATCGCCGCCAGCGCCGGCTCCACCGCCCCGAAGGGGCGCAGCCACACCATGGCGGCCACCCAGCCGACGGCCAGCACCAGCAGCAGGCCACGGCCGAGCAGCCGCCACGTGCCCGGGCGGGCGCGCGGGCGGCGGGCGCGCCAGAGGGCGGCAACGGCTCCCAGCACGGTGAGGGCGAGCAGCACCGGGTAGGCCGGGTGGCCGTGCACCACCGGCGCCCATGCGGTGAGGCAGACCCAGGCGACGGCGAGCAGGGCGAGGAGGGCGACGGCCCGCACCACCCACTGCCACCGGCTGCCCGCGGTGCTGCGCGATTCCGTCACCGAGGTCTCGTCCACCGTCCGGATCCTAGGGGACGGCCTGCGCATTCCACGGATTCCGCAGTATCGGCTGCCCATGCCGACGGATAGGATCGCCCCATGATCGAGCAGAAGCGGATTCTCGCGACCTCCATCCCCGGCCCGGCATCCCAGGCGCTCCAGGCTCGCAAGACCGCCGCGGTCGCCGCCGGGGTGAGCACCGGGCTCCCGGTCTACGTCACCGAGGGGGCGGGCGGCATCGTGCGCGACGCTGACGGCAACCAGCTGATCGACTTCGGCTCCGGCATCGCCGTGACGACGGTGGGCAACGGCAACCAGCGGGTCGTCGACGCGGTGACCGAGCAGATCGCGGCGTTCACGCACACCTGCTTCATGGTCACGCCCTACGACAAGTACGTGCAGGTCTGCGAGAAGCTCAACGAGCTGACCCCGGGTGGGCACGAGAAGCGCTCCGCCCTGTTCAACTCCGGTGCCGAGGCCGTCGAGAACGCCGTGAAGGTCGCCCGGCACGCGACCGGTCGCCCGGCCGTCATCGCCTTCGACCACGCCTACCACGGTCGCACCAACCTCACGATGGGCCTCACCGCCAAGAACATGCCCTACAAGCACCGGTTCGGGCCGTTCGCGAACGAGCTGTACCGGGTGCCGATGGCCTACCCCTACCGCTGGCCGGGCGGTGCCGAGCACTGCGCCGAGGAGGCTTTCGCCACGGTGACCGGCCAGATCCACGCGCAGGTCGGGGAGGACAACACCGCGGCCGTCATCATCGAGCCGATCCAGGGTGAGGGCGGCTTCATCGTGCCGCCGCCGGGCTTCCTTCCCGCACTGGCCGACTGGTGCCGCGAGCACGGCATCCTGCTCATCGCCGACGAGGTGCAGAGCGGCTTCTGCCGCACCGGCGACTGGTTCGCGTGCGACCACGAGGGCGTCGTCCCCGACCTCCTCACCGCCGCCAAGGGCATCGCCGGTGGGATGCCGCTGGCCGCCGTCACCGGCCGCGCCGACCTGATGGATGCCGTGCACGCCGGTGGGCTGGGTGGCACCTACGGTGGCAACCCGGTCGCGTGCGCCGCTGCGCTGGCCGCCATCGAGTCCATGGAGGAGGACGACCTGGCCAACCGGGCGCGCGAGATCGGCGACATCCTCACCGACCGGCTGGGCCGGCTGAGCGAGAAGTACGACGAGGTCGGCGAGGTGCGCGGGCGCGGGGCGATGATCGCCATGGAGCTCGTCACCGACCCCGAGAGCAAGGAGCCGGCGGCCGCGCTGACCGCCGCCGTCAACAAGGGATGCCACGAGCGCGGCCTGATCACCCTCACCTGCGGCACCTTCGGCAACGTCTTCCGCTTCCTGCCGCCGCTGTCCATCTCCGACGACCTGCTGCACGAGGGCATGGACGTGCTCGAGGAGTCGTTCACCGCCGCCGTCGGCTGACGCGTGGCACCTTCGCTCCCCACGGCGTTCGACCTCACCGGGCGCACCGCGCTGGTCACCGGCGCCGGGTCGCCGACCGGCATCGGGATGGGGTGCGCCCGGTTGCTGGCGCAGTGCGGCGCGCGCGTCGTGGTCACGGCGACCACCGGCCGGGTGCACCAGCGGGTGGCCGAGCTGGTGGGTGCCGGTCACCTCGCCTCCGGCGTGGTCGCCGACCTCACGACGGTCGAGGGGGCTGCGGCCGCCGTGGCCGCCGCGGTCGAGCTCGGGGGTGGGCTCGACGTGCTCGTCAACAACGCCGGCATGGTCGCGACGGCCGCCGGGGGCGACTACCTGGAGGGCGACCTGCTCGGCACCCCACCGGAGCGCTGGGCGGCATCCCTGGCCCGCAACCTCGACACGGCCTACCTCACGACCCGGGCGGCCCTGCCGTTGCTGCGGGCGAGCGGTCACGGGCGCGTCGTCATGGTCACATCGGTCACCGGTGCGGCGATGGCGATGCGCGGCGAGGTGGGGTATGCCGCCGCCAAGGCCGGGCTCGTCGGCCTCACCCGGGCGCTGGCCGTCGACGAGGCGCGGCACGGGATCACCGTCAACGCGGTGGCCCCGGGGTGGGTCTCGACCGGCTCGCAGACACCGGCCGAGGCGCGCGAGGGGCTGCTGACGCCGGTCGGCCGGTCGGGGACGGCGCAGGAGGTCGCGGCGGCGGTGGTCTTCCTGGCCGGCCCGGGGGCCGCATACGTCAACGGCCAGGTGCTCGTCGTCGACGGCGGCAACACCGTCGCCGAGGAGCGCCTTCCCCACTGACGCCGGCCCACCGGCATCCCCTCTGCCCGCCACATCCCCGCACCTGCCGGGTTATTGCTGTCACGTCCCGGATCCGAACGCCAGATCCCCGCACGTGCCGGGTTATTGCTGTCATGTCCCCCGGTTCCGAACGCCACAACCCGGCACGTGCCGGCTTATTGCTGTCACGTCGCGGATCCGAACGCCACATCCCGGCACGTGCTGGCTGCTGGCGGGGGAGGTCGGTCGACGCGGCGGCCAGCCCGGCATCCGGCGGCTCCTAGACTCGGGCGGTGACCCGTCCCGTGCTGCGCCAGGTGCACAACATCGGGAAGCGCCGCGCCTGGGTCATCTGGCTGGTGGGGCTGTCGGTCTACGTGCTGGCCGTGTTCCACCGCACCTCGCTCGGCGTGGCAGGGCTGCTCGCCGCCGAGCGGTTCCACATCAGCGCCGCCCAGCTCGCGACCTTCACCGTCGTGCAGCTCGCGGTCTACGCCGCCATGCAGATCCCGGTCGGGGTGCTGCTCGACCGGTTCGGCTCCAAGCGGCTCATGCTCACCGGCCTCACCCTGATGACGGTGGGCCAGTTCTGGTTCGCGTTCGCCGGGTCGTTCCCCGTCGGCATCGCCGCGCGCATCCTGCTCGGCGCCGGCGACGCGATGGTGTTCACCTCCCTGCTGCGGCTGGTCGCGGTGTGGTTCCGGGTCAAGCAGGCGCCGTTCGTCACCCAGCTGACCGGCATGGTCGGGCAGGTCGGCGCGATTGCGGCGGCGGCACCGCTGGCAGCGGCCCTGGCCACTTGGGGGTGGACGAGGTCGTTCGCGACGGCCGCCTCCGTCGGCGTCGTGCTCGGGGTGCTGCTGCTCCTGCTCGTCAAGGACTCGCCCTACCGCGGCGAGGCGGTCGAGCGGATCAAGATCCGGGCCCTGGCCCGCACGCTGGGGGAGGTGTGGGGCAACCCGGGCACCCAGCTCGGGCTGTGGGTGCACTTCACCGCGCAGTTCGGAGCCACCGTGTTCACGATGCTGTGGGGGTTCCCGTTCCTCACAAGCGGCGAGGGGCTCTCGACGCAGACGGCCTCGTGGTTGCTCGTCATCATGACGGTGACCGCGATGGCGGCCGGGCCGCTCGTGGCAACGTTCACGGCCCGGGTGCCCTACCGGCGCTCGCAGCTCGTGCTCGGCATCGTCCTGGCGATCGTCGCGGTCTGGGCGGTCGTGCTGCTCTGGCCGGGACCGGCGCCGCTCTGGCTGCTGGTGCTGCTCGTCGTCGTCACCGCGATGGGTGGTCCCGGGTCGATGGTCGGCTTCGACCTCGCCCGCACCTTCCACCCCTCGGACCGGTTGGGGCGCGCGACCGGAGTGGTGAACATCGGCGGCTTCACGGCATCCCTGGTCACCATCGCGCTCATCGGTGTGGTCCTCGACCAGCTCGCGCCGGGCGGCCAGCAGGACTACACGCTCGAGGACTTCCGCATCGCGATGTCGGTGCAGTTCGTGTTCTGGGGCATCGGGATCGTCCAGCTCGTGAGGTACCGCCGCAAGAGCCTGCGCTACGTGGAGGGCGTCAACCCGGCGGCGCTGGAGGCGCTGCGCGGCGGCGACACCCTGCTGCCCGGCATCTCGCGCGACCTCGACCCCTGACCTCGCCCCGAGCTCGTCACCCGATGTTCGCGTGGATGCCGCGTGTCGGTCACCGCAGCGGGTAGGAGCCTCACCGAGAATCGTCCTGACCGGGCCAGGTATGAGTTGGCCCGGTCTTCACTCGTCAGCGGTCACGCTGTAGGCCGAGCTGGGGTTGGCGCAGTAGGCGAACGGGCCGTCCCCGGCGGCGTGGTACTGGAAGAGCCCGGTGCCCACCCGCAGCATCAGCAGCTCGCCCTCGACGAGCGCCTGGGTGTAGCTCTTCCCCTTCTGGGGGCAGCCGATCGAACCGTCGTCCCAGGTCACCGGGCTCCACGCCGCGATGAC
>JBJMHU010000034.1:0-5439 GCA_045807225.1 Ornithinibacter sp. | reverse complement strand
GCCTCGCGACGGAGTCGCACGTCTGGGCGGTCGACGGGCGCACTGGGGCGGTCGTGGAGGACGTGCTCGTGCCCGACGGCGGCTTCCTCAATGACCTCGTGGTCAGCAAGCGATCCGTGTGGTTCACCGACTCCCAGGTCGACCGGATCGGGCGCATCGCCCTCGACCGCCGGGGACGCCCCGCAGGCAGCGCCCCGACCTTCCACAAGCTCATCGGCGCGTGGCCGGCCACCGCGCCTGACACCTTCGGCGCGAACGGCATCAGGCGGCTGCCCGACGGCTCGCTCGTGCTCAACAACACCACGGCCGGCGGCCTGTGGCAGGTCGACCCGCGCACCGGTGCCACTCGTGAGATCGCCGTGACCGGGGGACCGCGACCTACCAGTGGGGACGGTCTGGTGCTGGTCGGCAACACGCTCTACGACGTGCGCGGCAGTGGTGGCAACGACGTGTCCGTGTTCCGGCTGAGGCGGCGCCACGACCGCTGGGTCGCGATGGCACAGGGGACGCTCTCCGACCCGACGCTCGACGTGCCCTCCACCGCGACGTTCGCGGCCGGCTCGCTCTGGGCGGTCAACGCCCGGTTCGGCATCCCGACGCCCGACACCGCCTCCTTCTGGATCACCCGGCTCGAGAGGCACTGACCGAGCGCACCGAATGCCGGCCGGCGCGTGAGTCCACTCGCCGGCGACAGGAGAGAACCCGCCGTGCGGGCTCGCTGCCCAGCGGCGGGTTCTTTCCTGTGGTCCGGCGCCACGGCGCGGACGGGCGGCCTTCAGCCGTGCTTGGGGCGCCAGACGACCAGCGCCGTGGAGCGGTCGTGCCGGGGGCGCTCACCGAGCCGGGCGGCATACACGTCACCGCTGGGCGACACCGAGAAGACCCGGGGGCCGCGACCGGCACGGGCCCGCACGGCGTCGAGCTCGGCCGAGAGCTCGCCCACCCGCGCGCGCAGCGCGAGCACCTGGTCCTCGAGCTCGAGGATGCGGGCGATGCCGGGCAGCGAGACGCCCTCCTCCTGCGAGAGCCGCTGCACCTCGCGGAGCAGGGCGACGTCGCGCTGGGAGTAGCGCCGGCCACCGCCGGTCGTGCGTGACGGGGTGACCAGCCCGAGCCGGTCGTACTGGCGCAGGGTCTGCGCGTGCATGCCGGCGAGCTGGGCGGCTACCGAGATGACGAAGACGGGGGTGTCGTCGTCGGGGCTGAAGGAGGAGAAGCTCATCGTGACGGCTCCCTTCAGGTCCTGGCCTGCTCGAACAGGGCGGCGCGCGGGTCGACGTCCTTCTCCTGCTCCTGCAGCGCCTCGACCGCGGCCCGGGCCTCGTCGGTGAGCCGTTGCGGCACCACCACGCTCACCCGGGCGAGCAGGTCGCCGGTGCCGTGCCGACCCTTGACGCCGTGGCCCTTGACCCGCAGCACCCGCCCGCTCGGCGTGCCCGGCGCAACCCTGACGCGCACCGGGGTGCCGTCGAGGGTGGGCACCGGGACCGTGGCGCCGAGCGCCGCCTCGGCGAAGGTGACCGGGAGGTCGACCGTGAGGTTGTCGCCGTCGCGCCCGAACACGGGGTGCTTGTCGACCGCCACGGTGAGGATCAGGTCGCCCTTGGCTGCGCCCGGGTCGCCCTCGCTACCTTTGCCGCGCAACCGGATCTTCTGCCCGTCCTTGACCCCGGCCGGCACCTTGGTGGTGATCCGGCGGCCCTCGGCGGTCTGCAGGGTGACCGTGGCGCCCTCGACGGCGTCGCGGAAGCTGAGCGAGGTGCGGGCCTGCACGTCGGCCCCCGGGCGCGGGCCGCGCGGCGCGCCGAACCCGGAGAACGGGTCGGCACCGCCACGCGCCCCCCGGGCGCCGCCGGCCGCCCCGCCGAACATCTGCGCGAGCAGGTCGTCGAGGTCGGGCTGGCCCGCCCCCGCACCGCCGCCCGGGCCGCCGGTCGAGAAGCGCACCCGCGAGCCGTCGCCACCGCCGAACGCCGAGAAGACGTCCTCGAACCCGCCGTTGCCGCCGGGGCCACCCGCCCGGAAGCGGGCACCGCCGTGCGCCATCTGGCGGATGGCGTCGTACTCCTGCCGCTGCTTGGGGTCGGAGAGCACGGCATTGGCCTCGCCGATGTCCTTGAAGCGCCGCTCGGCGGAGGCGTCACCGGCGTTCTGGTCGGGGTGGTGCTTGCGGGCGAGCTTGCGGTAGGCCTTCTTGATGGCGGCCTGGTCGGCATCCTTGGGGACACCGAGGATCGCGTAGAAGTCCTTCTCGAACCAGTCCTGGCTGGCCATCGGCGCCTCCTCTCGGATGTCGGTAAGAACTCAGGTCACTCGGGGTCGGCCACGGCGACCCGGGCCGGCCGCAGCACCTGCTCCCCGGCACGGTAGCCGGGCTGGAGCACCGTGACCACGGTGGTGCCGGACGCGTCGGCCGGGAGATCCTCGTCGCCGGTCGGCCACGGGGCGTGCATCAGGGCCTCGTGCTGCATCGGGTCGAACGGCTCCCCCTTGCCGCCGAAGCGGCTCAGGCCGTACTTGCCCAGCGTCGCCTCGAGCTTGTCGGCGATGGCCGCGAACGGCCCCTCGACGAGGTCGCCGTGGTCGCGCGCGGCCTGGATGTCGTCGAGCACCGGCAGCACCGACTCGAGCACGTCGCGCACGGCGCGCTCCTGCACCAGGGCCCGGTCGCGGTCGACCCGGCGCTTGTAGTTGACGTACTCGGCCTGGAGCCGCTGAAGGTCACCGAGGCGCTCGGCGGCGAGCGCCGTATCGGGGTGCGGCACACCGGCATCCGCGACGTCGGCCAGGTCGTCGAGACCGGATGCCGTGCCGCTTCCGGGTGCGTACGCCACCCCGGCGGGGGCGGCCCCGGGCTGGTCCGGGGCCACCTCCTCGCCGTCGTTGACGGACTCGGTGTTGATGGCGTCGTCGGTGTCCGGGGTCGTCGTGACGTCCTCGGGCCTGCCGTCGAGCGGCCCACCGGTGGCGGTCGGCTCGGTCACTTCTTCGCCTCGTCGTCGTCCTCGACGACCTCGGCGTCGACGACGTCGTCGTCACCCGCGTCGGTCGCCGGCTGGCCACCGTCGGTCGACTCGGCGCCCGGCACGTCCGCCGACTCGCCCTGCTCGGCCGCTGCGGCATACATCGCCGCCCCCATCTCCTGGGACTTGGTGTTCAGCGTGTCGATCTTCGCCTGGATGTCGTCCTTGGACGCGCCCGAGTCGGGCTTGATGGCGTCCTTGAGCGCGACGAGGGCCTCGTCGACCGGCGTGCGCAGCTCGGGGCTGACCTTGTCGCCGCTCTCGGAGAGGAACTTCTCGGTGGAGAAGACGAGGGACTCGCCCATGTTGCGGGTCTCGGTCTCCTCGCGACGGGTCTTGTCCTCCTCGGCGTGCGCCTCGGCGTCCTTGACCATCCGCTCGATCTCCTCCTTCGACAGCGCGGAGCCGCCGGAGATGGTGATCTTCTGCTCGCGGCCGGTGCCGCGGTCCTTGGCGGTGACGTGCACGATGCCGTTGGCGTCGATGTCGAAGGTGACCTCGATCTGCGGCACGCCGCGGGGGGCCGGGGCGATGCCGGACAGCTCGAAGGTGCCCAGCGGCTTGTTCTGCTGCGCGATCTCGCGCTCGCCCTGGAAGACCTGGATGAGCACCGAGGGCTGGTTGTCCTCGGCCGTGGAGAAGACCTCGCTGCGCTTGGTCGGGATGGCCGTGTTGCGCTCGATGAGCTTGGTGAACAGGCCACCCTTGGTCTCGATGCCCAGGCTGAGCGGCGTGACGTCGATGAGCAGGACGTCCTTGCGCTCGCCCTTGAGCACGCCGGCCTGGAGCGACGCTCCGAGCGCGACGACCTCGTCGGGGTTGACGCCCTTGTTGGGCTCCTTGCCGCCGGTGAGCTCCTTGACGACGGCGCTGACGGCCGGCATCCGGGTGGAGCCGCCGACGAGCACGACGTGGTCGATGTCGGACAGGCTGATGCCGGCGTCCTTGATGACGTTCTGGAAGGGCTGCTTGGTGCGGTCGAGGAGGTCCTTGGTCATCTGCTCGAACTGGGCGCGGGTGAGCGTCTCGTCGAGGTGGATGGGGCCGTTCTCGGACATCGAGAGGTACTGCATCGAGATGTTGGTGCTGCTCGCGGAGGAGAGCTCCTTCTTGGCCTGCTCGGAGGCGTCGCGCAGGCGCTGCATGGCGATCTTGTCCTTGGACAGGTCGACGCCGGAGGAGCTCTTCACCGTGGTGAGCAGGTGGTTGACGATGCGCTCGTCCCAGTCGTCGCCGCCGAGCTTGTTGTCGCCCGAGGTGGCCTTGACCTGGATGGTGGAGAAGCCGTCCTCGGGGTCCTTGCCGACCTCGAGCAGCGAGACGTCGAAGGTGCCACCACCGAGGTCGAAGACGAGGATGAGCTCGTCCTCCTTGCCCTTGTCGAGCCCGTAGGCCAGCGCGGCGGCGGTGGGCTCGTTGACGATGCGCAGCACGTTCAGGCCCGCGATCTCGCCGGCCTCCTTGGTGGCCTGGCGCTCGTGGTCGTCGAAGTAGGCGGGAACGGTGATCACGGCATCCGTGACCGTCTCGCCGAGGTAGGACTCCGCGTCGCGCTTGAGCTTCTGCAGGATGCGGGCGCTGATCTCCTGGGCGTTGTACTTCTTGCCGTCGATGTCGTCGGAGCGCCAGTCGGTGCCCATGTGGCGCTTGACCGACCGGATCGTGCGGTCGGCGTTGGTGACGGCCTGGCGCTTGGCGATCTCGCCGACGAGCACCTCTCCGCCCTTGCTGAACGCGACGACCGACGGGGTGGTGCGACCGCCCTCGGCGTTCGCGATGATGGTGGGCTCACCGCCCTCGAGGACGGCGACGGCGCTGTTGGTGGTGCCGAGGTCGATGCCGACTGCACGTGCCATGTGGCTGTTCTCCTTGCGCTGGTGCTGGTTGAGTGCTTGGGACTCAAGGTAGACCGATCGGATGCCGTGAGCAAACCGACCGCTCCAAACTTGCGTTCACTCGACTCAACTCTTGCCGGCGGCACCGCATTCCACCGTCCGGCGGCCCCTTCGCGCGCATGCAACTTTTTCGCCCGATCCGGGAACCTTGAGGTCCGCATCGGAAACGTTGTGGTGCGGAGGTGAAGCTTCCGGCACCGGGCGGGAAAGGTGTGGCGCAGGTGTCGGGGGGCGGTGGGAGGGTGCTGGGATGGACCGACTCAGCACCTCCGAGATCATCGATGCCGGGCTCACCGACTGGCGCAAGCTCTCCCAGCGCTTCCACGCGCGGTTCCGGGCGCCCGACGCGGCGGTCGGCGCCGCGTTCGTCGCGGATGCCGTCGCCGCCGCAGCCGCGGCCGGCCTGGGCGACCACCTCGAGGCCACCGTCGGCCCCTTCGCGGTCGACCTGCGGGTGGCCACGAACCTCGGGCCCGGGGGCATCTGGGTCCGGGCCGACGACGTCACCCTTGCCCGGCTGC
>JBJMHU010000033.1:0-3053 GCA_045807225.1 Ornithinibacter sp. | reverse complement strand
TGCTCGCCGACATGGGCGCCTACCTGCGGCTGATCACCCCGGGCGTGCCGGCGCTGGGCGCCTTCATGTTCCCGGGCATCTACAAGTTCCCGGCCTACCGCTTCGAGTGCGACGGGGTGTTCACCAACAAGGTGCCCACCGACGCCTACCGCGGCGCAGGCCGGCCCGAGGCCACGTTCGCCATCGAGCGGATCATGGACGAGCTCGCCGTCGAGCTGGGCATGGACCCGCTCGAGCTGCGCCGGCAGAACTGGATCGGCGCCGCCGAGTTCCCCTTCACCACCGTGGCCGGGCTGGAGTACGACAGCGGCGACTACGACACCGCGACGCAGCAGGCCCTGGAGATGATCGGCTACGACGAGCTGCGCGCCGAGCAGCAGCGGCGCCGGGAGTCGAACGACCCGGTGCAGCTGGGCATCGGCTTCTCCACCTTCACCGAGATGTGCGGCCTGGCCCCCTCGCGGGTGCTCGGCTCGCTCAGCTACGGCGCGGGCGGCTGGGAGCACGCCAGCATCCGGATGCTGGCCACGGGCACCGTCGAGGTGCTCACCGGCACGTCCCCGCACGGGCAGGGTCACGAGACGGCCTGGAGCCAGATCGTCGCCGACCGCCTCGGGGTGCCGTTCGAGAGCGTCGAGGTGCTGCACGGCGACACCCAGATCGCGTCCAAGGGTCTGGACACCTACGGCTCGCGCTCGCTCGTGGTCGGTGGTGAGGCGCTGGTGCTCGCGGCCGACAAGGTGATCGAGAAGGCCAAGGCCTTCGCCGCGCACCTGCTCGAGGCCAGCGTCGACGACCTCGAGTTCGCCGGTGGCCGGTTCACCGTCAAGGGCACCGACAAGGGCATCGGCATCACCGACGTCGCGCTCGCCACCTTCGCGGCGCACAACCTGCCCGACGGCGCGGAGCCCAGCATCGACGCCGACGCCACCTACGACCCGGTCAACTTCTCCTTCCCGCACGGAACGCACCTGTGCGCCATGGAAGTCGACACCGAGACCGGTGCGACGACGATGCGCAAGTACGTCTGCGTCGACGACATCGGCAAGATCATCAACCCGCTGATCGTCGAGGGCCAGATCCACGGCGGGCTCGTGCAGGGCATCGCTCAGGCGCTGTGGGAGGGCGCGGAGTACGACGACCAGGGCACCCTGGTCACCGGATCCTTCGTCGACTACACCCTGCCGACCGCGGCCGACACGATCAACTACGTCAGCGAGCACACCACCTCCCTGTCGACGACCAACACCCTCGGCACCAAGGGCGTCGGCGAGGCCGGCACGATCGCCTCCACCCCGGCGGTCGTCAACGCCATCGTGGATGCCGTGCGCCACCTCGGGGTCGACGACGTCCAGATGCCGTGCACGCCGGAGCGGGTGTGGAACGCCATCCAGGCCGGCGGGGCGGCAGCCGAACCGGGCCACGACGCGGGCCACCCGGGTCACGGGTCCGGCCACGACTCACGACACGGCTCCGAGCACGGTGGCGGCAGCGCCGGGGCGCAGCCGCACTTCGCGGACGACTCCCTCAACCAGGATCCCTCAGCCGGCGCGACGGACGGAGCAGACCAGTGATCCCCGCGGCATTCGACTACCTCGCACCCACCTCGGTCGACGAGGCCCTCGCGGCGCTCGCGGCCGGCGGCGACGACGCCAAGGTGATGGGCGGCGGCCAGTCCCTCCTGCCCATCCTGCGGATGCGGCTCAACGCCCCCGACACGCTCGTCGACCTCGGTCGCATCGAGGCGCTGCGCGGCATCCGTGACGAGGGTGACCACCTCGTCATCGGTGCGATGACCCCCTACAGCGACCTGCTGGCCAGCGACCTCGTGCACGAGCACGCGGCCCTGCTCGCGAAGGCGGTCGCCGAGGTGGCCGACCCGCAGATCCGGCACCGCGGCACCATCGGCGGCGCCCTGGTGCACGCCGACCCCGCCGGTGACGTCGGGGCCCCGGTGCTGGCGCTGGATGCCGAGCTGGTCATCGCCGGCGCTGGTGGCGAGCGCACGGTCGCGGCATCCGAGTTCTTCCACGACCTGTTCGAGACCTCGGTCGCCGAGGGCGAGCTGCTCACGCAGGTCCGCATCCCGAAGCACACCGGCTGGGCATCGCACTACGAGAAGTTCGTGCGGGTGTCGCACCAGTGGTCGATCGTCGGGATCGCCGTGGCGCTCAGGACCGACGGCGGCACCATCAGCGAGGCCCGCATCGGGCTGACCAACATGGGCAACACCCCGCTGCGCGCGCGTGGCGTGGAGCAGGCCCTGGTCGGCCGGTCCGCCGCCGACCTCGGTCACGCCTGCGACTCGGTGGCCGACGGCACCAACCCGCCGAGCGACCTCAACGGTGTCGCCGACTACCGTCGCCACCTCGCCCGGGTGCTCACCCGCCGCGCCGTCCTGACTGCACTGCGAGGCTGACTTCCGCATGGAGCTGACTCACGACTTCACCGTCCCGGCCACCATCGACGACGCCTGGGCCACCTTCATGGACCTCGAACGGGTCGGCAGCTGCTTCCCCGGGGCGACCATCACCTCGGTGGACGAGTCAGGGTTCGCCGGCACGGTGAAGGTCAAGCTCGGCCCGATCGCCCTGCAGTACACCGGCAGCGGGCAGTTCCTCGAGCGCGACGACGCCGCCCACCGGGCGGTCATCGAGGCCAAGGGCAAGGACAAGCGGGGCAACGGCACCGCCGGAGCCACCGTCACCGTCCAGCTGGCGCCCTCGGGCGCGGGCACCCGCATCGACGTCACGACCGACCTCGCGATCACCGGCAAGCCCGCGCAGTTCGGGCGAGGCGTGATGCAGGACGTGTCCGACAAGCTGCTGCAGCAGTTCGTGCAGTGCATCGAGGGCCAGTTCGCGCCTGACGAGCCCGCTGCGCCGGCCGGTCAGCAAGCACCGCCGGATGCCGTGGCCGGGCCCAACGCCCCGCCGGACGCTGCGGCGGCAGCCGGCTCCGCGGCGTCGACCACCGGCTCGGCTGCGGCATCTACCGGGTCCGCCGGTCGGCCGGCCGTGGCGCCGGCCGCCGAGAACGCCGGGGCCGCCTCG
>JBJMHU010000032.1:0-2743 GCA_045807225.1 Ornithinibacter sp. | reverse complement strand
CGAGCGCGCGACCCGCGACGGCCACGACTGGCAGGACCTGGCCGACCGGGAGACCGAGCTGTTCCGCGAGGACATGACGGCGCTCGCGGTGCTGCCGCCGCAGCACTACATCGGCGCCGTCGAGGCGATCCCGCAGATCGTCGAGGCGGTCGCGGCCCTGCGCGAGAAGGGCGCGACGTACGACGTCGACGGCGACGTCTACTTCGCCGTGCACGCCGACCCGCGCTTCGGCGGCGTCGGCAACCTGGACGAGGACGCGATGCTGGCGCTGTTCGCCGAGCGCGGCGGCGACCCCGACCGGCCCGGCAAGAAGCACCCGCTCGACTGCCTGCTCTGGCAGGCCGCGCGACCCGGCGAGCCGGCGTGGGGGTCGCCGTTCGGCCCTGGCCGCCCCGGCTGGCACATCGAGTGCACCGCGATCGCACTCGAGCACCTCGGCAACGGCTTCGACGTGCAGGGCGGCGGCAGCGACCTGGTGTTCCCGCACCACGAGATGGGGGCGTCGGAGGGGCACGTGCTCACCGGCGACTGGCCGTTCGCGCGCCACTACGTGCACGCCGGCATGGTGGGGCTCGACGGCGAGAAGATGTCGAAGTCGCGCGGCAACCTGGTGTTCGTCTCGGCGCTGCGCCGCGACGGCCGCGACCCGGCCGCGGTCCGGCTGGCGATCCTCGCCCACCACTACCGCAGCGACTGGGAGTGGACCGAGGCGCACCTGACCTCCGCCGAGGCGCGGCTGGCGCGCTGGCGCCAGGCGGTGGCCCGGCCGTCGGGTGCACCGGGCGACCCGGTGCTCGACGGGCTGCGCCGGCACCTCGCCGACGACCTGGACGCGCCCGGCGCGCTCGCCGTCGTCGACCGGTGGGCCGACGAGACGCTCACCCGCGGCGGCGACGACGAGTCCGCGCCGGGGCTCGTTGCCCGCGCCGTCGACGCGCTGCTCGGCGTGCGCCTCTAGCCCGCTCCGCTCACCGCGATTGCTGAGTACGGCGACCGGATCGGCTGCGATCGGTCCTCACGTCACCCATGCGGTCAGCGGCCGAGTCGCGCGTACGTCGCCTCGGTGCGCTCCTTCTCCGCGCGCCACCAGGCCTCGTGCGTGGTGTACCAGTCGACCGTCTGGGCCAGGCCGGACCGGATGTCCCGGTACTGCGGCGTCCAGCCGGTCTCGGTGCGCAGCTTGGTGGAGTCGATCGCGTAGCGCAGGTCGTGGCCCGGTCGGTCGGTCACCAGGTCGTACCAGTCGGCCGGCTTGCCCATGAGCTCGAGCAGCGTCGCGACGATCGCCCGGTTGTCCTGCTCGCCGTCGGCGCCGATGAGGTACGTCTCGCCGGGCCGACCCTTCTCCAGGATGGTGACCACGGCGTCGTTGTGGTCGTCGACGTGGATCCAGTCGCGCACGTTCGAGCCCTGGCCGTAGAGCTTGGGCTTGATGCCCTGCAGCACGTTGGTGATCTGCCGCGGGATGAACTTCTCGACGTGCTGGTAGGGCCCGTAGTTGTTGCTGCAGTTGGACAGCGTGGCCTCGACCTTGAACGACCGCACCCACGCGCGCACGAGCAGGTCCGCCGACGCCTTGCTGGCCGAGTAGGGGCTCGACGGGTTGACCGGGGTGGACTCGGTGAACCGCGCGGGGTCGTCGAGCGCGAGGTCGCCGTAGACCTCGTCGGTCGAGATGTGGTGCAGCCGTGTCCCGTGCCGGCGGACCGCCTCGAGCAGCCGGTAGGTGCCGATGATGTTCGACTCCACGAACGGCCAGGGGTCGTCGAGCGAGTTGTCGTTGTGCGACTCGGCGGCGAAGTGCACGACGGCGTCCGCGTCGGCGACCAGCGCGTCGACGAGGTCGGCGTCGGCGACGCTGCCCTCGACGAAGGTGGTGCGGTCGGCGACCGGGTCGAGGTTGGCCCGGTTGCCCGCGTAGGTCAGGGCGTCGAGCACGGTCACCGCCCAGTCGGGCCGGGTCCCGGCGAGGCGCAGCACGAAGTTGGTGCCGATGAACCCGGCGCCTCCGGTGACGAGCAGCTTCACGACGAGATCTCCTCGAGGGGGCTCGGCTCAGGGACAGCGATGTCGGGGACGGAGCGCAGCCCGGGGGTCGCGTCGGACTGGCCGGACGGCCAGCCGCGGAACTCGACCTCGAGGCTGAAGCGGTGCGCCAGGTAGCGGTGGTCGGACAGCGCGAGCGGCCGGCCGTCGGGGTCGTGGGCCACGCGGCGCACGAGCAGCAGCGCGCTGCCGGCGGCCACCCCGAGCACCTCGGCGTCGGCGGGAGTGGCGAGCCCGGCGCTGATCGTCTGCCGTACGGCGTCGACCCGGTGGCCCTGCTGCTGCAGGGTCGCCCAGATGCCGAGGTGCTCGGCGTCGGCCCGGCTGACCCGGTCGGCGAGCACGGCGGGCACCCACTCCTGCACCAGGTCGAGCGGCTCGCCGCCGGCGCCGCCCGGCCCCTCGACCAGGCGCAGCGACCGGACGGCGAGCACCTGCGGGTCGTCGGCGACCTCCAGCGCGCCGGCGATCGGCCCCGGGGCCGCCTGGTAGCCGAAGTCGAGCACCCGCCGCACGAGCGAGCGCCCGGACGCGGTGACCGCGGACGCGGCGTGCCGGAAGCTGCCGAGGGCCAGCGGCTGGTGGAACGAGGTGCCGGACAGGAACCACCCGGCGCCCGGCCGGCTCTCGACCAGCCCCTGCCCGCGCAGCTCCTCGAGCGCCCTGCGCACGGGCACCCGGCTGACCCGGTAGCGGC
>JBJMHU010000031.1:0-28396 GCA_045807225.1 Ornithinibacter sp. | reverse complement strand
GGCGTGCTCCTCGACGCGCTCGGCGCCCAGGGCCACGAGCCGGGCGGCCTCCGCCGCGACCCGCTCGCGCTGCGCGTCGAGTGGCACCGACGGCCCCCCGCCGGCCAGGAGGTCGACGTGCACACGGTTCTTGCCCGTCTTCGGCTCGTCGACCCGCTGGAAGAAGATGCGGGGGTGGCCCTCGGACTCGATCGCCGAGGCGTCGTTCCACCGCTCCTCCGGCACGCCGTTGGCCGTCAGGAAGGCCGGCCAGTCGGCGAAGTCGCCCGGCGGGTCGGGGACGGCATAGCCGCGCTCGGTGAGAGTGGCCGCCCAGAACTCGGCGAGGGCAGCGGGGTCGGCGGCGTCGATGACGACCTGGATGGGAGCAGTCGATCGGTCCATCCCGGAAGTGTGCCGCGGGGCACCGACAGGCGGGGCCCGCGCACCGGATCCGGCTTTCGCTCCGGCCCCGCCCCGCGCTACCATCATCGGTTCGCCAGTATGGACATCCCCCAGAGCACGAGAGGCGGATCCGCCGTGCCCGCGCCGACCGCCCCGACCTCCACGACCACGACTGCGACCGACGGCGTCCTCGCCCGGGAGCAGGCCCACCTCGACCACGCCCGCGCCGAGCTGAGGCGGATGCGCGAGAGCACCGACCGGCTCGACGCCGCCAAGGCGACCGACGCCTGGACCAGCGAGCTGCTCGGCCGCGTGCTGGCCCGGCGGGTCGCCGCGCTGCAGGACGACCCGCGCACCACGTTGTTCTTCGGCCGGATCGACACCCGCACGGCGCACGGCGCGGAGACCTTCCACATCGGGCGCCGGCACGTCTCGGACGACCGGGGCGACCCGGTCGTGGTCGACTGGCGCGCCCCGATCTCCACCGCGTTCTACCGCGCCTCCCCGGCCGACCCGATGGGCGTGGTGCTGCGCCGCCGCTTCGGCGTCGACCGTGGTCGCCTCACGGCATACGAGGACGAGCGCCTCACCGCCGGCGACGCGACGGCACCCAGCGGCATCCTCGCCGCGGAGATCGAGCGACCGCGCAGCGGCCCGATGCGCGACATCGTCTCCACCATCCAGCCCGAGCAGGACGAGATCGTCCGCAGCGACATCGCCACGAGCATCTGCGTGCAAGGAGCACCGGGCACCGGCAAGACCGCCGTGGGGCTGCACCGCGCCGCCTGGCTTCTCTACTCCTTCCGTGCCCAGCTCGACCGCTCGGGAGTGCTGGTGGTCGGACCGAACCGCGCCTTCCTCGACCACATCGGAGCCGTGCTGCCGTCGCTGGGTGAGGCGCGGGTCGGCCACGCCACCATCGACACCCTCCTCGACCACGGCCGCGTGCGGGCTCAGGACCCCACCGACGTGGCGATGCTCAAGGGCGACGCGCGCCTGGCCGAGGTGCTGCACCGAGCCGTCTGGGCGCACGTCCGCAGGGCTGAAGAGGCGCTGGTGCTCCCCCGCGGGTCGCGGCGGTGGCGGGTGCCGGCCCACGAGATCCAGGACGAGCTCGACGCGCTCGTCGCCCGGGGGGTCCGCTACTCCGCCGCCCGTGACCTGCTCCCGCAGCGGCTGGCACACCGGGTGCTGCTGCAGCTCGAGCGCTCCGGCGACGCCCCCGACGACCGGGTGCAGGACACCGTGGCCCGGTCCGCCCCGGTGTCGGCCTGCGTGCGGAGTCTCTGGCCGGCGCTCGACCCGGCGGTCGTCCTGTTCCGCCTGTTCTCGGATGCCGCGACGCTCACCGCCGCGTCAGACGGCATCCTCACTGCTGACGAGCAGCGAATGCTGCTGTGGCAGAGCCCCGCTCGCACCAAGGGGGCGGCCCGCTGGTCACGGGCCGACATGGCCCTGCTCGACGAGGTGGCCGACCTGCTCGACCGGACCCCCAGCCTGGGGCACGTGGTGCTCGACGAGGCGCAGGACCTCTCCCCGATGCAGCTGCGAGCCGTCGGCCGCCGTGCCTCGACCGGGTCGCTCACCGTGCTCGGCGACATCGCCCAGGGCACCACCCCGTGGGCCACCCAGTCGTGGGACGACGCCATGGGGCACCTCGGCCGACCCGGGCACGACCTGGTGGTTCTCGACCGCGGCTTCCGGGTGCCGGCGCTGGTCATCGACTTCGCCGCGCGGCTGCTGCCGCACATGGCGCCGGGGCTGGGGGCGCCGCGGTCGGTGCGCGACAACCCCGGCCGCCTCACCGTGGTCTCCACCGAACGCGGTGGGCGCCCGGCCGCGGTGACCGAGGCCGTGGTCGCCGCGCTCGGCCGGCCCGGGTCGGTGGGCGTCATCGCCCCGGATGCCGGGATCGCCGCCGTGAGCGCCGACCTCACCGCCGCGGGGGTCGCCCACGGCCGGCTCGACGCGGAGCACGGCGACGACGAGGACCGGCAGGTCGAGCTGGTGCCGGCCAGCATCGCCAAGGGCCTGGAGTTCGACCGGGTGGTGGTGGTCGAGCCGGCCGCCATCGCCCGGGCCGAGCCCGACGAGCGCACCGGTCTGCGCCGGCTCTACGTGGTGCTCACCCGCGCGGTCAGCGAGCTGACCGTGGTGCACGCCGAGCCGCTGCCGTCAGCCCTGGCCGACTGACCGGCTCGGTTCAGCCGGCGTCCTCGAGCGGGTGTGGGGGTGGGACCGCGGCCGCGAGGCCGCGGACCAGGACGTCGACGAGGTGCGGCACCTCGGCCGGGTCGACCTGGACGGTCGCGGCGCAGGTGTTGCCGCGCCAGATCGACAGCACCACCACGCCCTGCTCGGGGTGCCAGGACACCCGCAGCGCCCGGGCTCCCCCGCGGGCGTCGACGACCACCTCACCACGGATCGGGAGCGGGGACACGGCGGCCATGACCCATCATCACCTCTGCGACGACCCCCGCGCCAGCCTCCGCGTCGTTGCCGTACCCGGGCGCGCGGCTCGGTCCGGACGCTGCGGTTGACAGCCGGCCGTCCGGGCGTTGGGGTTGGACGTATGGGCGAGGGATGGTCGTTCACCGGCGGGCCACCGAACGCGAGCGCAGGAGCCGATGTCACGCTCGTGGAGGGCCGCTCGTTCTGCGTGTCCGACCGGGTGGGGGACCTCGGCGGCGCCGCGACCCACGGGCTGATCGTCCAGGACACCCGGTTCGTCGAGCACCTCGTGCTGAGTGTCGACGGTGACCGGCTCGAGCCGTTGAGGGTTGAGACCATCGGTCCGCATGCCGCCACCTTCGTGACCCGTCGAAAGCCCCGAGAGGGCCTGGCCGACAGCACCCTGCTCGTGGTTCGCGAGCGGTACGTCGGCAACGGGCTCGTCGAGGACATCACCGTGCAGAACCTCAGCCGTCAGGTGGAGGTGCACACCTTGGCGCTGACCGCCTCGACCGACTTCGCCAACCTCTTCGAGGTAAAGGAGGGACGGTCGGCCGCTGCGCGGGACATCACGACCACGGCCGGGCACGGCGTCCTCCACCAGGCGACCCGCCACCCGACGCCGCGGTCGGTCCGCGTGACGGCGACGGGGAACCCGAGTGTCGAGGGGTCCCAGCTCCGATGGCGGGTGGTCATCCCGCCGCGCGGGAACACCGTCATCACCGTGCGGGTGGAGCCGTCGATCGACGGAACGAGGTTGGTGACCCCCTACCCCGCCGGCGAGCCGCACATCGACAGCGTCCCGACCATCCAGCACGCCCACTGGCAGGCCCGGAGCCCACGGTTGCGCTCGTCGGACCCGAGGTTCGACGGACTGCTACGCACCTGCACCGACGAGCTAGCGGGGCTGCGCATCACCGATCCGGCCCACGAGGACCGCGTCATCCTTGCGGCGGGAGCGCCGTGGTTCATGACCGTCTTCGGGCGCGACTCGCTGCTGACGAGCTGGATGCTGCTTCCCCTCGACGCCCGGGTCGCCCTCGGCACCCTCCAGGTGCTCGCCGACCGCCAAGGTGGGCGCATCGACTCGGCCACCGAGGAGGAGCCCGGCCGCATCCTCCACGAGATCCGCTCCGGTCTGTCCCCCGCCGGGGTGCCCGGCGCCGACACCGTCTACTACGGCACGGCCGACGCGACGCCGCTCTTCGTCATGCTCGTGGGCGAACTGAGGCGGTGGGGTACCCCGCTGGCCGACCTCGAACCGCTGCTGCCCCACCTCGACCGCGCACTGGACTGGGTGCGGACGTACGGTGACCGGGACGGGGACGGGTTCGTCGAGTACGAGCGGGCCACACCGCACGGACTGGTGAACCAGGGGTGGAAGGACTCCTTCGACGGCGTCACCTTTCCCTCCGGGGCGCTCCCGCACGCTCCCATCGCTCTCGCCGAGGTCCAGGGATACGTCTACGGCGCCCTGCGAGCACGGTCCGAGCTGGCAGAAGCCTTCGGCGACGACGAGCACGCCGGTGAGCTGGCCCAGCAGGCCGCGACCCTGAAGGAGGCCTTCAACGACCGGTTCTGGCTCCCGCACCGCGGCCACCTCGCGCTGGCCCTCGACGGCGAGAAGCGGCCTGTCGAGGCACTCGCGTCCAACATGGGTCACTGCCTGTGGACCGGCATCGTCGACGAGGAGCATGCCCCTGAGGTCGCCGCGGCACTCCTCGGCCCCGAGATGTTCAGCGGCTTCGGGGTGCGGACCCTGGCGTCGTCGATGGGCGCCTACAACCCGATGAGCTACCACAACGGCTCGATCTGGCCGCACGACAACGCCTTGGTCGCGGCTGGGCTGCGGCGGTACGGGTTCGTCGAGGAGGCCCAGCACGTCGTGCGCGGAATCCTCGACGCAGCGGAGGGGTTCGGGGGACACCTGCCCGAGCTGTTCTGCGGTTTCGACCGCGACACCTTCCGGGTGCCGATCCCCTACCCCACCGCCTGCGCCCCCCAGGCGTGGGCGGCCGCCACACCGCTGCTCCTGCTGCGGGTCCTCCTCGGTCTGGAACCCGACGTGCCGGCCGGCGTCGTGACTGTCGAGCCGGCGGTGCCGGCGGCCATGCTTCCGATGCAGGTCGACCAGCTGCACCTGGGCGACTCGACCCTCGAACTGCTCGTGACGCCCGGCTCCTGGCGGGCTCAGGGCGGTCCGGCGGGGATCAGCATTCGTGGGGCATGAATGGGCCGGGGCGCGGGATACTAACAGGACGCGCCGGGGTCCGGTGCGGGTGTGCGTACGGAGGTGGCCATGTCAGTCGGGTCGATCCCGGCGAAGGTGCCGGCGTCGCGTTCGTTGCACGTCGCCATGGTCGCGCCGCCCTACTTCACGATTCCTCCGGCCGGCTACGGGGGGGTCGAGAGCGTCGTCGCGGGCCTGGTCGACGGCCTGGTGGAGCGTGGCCACCGGGTCACCCTCCTGGCCGCCGGTGACCACGGCACCAAGGCGCAACAATTCCTCCGGACGTGGGACGAGCTCCCGGTGGACCAGCTCGGTGAGGCCCTGCCGGAAGTCGTGAACACCGCCCGCGTCGCATCCCTCATCGGTGCCGGGACCGACTACGACGTCGTCCACGACCACAGCCTGGCGGGCCCACTGCTGGCCCGCGGCCGCCGGGCGCCGACCGTGGTGACCGTGCACGGCCCGATGAACGAGCTGGCTGACGTCTACCGCCCGCTCGGTGCCGACGTCTCGCTGGTGGCGATCTCCGAGAACCAGCGCAGCTCCGCCGCAGACCTGAACTGGGTGGGGACGGTCCACAACGCCATCGACGTGTCGAGCTTCCCGTTCCGGGACCACAAGGACGACTACGTGCTCTTCCTCGGTCGGTTCCACGAGACCAAGGGACCGCACCTGGCGATCGACGCAGCCCGCGCCGCCGGCGTCCGGATCCTCCTCGCCGGCAAGTGTGCCGAGCCGCCCGAACAGGAGTTCTTCGACGCCGAGATCGCGCCTCGCCTCGGGCCGGACGCCGTCTACGTCGGCGACGCCCACAGCACCGAGAAGCGCAGGCTCCTCGCGGGCGCACGCTGCCTGCTCTTCCCCATCCTGTGGGACGAGCCCTTCGGGATGGTGATGGTCGAGGCGATGGCGTGCGGCACGCCAGTCGTCGCGCTGGCCGGCGGGTCGGTGCCGGAGGTCGTGGTCGACGGCCGCACCGGGGTCGTCGTCGACGAGGAGAGCCAGCTGGTCGAGGCGATCCACCGGGCGGTCGGCCTCGACCCCGCCGAGTGCCGTCGCACGGCCGAGGCCCGCTTCAGCATCGAGGCGATGACCTCGGGCTACGAGGAGGTCTACCGGTCGGTGCTCAGAAGTTGATCATGTGCCCGACGATGCCCTCGACGGCCTCCTTGACCGCCTCGGACAGCGTCGGGTGCGCGAAGACGTTGCGGGCGACCTCGTCGGCGGTGAGGTCCCACTTCTGCGCCAGGGTCAGCACCGGCAGCAGCTCGGTGACGTCGGGGCCGATCATGTGCGCGCCCAGGATCTCGTTGTGGGTGGCGTCGGCGACCACCTTGACGAAGCCCACGGCGTCGCCCAGGCCCATCGCCTTGCCGTTGGCCGTGAACGGGAAGGTGGCGGTCTTGACGTCGTAGCCCCGCTCCTTGGCCTGGGCCTCGGAGTAGCCGAACGAGCCGATCTGCGGGTGGCAGTAGGTGGCACGCGGCACGAAGTCGTAGTCGACCGGCATCGTGTCGGCGCCGGCGAGGGTCTCGGCGGCGACGATGCCCTGGGCCTCGGCGACGTGGGCCAGCATCAGCTTGGCGGTGCAGTCGCCGATGGCGTAGACGTTGGCGACGTTGGTGCGGCAGTACTCGTCGATCGCGACGGCGCCCCGGTCGGTGAGGGCGACGCCGGCAGCGTCGAGCCCGTAGCCCTCGGTGCGCGGCGCGAAGCCGATGGCCGACATGAACTTGTCGGCCTCGAGCACCTGCTGGTCGCCGCCGGCCGCCGGTGAGACGGTGACCCGCACGCCCGAGCCGGTGTCCTCGACGCCCTCGACCTTGGTGCTGAGCAGCACCTTCACGCCGAGCTTCTTGTAGTGCTTGGCGAGCTCCTTGGAGATGTCGGCGTCCTCGGTGGGCACCATCCGGTCGAGGAACTCGACGATCGTGACGTCGACGCCGAAGTTCTTCATGACGTAGGCGAACTCGACCCCGATGGCGCCCGAGCCGGCGATGATGATCGAGCCGGGCAGGTTCTCGTCGAGGATCTGTTCCTCGTAGGTGACGACGTTCTGCGAGACCTCGACGCCGGGCAGCATCCGGGTGACGGCACCGGCCGCGATGATCAGGTGGTCGAAGGTGAGCTGGCGGGTGGAGCCGTCGTTGAGCGCGACGTCCATCGACGTCGACGAGGTGAGGGTGCCCCAGCCGTCGATCTCCTGGACCTTGTTCTTCTTCATCAGGAAGTGCACGCCGCGCACGATGCCGTCGGACACCTGGCGGGAGCGCTTGAAGGTGGGCGCGTAGCTCATGGTGGCGTCGCCCTCGATGCCGTACTTCGCCTTGTCGTGGGTGAGCAGGTGCGAGATCTCGGCGCTCTTGATCAGGGCCTTGCTCGGGATGCAGCCGACGTTGAGGCAGACCCCGCCCCAGTACTTCTTCTCGACGACCGCCACCTTCTTGCCCAGCTGTGACGCGCGGATCGCCGCGACGTAACCACCGGGACCAGCACCGAGCACCACGACGTCGAAGTCAGCCATGCCGTCAGCCTATCCGGCGGCCGGGGTCCTCTCGCGCGCCAGGTCGACACCGTGGCGGCTGCGTGCTGCGACCCGGCCGGCACCCAGTCGCCGGGCGTCGCGGACGGTCAGCAGACCGGCCACCAGGGCGATCGGGGCACCGTGGGCGAGAGAGCTCAGCGGCGGGATCCGGTCCCATCCGTCGAACCAGGACACCGCGGTGAGCGCCAGCGCTGCGGCGGCCACCCCGACGACCGTGGCGGCGAGGAACGGGCGAGCACCCCACAGCTGCAGCGCGCCCCCGGCCACGACGCCCAGCGCCAGCCCGAGCACGAGCACCAGGGGCAGCAGCAGCACGAGGTAGAGCACCGAGCCGCCGAGGTACCGGTCGAGGCCGAACAGGGCGGCCGTGCTGCCGTCGTTCCCGACGACGGCCGGCGGCACGAGCAGCGCCACGAAGAGCAGCACGTGCGCTCCGAGGGTCCGCAGCGGCCACCGCCACAGTGCTGCCATCGGTGACATGCGACCTCCCCCTGCCACGACTTCCACGAGGAGTCTGACAGGCAGGCGCCCCGGGCGCACGCACCTTTCCCGGCGAGGCGCCGGCGCCTCCAGCACCTACAGTTCTCCCGTGCTCACCTCGACCACCGTCAACGGCATCCCGGCGCTGTGGACCGAGGCTCCACCGCCCTACACCGCCGCACTCGTGGTGCGTGCGGGCGCGCAGGACGAGACGGTCCGGACGGTGGGCGTCGGTCACCTCGTCGAGCACCTCGTGATGTCGAGGCAGCCGCGTACCACCCTCGACGTCAACGCCTCGGTCGACGACGTCATCACGGTCTTCCACGCCACGGGCGCCCGGGACGAGGTCACCGAGTGGCTGGCGGGGGTCTGCGACGCCATCCACGACCTACCGCTCGACCGGATGCCCCTCGAGGCCAAGGTTCTCGACGCGGAGGACGGCGATGCCGTCGAGTCAGCGGTCGCCTGGTCGGCCGGCGCCCGGTTCGGCGCGCGCGGGGCGGGCCTGCTCGGCCGACAGGGCCCCCCGCACCGGGCGCTGCTGCCCGAGCACGTCGTCGCCTTCACGCACCGGCTCTACACCGCGGCGAACGCCGTCCTGGTGTCCACCGGTGAACCGCCGCGGCACCCGGGGATCAGGCTCCCCCAGGGCCCGGAACCGGAAAGGGCACCGACCGAGGAGTCCGACCTCACGCTGCCGGCGTACCTCAGCGGGCCGCCCATCCCCATCGTGTCGTGGCTCGGCCGCCGAGAGGCGTCCGCACCGGTTCTCGGCGGACTCGTCGCCGACCGGCTGACCGACGCCCTGCGCCACGGGGAGGGCATCGTCTACGACGTGGCCATCGGCTCGACACCCCTGACCGCGGAGGAGGGCATGTCGGTGCTGTGGGCCGACGGTTCCGAGCGGGACCAGCCGCGCATCCTCGCCGAGGCGGTCGCGGTGCTGCGCGCCCTGGCGCAGGACGGGCCGCAGGAGGGGGAGCTTGCCCACCAGAAGGCCCTCGCCCGCGCGCAGATGGGCGACCCGCGCGCCGTCGTCGAGCACCTGGTGCACGGCGCCCTGCGGTTGCTGGAGGGGCGTCCGGTGCTCGATGTCGACGAGGAGATCGCCCAGGTGCAGGCGGTCACCGCGGGCGGCCTCCGGCAGGCGGCCGGGCGGGCGCTCGAGACGCTCCTGCTCGCGGGGAGCGAGCCGGCCCCCGACGGGGTGGCCGGCATCCCCGACCGCACCGACGAGGAGGTGCCCGAGTGCCCTGTGTTCGAGGGACGCTCCTGGAAGCGCAGGCTGGTGAGCCGGGCGCCGCGTGACCTGCGCGTCGTCATCGGGGACGAGGGCCTGTCACAGACGGTCTTCCGGCGCCGTCATGGTGGGCGATGGGCAGACCTCGAGGGTGTCGCGACCGGCCCCGACTTCCGCGCGCTGATCTTCCGCGACGGCAGCCAGGTCGTGCTGTGGCCGGAGTCGGTGGCTGACGGGGGCAGCCTGGTCGCCGAGCTCGACCGCCGCGCCGGGGGCCTGCAGTTCGAGGTCGACGAGGACTGGCTCTGAGTCAGCGCACGGCAGGCAGCGTGCGCAGGCTCTCGTGCACCGCACGGGAGACCGGCGCCGCGGTCTGCGCGCCGGGCCCGCCCTGTGCCACGACGACCGAGACGACCCAGCGCGGCGCGTTCGCCGGGGCGTACGACACGAACCACGAGGTGTCGCGCTTGCCCACCACCTCGGCGGTGCCGGTCTTCCCCGCCACCGGCCAGCCCGGCATCGCGCGGAACAGGTCGCGCACGCTGCCGACGGCCACCGCATTGCGCAGCGCGTCGCGCAGGTAGGCGTCGACCGTCGGCGGCAGCGGCGCCCGGCGGGTCGGCCCAGCGGCCACCCGTTCCTCTCCGCCGGTCACCGGGTCGACCACGGTGGACCCCACGCGGGGGGTGAGAACCGTGCCGCCGTTCGCGATCGCGGCATACATCACGGCGGCCTGCAGGGGCGTCGCGCTGACGTCGCCCTGCCCGATCGAGAAGTTGGCGGCGTCACCGGGCCGCAGCAGGTAACCGCTGCGGCAGTTCTCGACGGCGACCTGCCGGAAGTAGGCGGCCTGCTTGCGGTCGGAGACGTCGGGGTAGCCGGTGCGGGCCCGCCGGCACGACTCGCCCTTGCTCGCCTCCCAGGCGGCCTTCTTCCACGCGCGGTCGGGGATGCGGCCGCTTGCCTCCCCGGGCAGGTCGATGCCCGTGCGCGCACCGAGCCCCAGCCCCTTCGTGGTGGCGACGAACGGGTCGCGGGAGTCGTCCGTGGCGGCGAAGCCGCCCTGGGCGCGCCACGAGTCGTAGGCAAGGGCGTAGAACACGGTGTCGCACGAGACCTGGATGGCCGTCCGGAAGCTGATCAGCCCCCGCCCGGAGGTCTCGTGGTTGTTGAAGACCCGGTTGCCGATGCGGTACTTCGCAGGGCAGTCGTAGGTGCCGTTCAGCGGACTGCCGGCCCGCACCGCGGCGACGACCGACGCCGGCTTCATGGTGCTGGCCGGCGCCAGCTCGACGCCGATCGCGCGGGAGAGCAACGGCGTGTTCGCGGATGCCGCGGTGAGCCGCGCGTAGTCGGCCTGGGAGATGCCCCCGGTCCAGACGTTCGGGTCGTATGCCGGGGCGCTGGCCAGCGCGGCCACCGCACCCGAGCGGGGGTCGAGCACCACGACGGCGCCCGAGTCCGCCGGCCAGCCGCGGTGGCGGGCCGCGGCCATCTGGGTCGCGAGGGCCTTCTCCGCCGCCGCCTGCACCCGCACGTCGAGCGAGGTGACCAGGTCACGGCCGGGGACCGGCTCGGTGCGCGAGACCACCCCGGTGACGAGCCCACGCGCGTCGACCGAGACCACGGTGCGCCCGGGCACCCCCCGCAGCACCGCGTCGTACTGCTGCTCCAGGCCCGAGCGCCCGACGAGGTCGTCGGCCACGAGGCCTCGGGCGCCGCCGACCTCGTCGGAGCGCACCTGACCCAGGTAGCCCAGCGCCTGGGCGGCCGAGACGCCCCGCGGCCGCGGGTAGAACCGCACGGGCCGCGACTCCACGGCCACGCCCGGGAAGCGGTCGGGCTGCTCGACGAGCGAGAGCGCCCGGGCCGGGTCGACGCCCTCGGCCAGCGGCACCGGCACCTGCGCCGAGCCGGCCCAGCAGGCCGGGGCCGCCGGGGCGCCCGGCTCGCCGCACAGCCAGGTGCGACCGAGCAGCGGGTCGGGCGGGACGCCGAGCACCGAGGCGATGTCGCGCACCACGGAGGCGCCCCGGTCGTGGTGGTCGGCGAGCACCCGGCGCTCGATGGTGACCACCGTGCTGACCCGGTTGTCGGCGAGCACCTGGCCGTGGGCGTCGAGGATGCGGCCGCGCAGCGCCGGCACGACCAGGGTGCGGGTGTCGAGCGCGGACGCCACGGACCGGAAGTCGTCGTGCCCGAGCAGCTGGACCTGCCCCAGCCGGCCGACCAGCGCCGTAAAACCGAGCCCGACGAGGAGCACGACCGCGAGGAAGCGTCCCTGGTGGGCGCCGGCCCGGCGGTCGCGGGCGCTGGTCCCCAGCCGAGACCTCCCCGCACGTGCGGGCTTATTGCTGTCACTTCGCCGACCTGACAGCAATAAGCCGGCACGTGCGTGCCTCATCCGAACCTCCGGCGCGCGAGCCCGCGCTCGGCCGCCACGACCAGCGGCACCACGAGCGCGGCCACCGTGGCGGTGAGCACGCACTGCACCGCGACGGCGCCGAGGTCGACGGGCGCGCTCGTCGCCAGCGCGGCGAGCACCGAGACCCCCTCGACCAGGGCCGCCGAGCCCAGCGCCACCAGGGCCACCCGGGGTGCGGCGACGGGCCCCTCCACGCGCAGCCGGCCCGCGAAGGCGCCGGCGACGGCATACGTCAGGGCCTGCACCCCGAGGTGTGCCGAGCCGGGGGGCACCAGGTCGAGCAGCCACCCGGCGGCCAGGCCGACCCCCGCGCCGACCACCGGCCCACGCAGCAGCGCCCACGCGACGACGAGCACGAGCACGAGGTCGGGCACGACGGGCACGTGGCGCACGCCGAGCGTGACCACCAGCAGCACCGACCCGAGCAGCGCGAGGCACCGGAGCAGCGCCGCCAGCCGGGCGGTCATCCGGTGCCCGTCGCGGCCGGGCGGGGGGCGTCGCGCCCTGCGGTGAGCACCACCGCCACGACGTCGAGCGAGGTGGTGTCGACGGCCGGCGTCACCGTGCCGGTGGGGGCCAGCCGGCCGACCCGGGTGTGCACGGTGCCCACCGTGCCGACCTCGATGCCGGGCACGAACGGGCGGTCGCCGACGCTGCCCAGGGTCGTGACGGCGTCGCCGGCCGAGGCGGTGCCGCGGTCGACCAGGGCGAGGGAGAGCAGGCCCGGCCCCGGCCGGGCGCCACCGGCCAACGCTGCCCCGGACGCCTCGCCGAGCACGCCACGCGGGCCCACTCGTACGCCCACGGTGAGGTCGGGGCTGCCGACGAGCAGCACGTCGGAGGTCCACGGGGCGACGGAGACGACCCGGCCGACCAGGCCCTGTGCGGCCACCACCGTGCGGTCGACCTCCACCCCGTCGCGGAAGCCGGCGTCGATGGTGACCCGTTCGGGGCCGGCCGGGCCGGCGGGGCCGACCGCGACGACACGGGCGGGAACGAGTCGGGCGCCCGCCAGTGCCGGGCTCTGGAGGATGCCGGTGCTGCCCCGCAGGGCCGCGACCTCGCGCTGCGCGGCGGCCAGCCGCGTCGAGAGGGTGGCGGCCTCGGCGCGCGCGGTCGACGCCTCGTCCGCGCCCGGGCCGAGGAGCCGCTCCAGGGGGCCGAGCACGGTGGCAGCGGCGCCCCGCACCGGCTCGAGTGCGGCGGCACCGGACACCCCGAGGGCCACCACGAGCCCGGTGACGACCAGCGCGCCGGTGAGGAGCCGGCGTGCTCGTGGGGAGGTTCGGGTGGTGGGGGTGCGCCGGACGTGCATGGTCAGGGTCGCCGGTTGTCGACGAGAACGCGCTCGAGCGTGGCGAACTCCTCGACGCACCGCCCCGCACCGCGGGCGACGGCGTGCAGGGGATCGTCGGCGGCCACCACCGGCACCCCGAGCTCGTGGCTCAGGCGTTCGTCGAGACCCCGGATGAGCGCCCCACCACCGGTGAGCGCGATGCCGCGGTCGACGACGTCGCCGGCCAGCTCGGGCGGGCAGATGTCGAGCACGGTGCGCACCAGCTCGACGACCTGCACGACCGGGGTCTCGATGGCCCGCCGCACCTCGGCCGAGCCGATCGACACGGTCTTGGGCAGGCCGCTCACGAGGTCGCGCCCGCGGACCCGGTGGCTCAGCTCCTCGCGCAGGGGAAAGGCCGAGCCGGCACCGATCTTGAGGTCCTCGGCGCTGCGCTCCCCCAGCAGCAGCGAGTACTCGCTCTTGACGTGGGCGACCAGCGCGTCGTCGATCTCGTCGCCGCCGATCCGCACGGTGCGGGAGGTGACGACGCCGCCCAGGCTGAGGATGGCGACGTCGGTCGTGCCACCGCCCACATCGACGACCATCGACGCCCTGGTCTCCTCGACCGGCAGCCCCGCGCCGATCGCCGCCGCCATGGTCTCCTCGATGACGTAGACCCGCCGGGCGCCGGAGCGCAGCGTGGCGTCCTCGAGCGCCCGGCGCTCGACGCTGGTGATGTCGCTCGGCACGCACACCACCACCCGCGGGCGGACCAGCCGCGAGGGCGACACCTGCTCCACGAACCAGCGGATCATCCGCTCGGTGACGTCGGCGTCGGAGATGACCCCGTCCCGCAGCGGGCGCACCGCCGTGACCGACTCGGGGGTGCGGCCCAGCATCTCCTTGGCCCGGTGCCCGGCCGCCACCAGCTGGCTGGACCCGGTGCGCACGGCGACGACCGACGGCTCGTCGAGCACCACCCCGCGGCCACGCTCGTAGATGACGGTGTTGGCGGTGCCGAGATCGATGGCGAGGTCGCGCCCGCGCACCCATCCCGACGCCCAGCCGCTCATGGGAGCAGGCTAGGTCGAGCCGGTGCCGGGGCCCGGGTGCCGCGCCGGGCCGGCGCGGACCGAGCGCTTCAGCGGATGCCGTGCCACGGCATCCGTGGGCGGGCTCGGCTCAGAGCTCGGGGAACCAGATGCCGATCTCGCGGGTCGCTGACTCCGGGGAGTCGGAGCCGTGCACGATGTTCTGCTGCACCGGGGTGCCCCAGTCGCGGCCGAGGTCGCCGCGGATGGTTCCGGGCAGGGCCTTGGTGGGGTCGGTGGCGCCGGCCAGCGCCCGGAACCCCTCGACGCAGCGCTCGCCGTCGATGACCACGGCGGCGACCGGGCCGGACGACATGAACGCGCACAGCGGCTCGAAGAACGGCTTGCCGACGTGCTCCTCGTAGTGCGTGTGCAGCCGGTCGAGGTCGGGCGTGAGCACCTGCAGGGCGACGAGGCGGTAGCCCTTCGCCTCGATGCGGCGCAGCACCTCCCCGGTGAGGCCGCGGGCGAAGCCGTCGGGCTTGACGAGGACGAGTGAACGTTCGGTGGTCACGGGGCCAGCCTAGTCACCGGCAGGGGTGGCCCCGGCCGCGGCCTGGGCCGCCTCGTCCGCCTCCCGCTGCGCCACGAGCCGGTCGAGCGAACCGCCTTGGAACAGCAGCAGCACCCACAGCCCGGTGAAGACCAGGGCGACCCCCACCATCGCGGGCACCAGCAGGGCGCTCGCCCAGGTCAGCGCCTGCACGACCCATCCCACGGTGATGCCGAACGGGCGGCGCATCAGGCCGGAGGCGACGAGGGCGAGGGCCGCCAGGCCGAGCCCGACCCAGAGCAGCTGCTGCCCGTCGGCGGGCCGGCCGTCGGCGATCGCGTTGCCGCGGGCCACGAGCGCGAAGAAGGACAGGATGATCGCCTGGCCGAACAGCGCCATGGCGAGCAGCCGGTAGGTGAACTTGCCCTGGGTGCCGTAGAGGGGGAGCCGGCTCATCCGTCGCGCTTCCAGCGCCGGGTCTCGACGGCCGCCTTCGACTCCGCGAGCCCGGCACCCGTCGCGGCCCGGTAGTGCTTGATGGCCCCGATCAGCTCGCCACGGTCGAGGGCCGCGTCGATGGTCTGCTGCACCTCGGGGCTGAGCTGCTCGACGGGCGTGAAGGCGGTGGTCGAGGCGCCGCGGCTGGCGCGCACCGACGTGACGACCCACCAGATCGCCGCGATGGCGGCCACCAGGAGGATCAGCTTGAACAGCGGGCTCATGCAGGCAAGCGTAAGCCGCGATCTCGCGCGGGCCGTTGCGTCGCGTCCGTTGCGACGTTCTCGCAGGATGCCGGCCCACGACGCGGATGTCGTCGCGGTCGCCTACGCTTCGTCCGTCATTGGCCAACGTAGGGGTTTCGCACATGTCAGCTCTGTCCCGCCGGCTCCTCGTCGGGCGGCCGTCGTCGGGCTGACCCTCGCGTTGCCGGGCCTGCCCGCCCTCGCCTCCGCTGCCCCCTCGCGGATGCCGGTGGCCGTGGCGGCGGGCACGGGCACCGTCGAGCCCGGCGCCAAGGGCGTCATCGGGCTGGGTGACCTCGGCCCGGGGCCGCACGTGGGCGGCCTCCTCTACGACTCCCGCCAGACGGCGGCGGTGGGGCCGCAGGAGACCCGCGTGCTCGACGTGCTGCCCCGCTGGGTGCCGTCCACCGCGACCGGCGTCATCCTCACGGTGACCGCCGTCGGCATGCAGCGCAACGGCTGGCTGATGGTCTGGGGCGGCAGCGCGACCCGACCGACGGCATCCGCGCTGAACTTCACGCCCGGCACCCCGGTGCCCAACACGGTGGTGGCGACGCTCGGCACCTCCCGGGCGCTGCGGGTGCTCAACGGCTCCGCCGGCGCCACGCACGTGCTGGTCTCCATCCAGGGCTACGTGCTCGACGACGGCACCTCGGTGCGGGCCGGCTCGTTCCGCCCGACGCCGGGCGCCCGGGTGGTCGACACCCGGCCCTCGGCGAAGGCGATTCCCGCCAGGGGCTACCGCGACGTCGTGGTCGCGGGGCACGGCGGCGTGCCGGCCGGGGCCACCGCCGCCGCGCTGAACATCGTGGCCGTGAAGCCGAGTGCGGCCGGCTACCTCGTCGCCCACTCCCCCAGCACCGCGAAGCCGGGCACCACGACCCTGACCTACAGCGTCGGGGTCGACCGCGCCGGCCTGTCCGTGGTGCCCCTGTCGACCGCGGGCTCGGTGCGGCTGTGGAACATGTCGTCGGCGCCCGTGCACGTCGTCGTCGACTCCTTCGGCTGGGTCGCGGCCGGTGACGCCACCACCACCCCGGCCGGCCTCGCCGTCGGCGTTCCGACCCGCATCCTCGACACCCGGACCCCGAGCGGTGGAGGAGCCCTGGTGGCCGCGTCGCCGCGGCGGGTCCCGGTACTGCCCAGCCAGGGGTCGGGGGCGCTGCTCAGCGTCACGGTGACCGCGGCCACCCGTTCGGGCTACCTCCGGTTCATCGCCGAGTCCGACAGCGGCAGGCAGTCCAGCCCGAGCTTCCTGAACTTTGCCGCAGGCCGCACGGTCACCACCTCGGTGCTGGTCCCCATCCCCTATCGGGACACGCTGCACGTCTCGCTGGAGGCCGTCACCACCGGCAGTGTCCACGTCATCGTCGACCGCATGGCGGTCGTCGGGCAGCGCGCGGAGGTGGCCGGCACCATCCGGTCGGAGGGCTCGGGCACTGCGGTCGACGGGGCGCTGGTGAGCACCAGCGCAGCCAACCGCACCGAGGGTGTCTCGCGTGCCGACGGCACCTACCGGGCGTTCCCCATGGAGCTGCAGGCCGTGGCGGTCTGTGCCCGTACCGGCAGCGAGCAGGGTGCGCTCTTCGAGCCCGACGGTCGCTACCGCTCCGGCTGCGCCCGCAGCGCGGCGGACACTCCACTGAAGACCGTGTCGCTGCCCCTGGGAGGCCGGCTCGTGGGCGAGGACGTCAGCCTCACCCCCAGCGGCGTGCTGACCGGCAAGGTTGTCGGCCCCGGTGGTGCACCGGACGTCTTCGGCGACCTCAGCATCGTGCCGGTCGACGGTTCGTCCTTCCCGACGTACGCGAGGTTCGGCACGATCACGGGCCGCACCGACGGCACCTGGCAGGCCATCGTGCCTCCCGGCACCTACGTGGTGCTCACCAACTGGGGCATGCGGGCGGACACCCCTGGCGCGACCTACCTCGCGAACGAGGTCGCCATGGGGCTGCCCTACATCCCGCACGCGAAGAACCCGGCCGACGTCACCCCCCTGGTGGCCGCGGGTGCCAGCACGATCACCGTGCCACCGACGGCCACGGTGGCTGTCCCGACGCTGACCCTGCTCGACCCCGGGCACGTCGTCCCGACGATCGTCGACCCCGACGGCGACCTGTCCGACGTGAGCATCGACTACGTGCACACCGGCTCGGGCTACCGGGTGTGGGGCTACCCCGTGGGGAGCCCGGCATCGAGCCTGCGTGCGTCCATCCCCCTGCGGCCCGGCGGGTATGCCGTGTGCGTCACCGAGGGCGCCACCACCGTCTGCAACGACGGCTCGTCCTCTGCCGGCGCGGCGACTCCGGTCGAGGTCGTGGCCGGCCAGACGCAGCAGGTCACGCTCACCCTGCCCTGAACCGCGCGCCTGAACCGCGCGGAACGGGGTCTCCTCTGGTCTGATGGGCCGGTGGAGGCCCCGCCGATCGTCGACCCCCACCGGCTGCGGCGGGTGGTGCTCGTCGTGGCATGCCTCAACCTGGCGTATGCCGTGGTGGAGGCGAGCGTCGCGCTCGCGATCGGGTCGGTCTCCCTGCTCGCCGACTCGGTCGACTTCGTCGAGGACACCGCCGTCAACCTCCTGATCGCCCTGGCCCTGGGCTGGTCACTGGCCCGGCGGGCGCTGGTCGGTCACCTGCTCGCGCTCATCATCCTGGTGCCGGCCCTGGTGGCGGCCTGGCAGGCGGTGGTCAAGGCGTTCGACCCCGTCGCGCCCGACGTCACTGCGTTGGTCGTCACGGCGTCAGGAGCCGCCGTCGTCAACACCGTGTGCGCGCTGCTGCTCGTGCGGGTGCGCCACCACGGCGGCTCGCTCAGCGGCGCCGCCTTCCTCTCGGCCCGCAACGACGTCGCCGTCAACCTGGCGATCATCGCCATGGCGCTGGTGACGGCGTGGACCGGCTCCGGATGGCCCGACATCGTGCTCGGCTGCGTCATCGTGCTGGTCAGCTCGCGTGCCGCCTGGGAGGTCTGGGAGCTCGCCGGCGAGGAGCGGCTGGCCGCTCGGGCCCTCGCCGGTGAGGACCTCGACGACTGATCAGACCTGGTCGGTACGGCGGGCAGTGGGCTGGCCGGCTCTGCCAGAAAGCCAGAAGGAAGAGCATCCTGCTCGAGGGACGGCGAAAACGACGGGATGACGACGCCGGTGACCAGAATCGGGCTGTCGTCGCGGTGATCGTCACCGCGGGGCGCAGCACGAAGGCCTTGTCGGTGGCGCTGCGCGTCAGACCTCGGTGGTGCCGAGCAGCATCCGCACCTCTGCCGCGGTGACCACGGAGCCGGTGGCGAGCACTCCCCCGGTGACGCCGCCGCCCTCGTCGGCCATGCCGGCGGCGCGGTCGAGGGCGTCGGGCAGCTCGTCGACCACGACGACCCGGTGCTCGCCGAAGATGTCGGTGGCGATCTCGCCGAGCTGACGGGGCGACATCGCGCGCGGCGAGGACGTGCGGGTGACGACCACCTCGTCGAGCACGGGCTCGAGCGCCTCGAGCAGCTCGGCGGCATCCTTGTCCTTCATCACGGCCACGACGCCGACCAGCCGAGCGAAGGTGAACGAGTCCGCGATGGCGTCGCGCAGGGCGCGCGCCCCAGCCGGGTTGTGGGCGGCGTCGACCAGGACGGTCGGGCTGCGGCGCACGATCTCGAGGCGCCCCGGGGAGCTGACAGCGGCGAGCCCGGCGCGGACCACCTCGATGTCGAGCGCCTGCTCCCCACCGCCGAGAAAGGCCTCGACGGCGGCCACGGCGACGGCCGCGTTCGCCGCCTGGTGGGAGCCGTGGAGCGGCAGGAACAGGTCGGTGTACTCGCCAGCCAGGCCACGCAGTGAGACCTGCTGGCCACCCACGGCGACATCGCGGGCGGTGACGCCGAAGTCGTTGCCCTCGAACACGATCCGCGCACCCACCTCGGTGGCTCGCTCGACCAGCACCTCGACCGCCTCGGGCGACTGCGGCAACCCGACCACGGTGATGGCATCGGCCTTGATGATGCCGGCCTTCTCGCCGGCGATCTCCTCGACGGTGTCACCGAGGAAGTGCCGGTGGTCGAGGTCGATCGGGGTGACGACGGAGACCGGGGCGTCGACCACGTTGGTGGCGTCCCACGAGCCGCCCATCCCGACCTCCACGACCGCGACGTCGACCGGCAGGTCGGCGAACGCCGCGTACGCCACCGCCACGAGCACCTCGAAGTAGGTCATCGGCGGCCCGCCGTCGAGGATCGAGCGGGCGTCGACCATCTCGACGAAGGGAATGACCTCGTCGTAGGCGCCCAGGAACCGCTCCGCATCGATCGAGCGCCCACCGACGGCGATCCGCTCGAGCATCGAGTGCAGGTGCGGCGAGGTGAACCGGCCGGTGTTCAGGCCCAGCTCGCGAAGCAGCGCCTCGATGATCCGCGCTGTGCTGGTCTTGCCGTTGGTACCCGTGACGTGGACGACCGGGAAGGTGCGCTGTGGGTCGCCGAGCAGCTCCATGACGGCGCGGATCCGGTCGAGGGACGGCTCGAGGTCGTGCTCGGGCGCACGGGAGAGGATGGACTCCTCGACCTCCCGCATCCGACGGTTCAGCTCGAGCTGGTGCGCGGCGTCGCGCTGGGCGGCATCGGGGGCGGGGCTCACCTGCCCATTGTCCATGCTGGGCCCAGTGGTCCGCGTGCGCGTGGCGCGGGCCGCCATCCAGAAGTGAACGTTATGGGTTGCATAACATGTCGAAGGCTACTAGCGTCGAGCTCATGCACGCGCAGCGAATGCCCCAGCAGCGTCCGGCTCTGCCGTCGACGCGCTGTTGTCGCCGCCACCACGCTGCCTGAGCGCTTCTCTCTCGCGCCCACCGGACCGTTCGCCCGGCGCCACCACGCGCGGGATGCCGGATGCGTCCCGATCCGCACTGCCGCGCCGCACCTGCGCTGCCGACCCTCGGCACGAGGATGCCGCGCCGCACGTGCCGCCGTGCATCCCGAACCAGCTCGAAGGACCTGCCATGCCCGTGACCAGCCGCACCGCCCCGTCCACCACCAGGCCCACTTCCCTTTCCGACTCCCTCCGCACCCCTCCCCCGCCCGCCCCGAGCCCGCTGCGGGCGGCCCTGCGCCTGGCGGCCGAACCCTCGCAGTGGCGCCCGTCCGTCGACTTCGACCCGGACCGGCGCTACTACCGCCGGCTCCTGGCCGACGAGCACCACGAGGCGTGGCTCCTCACCTGGCTGCCGGGCCAGGGGACCTCCTGGCACGACCACGGCGGCAGCGGTGGAGCCTTCGTCGTGCTCCAGGGGGCGCTGGCGGAGGGCACCGCGGTGCACGGGCTCGTGAGGGGGACCCGGCACATCCACCGGCGCGGGACGGCCCACGCGTTCGGCCCCGACTACGTCCACCGCGTCACGAACGAGGGCCCGGACCCCGCGGTCTCGCTGCACGTCTACGCCCCGCGGCTCGAGTGGCAGCACGACTACGTGAGCGAGGACGGCATCCTGCGGCGCGTCGCCACCCGTCGAGAGGGTGATGACTGGTGAGCCCGCGCAGCCGAATCGACCTGCTCCTGTCCGCCGCCCGGGCACGGCTGCACCGGCTGACCCCTGCGGAAGCGCTGCACGCCGTCGGGCAGGGTGCCGTCGTCGTCGACATCCGCCCCACCGCCCAGCGTGCCGAGCACGGCGACCTGCCCGGCGCCCTGGTCATCGAGCGCAACGTCCTCGAGTGGCGGTTCGACCCCACCAGCGAGGCCGCCCTGCGCATCGCCGACGACGACCTGCAGGTCATCGTGCTCTGCCAGGAGGGATACACCTCCAGCCTGGCGGCCGCGGCCCTGCAGGACGTCGGGGTGCGCCGCGCGACCGACGTCGTCGGCGGGTACGCCGCCTGGGTGGCGGACGGGGTCGCTCCCCCTCGGCCGCCCGGGTCAGCGCCTCGTGACCCGGATGCGGGCGGGGTAGCGCTCGCCGACGACCACCTCGGTGACGTCCCCGGCATCCGGGTCGAGCTCGAACAGGTCGGGTGTCGCGGAGAGCTCGGCCGCGAGCGTCTCTCCCATGACCAGCTCCCGGTGGCCCACCGCGGCCCGGTAGACGAACTCGGCCCCGGCGATCTCGAGGGTGATCCGGTCCGACACGTCGAACCCGGCGTCGCGCCGGGCCTGCTGCACGGCGCGCACCAGGTCGCGGGCCGTTCCCTCCACCTCGAGCTCGGGGCTGACGTCGGTGTCGAGCACGACGAACCCGCCCCCGGGCAGCATGCCGGTGGTGTGCGACCCCGCCTGCTCGGCGTCGACGACGGTCTCGACGGCGTACTCGCCTGCGACGAGGGCGAGCCCGCCGGACGTGACGGTTCCGTCGTCGGCCACCGACCAGTCTCCGGACTTGCTGCCCTTGATCGCGGTCTGCACGTCGCGACCCAGGCGCGGGCCGGCGGCGCGCGCGTTGACGACGAGCCGCTGGCTGATGCCGAAGTCGGACTCGTGCGCCTCGGCGACGTCGAGCACGGTGACCGCCTTGACGTTGAGCTCGTCGGCGACGATGCCGGCGAACGGGCGCAGCCCGTCGGGGTCGGTGGTGACCACCGTCAGCTCCGGCAGCGGCAGCCGCACCCGCAGCTTCTCGGCCTTGCGCAGGCTGGAGCCGGTGGAGCACACGGCTCGCACCTGGTCCATCGCGGCGACGAGGGCGTCGTCGGCGGGCAGCGCCCCGGCATCCGGCCAGTCCTCGAGGTGCACCGAGCGGCCGCCGGTCAGGCCGCGCCAGATCTCCTCGGTGACCAGGGGCAGCAGCGGGGCCGCGACCCGGGTCAGCACCTCGAGGGTGGTGTAGAGCGTGTCGAAGGCGGCGCGTGCCGCGGCACCATCACCGGCAGCCGTGTCCCAGAACCGTTCCCGTGACCTGCGGATGTACCAGTTCGTCATGGCGTCGACGAACTGGCGCACCGACTCGCACGCGCCCGGGATGTCGTAGGCATCCATCTGGCGCTGCACCGTCTCCACCATGCCGCGCAGCTTGGCGAGCAGGTAGCGGTCGAGTGGGTCGGTGGATGCCGTCGACCACTGGGCCGTGTAGCCCTTGCCGCCGTCGAAGGCGTTGGCGTAGAGGCTGAAGAACGACCAGCTGTTCCACAGCGGGATGAGCACCTGGCGCACCCCCTCGCGGATGCCCTCCTCGGTCACGATCAGGTTGCTGCCGCGCAGGATGCCGCTCGACATCAGGAACCAGCGCATGGCGTCGGCACCGTCGCGGTTGAACACCTCGGAGACGTCCGGGTAGTTCTTCAGCGACTTGCTCATCTTCTGCCCGTCGCTGCCCAGCACGATGCCGTGGCTGATGCAGCTCTGGAACGCCGGCCGGTCGAAAAGCGCCGTCGCGAGCACATGCATCGTGTAGAACCAGCCCCGGGTCTGGCCGATGTACTCGACGATGAAGTCGCCCGGGTAGTGGTGCTCGAACCACTCGGCGTTCTCGAACGGGTAGTGCACCTGGGCGTAGGGCATCGAGCCCGAGTCGAACCAGACGTCCAGGACGTCCTCGATCCGCCGCATGGTCGACTTCCCCGTGGGGTCGTCGGGGTTGGGCCGGGTCAGCTCGTCCACGAAAGGGCGGTGCAGGTCGCTCACCGTGACCCCGAAGTCGGCCTCCAGCTCGGCGATCGAGCCGTACACGTCCACCCGCGGGTACGCCGGGTCGTCGGACTTCCAGATCGGGATCGGGCTGCCCCAGAACCTGTTGCGACTGATGGACCAGTCCCGGGCGCCCGCGAGCCACTTGCCGAACTGCCCCTCCTTGACGTGCTCGGGCACCCAGCGGATCTGCTCGTTGAGCTCCCCCATCCGGTCCTTGATCGCGGTCACGGCGACGAACCAGCTCGACACCGCCTTGTAGATGAGCGGGTTCTTGCACCGCCAGCAGTGGGGGTAGGGGTGGTCGTAGGTCTCCCGCCGCAGCAGCACCGTCCCGGCCGTCACCGAGCCCCCCGGCCGGCCCGCAGTGACCGCCTTCAGGTCGTCGATGATCGCCAGGTTCGCGTCGAAGACCTGCATCCCGGCGTAGTCCGGCGCCTCGGAGGTGAACCGGCCGGCGGCATCGACCGGCACGACGGCGGTGATCTCCGCGGCGTCGCAGGCGGCCTTGTCCTCCTCGCCGAACGCCGGCGCCATGTGCACGATGCCGGTGCCCTCGTCGGTGGTGACGTACTCGGCCGGCAGCACCCGGTGGGCGTTCCGGTGGCCCAGGAAGTAGCTGAAGGGGGGCGTGTAGCGCCGCCCGACCAGCTCGGCACCCTTCAGCCGCTCGACGACGTGGTCGGCCGCGTCCTCTCCCAGCTCACGTGCGTACGCACTCAGTCGAGCCTCCGCCAGCAGGTACCGCCGGCCCTCGTGCTCGACGACCACGTAGTCGACCTCGGGGTTGACCGCCACTGCGAGGTTGCTCGGCAGCGTCCAGGGCGTGGTCGTCCAGATCAGGGCCAGCTCACCCGTCTCCAGCCGGAAGCCGACGGTGACGGCGGGGTCCTGCCGGTTCTGGTACACCTCGTCGTCCATCCGCAGCTCGTGCGAGGACAGTGGCGTCTCGTCGTTCCAGCAGTACGGCAGGACGCGCAGGCCCTCATAGATCAAGCCCTTGTCGTAGAGGGTCTTGAACGCCCACAGCACGCTCTCCATGTAGGTGCTGTCGAGCGTCTTGTAGTCGTGCTCGAAGTCGACCCACCGGGCCTGCCGGGTGACGTAGGCCTGCCACTCGTCGGTGTAGCGCAGCACCGACTGCCGGCACGCGTCGTTGAACTTGTCGATCCCCAGCTCGAGGATCTCGTCCTTGGTCTTCAGACCGAGCTGACGCATCGCCTCCAGCTCGGCAGGCAGCCCGTGGCAGTCCCAGCCGAACCGCCGCTCGACGTGCCGACCGCGCATCGTCTGGTAGCGCGGCACGATGTCCTTGACGTACCCCGTCAGCAGGTGGCCGTAGTGCGGCAGGCCGTTGGCGAACGGCGGGCCGTCGTAGAAGACGAACTCGTTGGCGCCGTTCTCGCCGGCAGGGTTGCGCGCCACCGAGGCCTGAAAGGTCTTGTCGGCCTTCCAGAACGCAAGCACCCGCTCCTCCAGCCGGGGGAACTGGGGGCTGGCCGGCACCCCGCCCCCCGAACCCGTCGAAGGGCCCGAGTCCGGGGAAGGGCCGGTGGTCTGCTTGGGGTAGGTCATCGCTGCGTCTCTCGTGTCCGTCGTCCGACACGAGGACGACCTCTCCCTGGAGGCCAGGGGACGCCGCGGTACCACCTCGCTTGCCGCGTCCGGCACCCTGACGGGTGGCCCGAACACGACCGCTCGTTCTGGGCGATCACGGGCCCACCCGTCCGGTTCTACTGAGGCCGACTCGCCAGCCCGTTCTTCCGGAGGCTCGCCGGTGATGGCCGGGTCGACGCCTTGTGTCCCGATTCTAACCCGCCGGAGCGCGGCCGCCCACCGCATTCCCGCTGACCTCAGCCGCCGGGCAGGAGCTCCAGCCGATCGCTGGCCCCGGCATCGACAGCAGCTCGGGAGGAGACGAACGGCCACATCCGGTTGGTGGCCCAGAGCTCGGTCTGGTCGTCGTAGTGCGGACTGAACGCGTGCCCGGACACGCCGCTCTGGTTGACCCAGCGCGAGCCGTCCAGGTGACCGAGATCGACGAGCATCCGCATCGTGGGAGCGGTCCTGACCTGGTAGCCCCGGGTGTCGTCATAGCTCATCGCGTTCACCGCCGTCGGTCCCCCACCGACCGGGTAGTGGCCGCGGTTGAACAACGCCTCCACCGCCCCGATCCCGCTCTGGCCGAGAGTCTGGTTCTCCAGCCGGACCTGGTGCAGCCGTCCCCACTGCCAGCCGGCGGTGTCGCGGGACATCAAGGAGGTGGTCTCGCGGCGAGCACTCGTCATCGCGGCGAGCAGGATGTCGTCGCGCCGCTCGACCTTGTCCGGTGTCGTCGTGTCGTCCCACCAGAGGTTGTTGGGCTCGCGGAGCAGCCCGTCCAGCGCCGCGTACCAGCGGTCTCCGCCCGTCGGCCACTGGTCCTGCGGCAGCTCGTCCCGGAACGCCAGCTTGAGGATGTTGTGGACCACCACGTTGAAGTAGGCAGCCGCCCCGGAGTCGACGTCGGCCGAGTAGTCCCAGCCGACCAGGGTCCGCTGCCCCTCGGCCACCCAGGCGTCGCGGACCTTGACTTTGAGCAGGGCGGGAACCAGGTCGGCGGCGACCCGCACCGTTGCGTCGTAGAAGATCTGCTCAGCGGCGTCCAGGGTCAGCGGTGGCGCGTCCTTCAGCCGGTCCCGGATCTCCTGGCTGCGCCAGCCGTAGGAGTACTCCGACCCCAGCAGGTGCGGGTACTGACGGCCGACCACCTGCTGGTTAGCCGCGACGAGGTAGCCGCTGGGCGGGTTGTAGCTGTACGGCAGCTGCGCGAACGGGATCGTGCCCGTCCAGTCGTAGCGGATGTCCCAGCCCGGAGCCGGCAGCTGGCCGCTGCCGCGGCGGCGCTGGGGGATGTCGCCCGGCAGCTGGTAGCCGATGTTGCCATCGACGTCGGCGTACAGCAGGTTCTGCGATGGCGCGGACAACAGCTTCACCGCGGCCCGGAACTGGTCGAAGGTCCCGGCCCGGTTGAGGTTGAGCAACGCGTCCATGGTGCGCCCTGGGGTGGAGCCGGTCCAGCTCACCGCGACGGCGTAGCCCTCCGACCCCGACCTCGCCTGCTGCACGCCCATCTGCTGCAGCTCGTCACTGACGTCGGAGAGCAGCGGCCCGTGCCGCGACGAGCGGATCCGCAGCGCCCGGGGCTGGTCCTCGCCCCGGACACGGATGTCCTCGGAGCGCAGCACCAGCGGCTGGTACGCGTTGCCCCGGCGGACGGTGTCCGCGCGGACCTGCTCGAGGTAGAGGTCCTGGACGTCGGCGTAGCTGGTGGTCATCCCCCAGGCGATCCGGCTGTTGTGGCCGATCACGACACCCGGCACGGCGGCCAGGCTGAAGCCGGACACGTCGAAGGGGCACGCGGAGGAGAGCGTCCGGCAGTGCAGTCCCACCTGAGCGAAGGTGGAGGGGATCGAGACGGCCAGGTGCGGGTCGTTGGCCAGGATGGCGTGCCCGTCGGCGGTTCGTGAGCCGGCGACCACGAAAGAGTTGGAGCCCACCTCGCCGGCGCCGCTGTCGGTGCCCAGCACGTCGGGAATCGCCCGGTTGGCCTCGGCCGCGCGCGCCATCGGGGCCGCCGCCTTGCGAAGGTCCGCACGACTGAGGCCGGGGACGGGTGGACGGCTGTCCACCCGCTTCGCGGTCGGCTGGAACCTGCGGCCGACCACGGTGCCGCTGCTGAGGATCGGGTCGTAACCCTGGAGGGGGTAGGACGGGTAGAGCGCGTCGGCACGTGCCGCACCGAACTTGGCGGTCACCTCCGCCCGGGAGGTCTCGGCGTTGAGGTTGGAGCCCAGCTGCCACGCCATCACCTTCAGCCAGGACAACGAGTCCGCCGCGCTCCACTCCTCCGGCGTGTAGCGCAGCCCCTCCACCCCCAGCAGCCGGTACTCCAGCGACAGGTCGGACGGGGACCGGCCGCGCAGGTAGCTGTTGACTCCCGCGGCGTAGGCGTCCAGGTAGCGCCGGGTGGAGGAGGACGCGAGCCTCAGCTCCTGCTCCGCCACCCGACGCCAGCCGAGCGTCCGGGCGTACGCGTCGGTCTTCACCTGCGACTGGCCGTAGAGCTCCGACAGCCGCCCGGCGGCCAGATGGCGGCGGAAGTCCATCTCGTAGAAGCGGTCCTGGGCCTGGACGAAGCCTTGGGCTTCGAACAGGTCCTCCGGGTTGTCGGCATAGAGCTGCGGCACCCCCATCCCGTCCCGCAGCACCTCGACCTGACCGGAGAGGCCGGGGAGCGTGAGCTGACCGTCGACCTGCGGGAAGGACTGGCGCGCGGACGTGACGGCCAGCGCGGGCAGCACCAGCAGGGCCAGCACGACGACGATCGCGGGGAAGAGGAGCCAGCGGGGGAGGCGACGCACCGCCCCAGACTAGTGATCGGCGGTGACACGGCTGGCCGAAGCCCAGCCGCGGATTCCGGCCGGGCGACCAGGAGAGCGGTTGGCAGTCGGTATGCTTGAGTGCTAAGCGAGGCCTGCTCGAACCGGGCGGCCGAGGACTGACCGACCGGAGAGAGCACGCCCCATGCCTACCTACCAGTACCGGTGCACCGAGTGCGGCCACGACCTCGAGGCCGTCCAGAAGTTCAGCGATGCGGCATTGACGGAGTGCCCGAACTGCGGCGGCCAGCTGCGCAAGGTCTACAACGCCGTCGGCGTGGTGTTCAAGGGCTCCGGCTTCTACCGCACGGACAGCCGCAAGGTCCCCGCGGAGAGCAGCTCGTCGGAGGGCTCCTCCTCGGGCGCCAAGGCCAACGGCAAGGAGTCCGGGGACAAGGGCACGCCCGGCAAGGAGAAGTCGGGCACGGGCAGCAAGACCCCCGCCAAGCAGCCGGCCGGCTCAGGCGCCTCCACCTCCGGCAGCGGCTCGTCCACAACCGCCAAGGCCGCGGGCTCCTAGACCTGTGGACGACGCGGCACGTTCCGCGCCGCGTCCCGAGCCTGTCGGTGTGAACCACGCACCGAGCTCTCTCCGCCCCTCCCGAAACCCGCGCCACCGGGCGCGTTCCTCCGGCCCGCCCCGGCGACCCTGGCGTGGCCTGGTCCGTGCCGTGTCGTGGCACCGTCGCTCGCTGGCCGCCGTAGCAGCGGCGCTGGCCGTGCTCGCCGGCGTCTCGGCCGCCCGCCCCGAGGGCCCGCCGCGGGTGACCGCTGTCGTTCTCCAGGACGAGCTGCCCGGCGGCGCCGTCCTCCGCCCCACCCAGCTCGAGGGTCGCGAGGTCCTGGCGTCGGACGCTCCGGAGGGGTTCCTGGCGTCCGAAGGAGGGCTGGTGGGACGAACGCTGGCTGCGCCCGCCGCGAAGGGTCAGATCCTGACCGAGCTCGACCTCGTGTCCACCCGATCCCCGGTCGCGTCCGGACACGTCGTCGCGCCGCTCCGGCTGGCCGACCCCGGCTTGG
>JBJMHU010000030.1:0-8836 GCA_045807225.1 Ornithinibacter sp. | reverse complement strand
CGCACCACCGAGCCCGCCGCGACGACCGAGTCGAAGTGGCCGGCGATCGTGATCGCCGGAGGCGGCAGCGGACGGAGCCGCACGGTGACCTCGGTGATGACCCCGAGAGAGCCCTCCGAGCCGACCATCAGCCCGGCCAGGTCGAACCCGGCGACACCCTTGGCGGTCCGCCGTCCCAGCCGGACGAGTTCGCCGGTGCCGGTGACGACCTCGAGGGCGAGCACGTAGTCGCGGGTGACGCCGTACTTGACGCAGCACAGTCCGCCGGCGTTCGTGGCGACGTTGCCGCCGATGGTCGACCACGGGGAGCTGGCCGGGTCCGGCGGGTACCACAGGCCGTGCTCGGCGACGGCGCGGCGCAGGTCGTCGTTGACGACGCCGGGCTGGACGACGGCGAGCCGCTCGAGCGGGTTGATCTCGAGGACCTGGTCCATGCCGTCGAGCGCCAGCACGATGCAGCCGTCGGTGGCGTTGGCCCCGCCGGACAGGCCCGTGCCGGCACCCCGCGGCACGACGGCGACGCGGTGCTCGTAGCAGGCGGCGACGACGGCCCGGACCTCCTCGGCCGACCGCGCCCGCACGACGGCGAGGGGCTCGCCGACAGGGGCCCAGGCGGCCTGGTCCCGGCTGAGGCCGGCGGTGACGGCCGGGTCGCGGACGACGCGGCCGGCGGGCACCTGCCGGAGGAGCTCCTCCAGGACGGCGGGCTCGGCGACGGTCACCAGCCGCGGGTGGCGTACCGCTCGCTCTCGGGCAGCGTGGCCACGTTGATGCCGACCATCGCCTCGCCGAGCCCGCGCGAGACCTTGGCGATCACGTCGGGGTCGTCGTGGAACGTGGTCGCCTGCACGATCGCGGCGGCACGCTGCGCCGGGTCGCCGGACTTGAAGATGCCAGAGCCGACGAAGACGCCTTCGGCGCCGAGCTGCATCATCATCGCCGCGTCGGCGGGCGTCGCGATGCCGCCGGCGGTGAACAGCACGACGGGCAGCTTGCCCAATTCAGCGACCAGGGCCACGAGCTCGACGGGTGCCCGCAGCTCCTTGGCGGCCACGAACAGCTCGGTCTCGTCGAGGGTCCCGAGCCGCTTGATGCCCGCGCGGATCGCCCGCATGTGGCGGGTCGCCTCGACGACGTTCCCGGTGCCGGCCTCGCCCTTGGAGCGGATCATCGCCGCGCCCTCGGAGATCCGCCGCAGCGCCTCGCCGAGGTCGGTGGCCCCGCAGACGAACGGCACGGTGAACTCGGACTTCGCGATGTGGTGCGCCTCGTCGGCCGGGGTGAGCACCTCGGACTCGTCGATGTAGTCGACGCCCAGGCTCTGCAGCACCTGCGCCTCGACGAAGTGACCGATCCGCGCCTTGGCCATGACCGGGATGGAGACGGCCTCGATGATGCCGTCGATCATGTCGGGGTCGCTCATCCGGGAGACACCGCCCTGGGCGCGGATGTCGGCGGGCACCCGCTCGAGGGCCATGACCGCGACGGCCCCGGCATCCTCGGCGATCCTGGCCTGCTCGGCGGTGACGACGTCCATGATCACGCCGCCCTTGAGCATCTCGGCCATGCCGCGCTTGACGCGGGTGGTGCCGGTGCCCTGGGCGCTGCTCTGCTCACTCATGCCGCACAGTGTAGGTCGGCGCACGAACCCGGCGAACCACCGCCCGAGCCGCCCGCGGGGCCGGTCAGGACGACAGGGCCGGCGGCAGCACGTCGTCGAAGTCGACCGACTCCGGCAGCTCGGCGTACCCCCACAGCCGGAACAGCCGCACCGAGCGCTTGGCGCGCACGCGGCGCACCTCCCGGGTGGCGTCGTTGTGGAACCGCCGGGCCAGCTGCACCCGCAGGCCGCTCGCGGCGACCCGGTCCAGGCAGTCGGCGACCAGGTCGTCGTCACGCCCGCGGAGCTCGGGCACGACCTCGGCCGTCAGGGCGGCGCGCAGCGCCTCGCTGAGGTCGCTCTCGACCTGTTCGCGCCCGCCGAAGTGCTGCCCGTCGAGCAGGTCGTCGGTGAGCGGGTGCTCGGTCGTGCGCTCGATCGACTCGGTGGCGGCGTCGGCGATGAGCAGGGCGCTGGCCGGGTCGAGCACCCCGCTGTTGGCGAGCTCGAGCGATGCCTCCGCGCGGCGCACCAGCGCGGCGTCGAGCGCGGACATCGCACCCTCGGCCTTGGCGTGGAGCCGGTCGAGCCGGGCCGCGGAGTACGAGAGGTACCACGCCACCCCGATGACGACGATGACGACGAAGGTGGCCAGCTGCAGGACGTCGACGGTGCCCATCAGCCGCCGCCCGGCACGCCGCGCACCAGCCGCCCCCACAGGCCCTGGGGCGCCGGGTCGGCCGGCTCGCCGTCGGCCCCCTCGATCACCGTCTCGTAGACCGCCATGATCCGGTCGGCGACGACCCCCCAGTCGAACACCCGGGCCCGCGCGGACCCGGCGGCGCGCAGCGCCTCGCGACGGTCGGGGTCGGCGAGCAGCCCGAGCACGGCCTGCGACAGCCCTTCCGGAGAACCGGTCTCGAACAGGATGCCGGTGCTGCCGCCGTCGAGCACGGCGGCGAAGGCCGGCAGGTCGGACGCGACCACCGGGGCGCCCGCGGCCATCGCCTCGACGAGCACGATGCCGAAGCTCTCACCGCCCAGGTGCGGCGCCACGTAGGCGTCGACCGAGTGCAGCAGCGAGGCCTTGGCGTCGTCGGTGACCGTGCCCAGCACCTCGGTCGCGGCAGCGGCCCTCGGGTCGGCGGCCTTGAGCAGGTCGCCGGCGTCACCGGGGCCGGCCACGAGCAGCCGCGCACCCGGGTGCTCGTCGAGCACCGCGGGCAGCGCCGCGAGGGCCACCGCCAACCCCTTGCGCGGCTCGTCGACCCGCCCGAGGAAGGCCAGGGTCGGCCCGGCAGCGCCGCCGCTCCACTCGAGCCGGTGGGAGGCCCGGCGGAAGTCGTCGACGTAGACGCCGTTGGGGATGATGAACGCCTCACCACCGAGGTGGCGCTGCACGGTGGCCCGGGCGTCCCCCGAGACGGCGATCCGGCCGCGGATCTTCTCGAGCGAGGGGCGCAGCAGCGGGTGGGCGGCGTGCAGGGCGCGCGAGCGCAGCATGGCCGAGTGGAAGGTCGCCACCACCGGCTCGGTGGAGGCCCACAGGGCCATCAGCGACGCCGAGGGGTTGAGCGGCTCGTGGATGTGCAGCACGTCGAACCGGCCGGCCTCGAGCCAGCGGTTCACCCGCGCCGTGGTGGCCGGCCCGAAGGTGACCCGGGCGACGGAGCCGTTGTAGCGCACCGGCACCGGTCGCCCGCACGAGGTGAGGTAGTCGGGGAGGGCGGTGTCGTCGTCGGCCGGCGCCAGCACCGACACGTCGTGGCCGGCGCGGATGAAGTGCTCCGCGAGGTCGCGTACGTGGAACTGCACCCCGCCGGGCACCCCCCACGAGTACGGGCAGACGAGGCCGATCCTCATCTCGCCCCCTCGGCGGCGGCGGCCGGGCGGTCGGCGTCGAGGTCGTCGACGAAGACCCGCTGCAGCATGTGCCAGTCGGCGGTGTGCTCGAGGATGGCCGCCCCGAGCACGTCGGCACAGGCCTGGGTCATGGCGGTGGCCCGCTCGCGGGTGGTGCCCGACGTGGGCACCGCGACGGGCGGGTGGAAGGTGATGACGATGCCCCACCCGCGGAGGCGCCGTTCGTGGCGGATGGAGACCGGGTGCAGGGGGCGCCGCTCGGCCAGCGCCAGCGCGGCCGGACCGGGTGCCATCCGGGCGGTGTGGCCGCACAGCTCGACCTCGACGCCCTTCGACGTGAGGTCGCGGTCGGCGAGCAGCGGGATGATGCCCGGCCGGCGGGCCGCCTGGCGCAGCACGGGGAAGGGGTTGCCCGCACCGGTGAGCGGGAGGATGGTCATGCCGAGCGACTCGCGGAAGGCGAGGAACTCCTCGAAGACCTCCTCCGGCTTCAGGCGCTCCGCGACGGTGGTGACCGTGCCGAGGTGCGTGGTGCCCCAGGCGCCGGCGAGGTCCCAGTTGCCGAGGTGGCCGAGGAACGCGATGACCGAGCCCCCGCCGTCGATGACCTCGCGCACCGGACCGTCGCCCACGACCCGCACGCGGTCGAGCAGGTCGTCGGCGCTGAGCGTCGGCAGCCGGAAGGCCTCGCAGTAGTAGCGCATGTACCGGCGCATGCCGTCGCGCACGAGGGCGTCGAGGGCTGCGTCCCCGAGCTCGGGCCGGACCCTGGCGTAGTTGGCGCGCAGCCGGGCGGCTCCTCCACGGGCCACGGTGAGGTCGGCGACCCGGTCGAACAGCGCGTAGGCGGCGCGCTCCGGCATCAGGCGCAGCGCCCCCCAGCCGAGGCGGAAGCCGGCGACTATGAGCGTGTCGGTCGCCGACGGTGGCACCACCCTCACACGAGGTCCAGGGCCTGGCGGCGCACCTCGAGCATGCGCTGCACGACGGTGACGAGGCTGGCCAGCGCGAGCAGGGCCAGCACGATGCCGAGGTAGATCCACGGCAGGTCGAACAGCCCGGTGAACCCGGTGGCGATGAGCACCACGACGAGGCGGTCGGCCCGCTCGGCGATGCCGACGTTGGCCGTCATCCCCAGCCCCTCGGCCCGTGCCTTGGCGTACGAGACCACGCTGCCCAGGATGAGGCAGGCCAGCGCCAGCGCCGCCATGTAGGCGTTGTCGCCGTCGCCGGCGAACCACAGCACCAGTCCACCGAAGATGGCGGCGTCGCCCACCCGGTCGAGGGTGGAGTCGAGGTAGGCGCCCCACTTGCCCGAGCGGCCGATCCGGCGGGCCATGATGCCGTCGAGCGTGTCGGAGAAGACGAAGGCGGTGATGACCAGGGTGCCGACGAGCAGCTCGCCGCGCGGGTAGAAGACCAAGGCGCCGAAGCACACCCCGAGGGTGCCGATGATGGTGACGACGTCGGGGCTGATGCCGAGGCGGATGAGCACCGCCGCCACCGGGGTCAGCAGCTTGGTCGCGAAGGCGCGCGCATATCGGTTCAGCATGGTGGGTCCAGCGTAGTGGCGCCTCGCCACGACGCCCGTCACGCGCCGCCGCGCGGGTCCTGCCAGGGCGCGTCGGGCGGGTCCGTCACACTCCGCTCCGTCCGCTTGTGCACCGGCACGAATCGGTGAAATGTAGGCGCCATGAACGGCACGACGCCCCAGGCCCCCACCGTCAACGGCACGACCAGCATCCGCAACGTCGTCCTGGTCGGTCCGAGTGGGTCAGGGAAGTCCCGGCTGTTCGACCACGTCGTCGACGCGGTCGTGCCCGGGCGGGCGCCCCGCGGCCAGACCGAGCCCACGACCGGCCTGCGGGCCGCCACCGTGTCGAGCGGGTCGGTGGTGGTCACCCTCCTCGACGCCCCGGGCAACCCCGACTTCGTCGGGGACGTGCGGGCGGGGCTGAGGGCGGCGGATGCCGCCCTCTTCGTCGTCTCGGCGGCCGACGGCGCCGACGCCCAGAGCCGGGCGCTGTGGCACGAGTGCGAGATCGTGGGGATGCCGCGCGCGGTCGTCATCACCCAGCTCGACGCCCGCGACGCCGACTTCGCGGCCACCCTGGCCGACTGCCAGGCGCACTTCGGCGCCGGCATCCAGCCGCTCGGGGTGCCGGTGCCCGGCCCTGAGGGGGCGGTCAGCTCGATCGCCGACCTGCTGCTCGGCGAGGTGCACGACTACTCCGGCGGCTCCCGCACCGTCCGTCCGGCCGGACCCGAGCACGCCGAGTTCTTCGACACCTACCGGCCCGCGCTCATCGAGGGGATCATCGAGGAGTCCGAGGACGGCGCCCTGATGGACCGCTACCTCGAGGGCGAGGAGCTCGACTTCGAGACCCTCGAGAAGGACCTGCTGGCTGCCGTCGCGCACGGCACCTTCCACCCGGTGCTGCCGGTCTCGGCCGAGACCGGCGCCGGCGTCGGGGTGCTGCTGCACGTCGTCGAGGCCGCCTTCCCGCACCCGGGGCTGCACCCGCTGCCCACGGTCACCCCCGTCGGAGGCGGTGCCGAGGTCGAGGTCAGCCCCGACCCCGACGGCCCGCTCGTGGCCGAGGTCGTGCACACCCAGTCCGACGCCTACGTCGGCCACCTCTCGCTGGTGCGGGTCTTCTCCGGCACGCTGCGCCCCGACCGGGCGGTGCACGTGTCGGGCCACCTCGAGCTGCTCGGCGTGCCCACCGGCGAGGGCCATGCGGCCCACGACGACGACGTCCGCCCCGGTGCCATCGCCGCCTCCTTCGACGGGGACCTGCTGCCCAAGACCGAGGCCATCGCCGGCGAGGTCGTGGTGGTCACCAAGCTCGCCACCGCGCAGACCTCCGACACCATCTCCTCCCCCGACGCGCCGCTGCTCGTGACCCCCTGGGCGCTGCCCGAGGCGCTGCTGCCGGCGGCGGTCGCGGCCGCGACCCGCGCCGACGAGGACCGGATGCCGGTCGCCTTCCGCGAGCTGGCCGCCGAGGACCCCTCGCTGCGCATCGAGCACGACGGCGAGACGGGGCAGGTGGTGCTGTGGACCACCGGGCCGGCGCACCTCGACCTCGTGCTGAGCCGGCTCCGCTCCCGCTTCAACGTGGGCGTCGAGCAGGTGCCGGTGAAGGTGGCCATGAAGGAGACGGCGATCGCCCGGGCCGAGGCGCAGGGGCGGCACGTCAAGCAGTCCGGCGGGCACGGCCAGTTCGCGGTCTGTCACCTGGTGATGGAGCCTCTCCCCCGCGGCACCGGCATCGAGTTCGACGAGGTCGTGGTCGGCGGCGCCGTGCCCCGGCAGTTCTTCAGCAGCGTCGAGAAGGGCGTGCACCACCAGCTCGAGAAGGGCCTGCTCGCCGGCTGGCCGGTCGTCGACGTCAAGGTCACCCTCACCGACGGCAAGGCGCACTCGGTCGACTCCTCCGACGTCGCGTTCCAGACCGCTGCGGGGTTGGCCCTGCGCGAGCTCGCCTCACCGTCGACGATGTGCCTGCTCGAGCCGATCGACACGGTGACGGTCACCGTCGACGACGACTACCTCGGCGCGGTGATGACCGACATCGGCACCCGGCGCGGGCAGATCATCGGGTCGTTCGCGGCCGAGGGCCAGCCGGGCCGCTCGGTGCTCGAGGCCGCCGTGCCCCAGCTCGAGCTGCTCGACTACGCCATCACCCTGCGGTCACTGGCCCACGGCACCGGCTCGTTCCACCGCGAGCACCGCGGCTACGAGCAGCTGCCCGACCGCCTGGCCAAGGACCACGTGGGCGAGCGGGGCCGGCACCCCTGAGGCGTCAGTCCTCGTGCGCCTCCTCGGCCTCCTTGGCCTCCTTGCCTTCCTTGGCCTCGTGCGCCTCGAGGGTGGAGGCGTGGTCGGGCACCTCGTGCTGCAGCGAGCGGGCCGGGCGCACGTAGCCGCGTGACGGCGGCCGCTCGGGCAGCACGAGCGTCGGCTCCTCGACGTCCTCGTAGGGAACCTTCGAGAGCAGGTCGGCGATCATGTTGATCCGCGAGCGGCGCTTGTCGTCGCTCTCGACGACGTTCCAGCGGGCCTCGGTGATGTCGGTGTGCACCATCATGTCGTCCTTGGCGCGCGAGTAGTCCTCCCACCGCTCGATGCTCTGGATGTCGGTCGTCGAGAGCTTCCAGCGCCGCATCGGGTCGTCGAGCCGCGACTCGAACCGTCGCTGCTGCTCGGAGTCGCTCACCGAGAACCAGTACTTGTGCAGCCGGATGCCGTCCTCGACGAGCATCCGCTCGAAGATCGGGCACTGGCGCAGGAAGCGCTGGTGCTCCTCGGGAGTGCAGTAGCCCAGCACCCGCTCGACGCCGGCGCGGTTGTACCAGCTGCGGTCGAAGATGATGATCTCTCCGGCGCCGGGCAGGTGCTCGACGTAGCGCTGGAAGTACCACCGGGTGCGCTGCCGCTCGGTGGGCGCCGGGAGCGCGACGATACGTGCCTGGCGAGGGTTGAGGTACTGCGTCACCCGCTTGATCGTCGAACCCTTGCCGGCGGCGTCGCGGCCCTCGAAGACGAGCACGATCCGCTCACCCTCGCGGCGCACCCACTCCTGCATCTTCACCAGCTCGGCCTGCAGGCGCACCAGCTCGGCCTCGTAGACGCGCTTCTTGAGGCGCGGTTGCTTGGACATGGACGTCATCGTGTCAGACGACCCCTTCGCCCGTCCCCCTGTCGCGGCAACCCGGCGGGCGCGCAGACGGGATGGCGAAGCGGAGGGGGGCCGGCGTGACGTCGACCACGAGCCACCAACGCCTCCTGCGCACCCGCACGGGGTACAGGTCATCCTGCCGACTGCGCGCCACCGCCCGGGCGCGGTCCGCGCCCCGCTCGGGCTCAGCCCGGCCAGTGCTCGACGAGCCGGCTGCGCACGTCCTCGAGCAGCATCGGCAGCGCCTTGGTGCGGGCGATGATCGGCAGGAAGTTCGCGTCGCCGCCCCAGCGCGGCACGACGTGCTGATGCAGGTGCGCGGCGATGCCGGCGCCGCCCGCCGTCCCCTGGTTCATCCCGATGTTGAAGCCCTGGCAGCCGGAGACCTCCTCGAGCACCCGCATCGCCGTCTGCGTGAGGGTGGCGAACTCCGCCGTCTCCTCGGGGGTTAGGTCGGTGTACAGCGAGGCGTGCCGGTACGGGCAGACCATGACGTGGCCGGTGTTGTACGGGTACAGGTTGAGCACCACGTAGGCCAGGCGGCCGCGCGCCACCACGAGCGCGTCCTCGTCGCTCTCGTGCGGCGCCCGGCAGAACGGGCACTGCGGGCCCGCGTCGTCGTCGGCCGGCTTGTCCTCGCCCTGGATGTAGGCCATGCGATACGGCGTCCAGAGCCGGTCGAACCCGT
>JBJMHU010000029.1:0-11338 GCA_045807225.1 Ornithinibacter sp. | reverse complement strand
TCGGCGTAGTCCTCCCAGACGTAGGTGCCGTCGGGGATCTTGCCGAGGATCTCGCGCCGGTAGGTCTCGGTGGTGGCGTCGAGGATGGCGTCGAACGCGGTCTCGATGGTGTCGCGACCGTAGCGGGAGAACAGCTCGGCGAGCCGCCGCGCGCCCATGAGGCAGGCGGAGCACTCGGCGTCGAGGTCGGCGGCGAGGCTGTCCGGCATCCGGCTGTTGCGGGTCATGATCCGCAGCGCCGCCTGGTTCGGCACCCCCGCATCCCACAGCTTGATGGGGGGCACCGACAGGCCCTCCTCGAAGACGGTGCGGGCATTGCTCGGCATAGACCCGGGCACGGCCCCGCCGATGTCGTCGTGGTGGCCGAACGCCTGGACGAACGCGACCACCTCACCGTCGGAGAAGACCGGCACCGTGACGCACAGGTCGGGCAGGTGGCCGATGCCGCCCTCCGACTCGTAGACGTCGTTGTGGAAGAACACGTCGCCCTCGCGCATCTCGTCGAGGGGGAAGTCGCGCACGATCGGGTGCACGAGAGCCGAGTACGAACGGCCGGTCAGCTTGCGCAGCTGGCGGTCGTGGATGCCGGCGCGGAAGTCGTGCGCGTCGCGGATCATGGGGGAGCGCGAGGTGCGCGCGATGGCCGTCTCGACCTCCATCTCGACGCTCGCCAGGGTCCCCTGCACGATCTCGACCAGGATCGGGTCGACCGTGGTTCCCGGCGGGGTCAGCCGGTTGCCGTGCTCGTATGCCGTGGGCAGGCCTGCGCTGTTCACTGCGCCTCCTTGGTGATCACGAGGTTGCCGAGCGCGTCGACGCGCACCGCGAATCCGGGGTGGACCGGAACCGTCGACCCGAACTCCTCGACGACGGCCGGGCCCGGGAACGCGTCGCCGGCCCGCAGGTCGGGCCGCCAGTAGACGTCGGTGGTGACGCACCCGGCATCCGCGTCGAAGCACACGTCGCGGGTCGAACGCGCCGTGAGCGGGTCACCGCCGCGATGGGGGAGCTCGCGCAGCTCGGGGCGGGTGATCGGCCCCACCCCGGTGACCCGCAGGTTGACCCACTCCACCTGCTGGCGCGGGTCGTCGCGGAAGTCGTAGCCGTAGAGCCGGCGGTGCGCGTCGTGGAACCCGGCGCAGACCTGCGCGGCCGACGCCCCGTCGACCGGGCCGTCCCCGGCGGGCACCCGCACCTCGTAGGCCTGGCCGAAGTAGCGCAGGTCGGCGGTGCGCACGTACTCGTGCTGCTCGCGGGGGAAACCCTCGGTGTCGAGGGCCGCGGTGGCCTTGGCGGTGAGCCCGGCGAAGACCTGCTCGGCGGCGCCGTGGTCGAGCGTGGCGTGGCGCGCGACGTGGGTCTGCACGTAGTCGTTCTTGACGTCGACGGTGAGCAGCCCGAACGCCGACACGTTGCCGGGGTTCTGCGGCACCACGACGCCGGCGAGGTCGAGGATGTCGACCAGCCGGCACGCCAGCAGCGACCCGGAGCCACCGAAGGTGGTCAGCATGAAGTCGCGTACGTCGAGGCCGCGCTTGACCGACACCTGCCGCAGGGCGTTGGCCTGGTTCCACGCCGAGATCTCGAGGATGCCTGTGGCGCAACGCTCCTCGTCCAGACCCAGCCGGGTCGCCAGAGCCCGGATGCCGTGCCGGGCCGCCTCCACGTCGAGCGGGATCTCGCCGCCGAGCAGGTGCGGGGGGATCCGGCCCAGCACGAGGTGCGCGTCGGTGATGGTCGGCTCGGTGCCGCCCCTGCCGTAGCAGAGCGGGCCCGGGTCGGCCCCGGCCGAGTGCGGCCCCACCTTGAGCGTGCCCTCCGGCGTCACCCAGGCGATCGAGCCGCCCCCGGCCCCGACCGTGACCACGTCGATCATCGGGATCTTGCTGGGGTAGGCGCCGACCGTGCCCTCCGTGGTGAGCGTCGGCTCGCCGTCGAGCACCACCGAGACGTCGGTCGAGGTGCCGCCGCCGTCGCAGGTGAGCACCCGGTCGAAACCGGCCCGCCGCGCGATGAGCGCCGCCCCGAGCGCCCCTGCGGCCGGGCCGGACAGCACCGTCGTGATCGGCTGGTGCACCACCTCGTCGGCCGACAGCACCCCGCCGTTGGACTTCATCACGAAGAACCCACGGGTGGGCTCGGCCTCCCCGTGCACGTCCCCGCCCGTCGCCTGCTGCCCACGGGTGGGCTCCGCCCACATCTCACGCAGGCGTGAGCTGATGTTCGCGACGTACCGGCTGACGCTCGGTTTGACCGCGGCGTCGACCAGGGTCGTCATCGACCGCTCGTACTCGCGGTACTCGCGCAGCACCTCGGCGCTGATCGACACCACGGCATCCGGGTGCTCGCGGCGCAGCACGTCGCGCATCGCGAGCTCGTGGGCGTCATTGGCGTAGGAGTGCAGGAAGCACACCCCGATCGTCGTGATGCCGTGCTGGCGGAACCAGCGCGCCGCGTCCACGGCATCGGACTCCACGAAGGGGCGCAGCTCGTTGCCCTCGAAGTCCATCCGCCCCCCGACGGTGCGCACGTGGTCGGCGGCCACGATGCGCGGTGGCTTCACCCAGAAGTAGGAGTTGCCGTAGCCGTCGGGCACGGCCTGGCGGGCGATCTCGAGCATGAACTCGTAGCCCTCGGTCGTGATGAACCCCAGCCGCTCGACCTTGCCCTCGAGCAGCTTGTTGGTGGCGACCGTGGTGCCGTGGCAGACGGCGGTGATGTCGTCGCCGGTCGCCCCGAGCACCCCGAGGATCTTCTCGATGCCGGTGATGAAGCCGTCCGCGGGGTTGGTGGGAGTGCTGGGGGTCTTGGTGCTCACCAGCTCGCCGGTGTCCTCGTCGACGGCGACCACGTCGGTGAAGGTGCCCCCGGTGTCGATGCCGACCCTGATCCGTCGCCGTCCGTGCGCCATGCCGTCGATTCAACCGGGCAGGCGGGGCCGATTCGTTGGCAGTTTGTGCCGACGGAGCGGCGCGGCCCCGGCCAACCTCGCCACCGCCGCACGGTCCCCGCCGGCCGGCAATCCGACCGTGCCCCGGCTCCGAACCACCTCGTGACGGCCGAAGGGGCCGTTCGCGCCCGGACCCTGACGGGGCCCTGATGACGGTCCGGGTGCGGGGGACGGGTGGGTCGGTGCCGGCAGGGGGCGCCACCCACCCGTCACCACACTGGCGCGGCAGTGCCCGAAGTGCCACGGTGGGCGGGTGTTCGGCGACGCGAAGGCCTACGAACGGTTCATGGGGCGCTGGAGCGTGCAGCTGGCGCCCCGCTTCCTCGACGAGGTCGGGATGCCGGAGCCGCGCCGGGTGCTCGACCTGGGCTGCGGCACCGGCAACCTGACCCGGGCGGTGGCCGAGCGCTGGCCGCGTTGCGAGGTGGTGGGGGTCGATCCGTCGGCCCCGTTCGTCGACGCTGCCCGCGAGCGCGCAGCGTCGTTCCGCCGCCGGGTGCGCTTCGAGCTCGGTGACGCCGACGACCTGCCGCTCGAGGACGACTCGGTCGATGCCGCCCTCGCGCTGCTCGTGCTCACCTTCGTGCCCGACGCCGACCGGGCCGTGGCGCAGCTGCGCCGGGTCACCCGGCCGGGCGGCGTGCTGGCCGCGGCCGTGTGGGACTACGGCGCGCGGATGCAGATGCTGCGCACCCTCTGGGATGCCGCCGCCCGCCTCGACCCCACCGTGGTCGGTCAGGACGAGTCGACCATGCCCCTCGGTCGGCCCGGCGGCCTGATGGACCTGTGGCAGCGGGCCGGTCTGCGAGACGTCGACGGCAGCCGGGTCACTGTCTCCACCCACTTCGAGGACTTCGACGACTACTGGGAGCCGTTCCTGAAGGGGCAGGGCCCGGCCGGTGTCTACGTCGCCGGCCTGTCGGATGCCGGCCGCGCCGCCTTGCGCGACGAGGTCGCCTCCACCGTGGGGTCCGGTCCGTTCGAGCTGTCCGCCACCGCCTGGTGGGTCCGCGGAACGGTGCCCGAGTAACGCTGTCGTCGAACGCGAGGAGGCCGGATGTCCGGTGCTGGGTCCACGTCCGGCGAACGTCCCGAGGTGCGCGCACCCGCGGGAGCGGTCCGTGGCCGCCGGGAGGCGGGGGTTGCGGTCTTCCGCGGCATCCCGTTCGCGGAGCCCCCGGTCGGTGCGCTGCGCCTCGCCGCCCCCCACGGCATCCCCAGCTGGGGCGACGATGTTCGCGACGCGGCCTCGTTCGGGCCGCCACCGCCGCAGGGCGGCTCCTTCGGTGCGGATGCGACGGAGCACGACAGCGGCGATGCCGGCTGGCTGACCGTGAACGTGTGGACGCCCGATCCGGTCGCCGGCGTCGGGCTCCCGGTCATGGTGTGGGTGCAGGGCGGGGGGTACCAGATCGGCACGTCGGGCCTGCCGGAGTACGACGGCGGCCGGCTGGCGGCCGGCGGTGTCGTGCTGGTGACGTTCAACTACCGGGTGGGGGCGGAGGGCTTCGCGTGGGTCGAGGGGGCTGCGGCCAACCGGGGGCTGCTCGACCAGGTGGCGGCCCTGGGGTGGGTGCGCGAGAACATCGCGTCCTTCGGTGGCGACCCCGACCGGGTCACCGTCTTCGGCGAGTCCGCCGGCGGCGGGTCGGTCGCCGCGCTGCTGGCGATGCCCTCTGCCGCAGGGTTGTTCGGTCGAGCCGTGGTGCAGAGCATGCCCGGCACCTTCTTCGCCCCCGAGCTGGCGGCGGAGGTCGCCGTGGCCATCGCCGCCGAGCTGGGGGTGCGGCCGACCGTGGCTGGGTTGGCCGCCCTCGCTCCGTCACGACTGGCCGCAGCCGGCGACGCCGTGGGCGCCACGATGCCCGAGCACGCCGACCGCTGGGGTCTCCCCGCCAGGCGCCGCATCCCGTTCTCGCCCGTGGTCGACGGTGACGTCCTGCCCGCCACGCCGTGGCAGGCGCTCGCCGCCGGCGCACGCCGCCACGTCGAGCTGCTCGCGGGCCACACCCGCGACGAGCACCGTCTGTTCGCGGCCCTCGAGGGCCTGCTCGGCCAGGTGGACGACGAGCTGGCGGAGGAGGCGCTCGCCCACTTCGCTCCCGGGCCGGAGGGCGCCCGCCGCTACCGCGACGCCTTTCCGACCGCCGGCCCCGAGGAGCTGTTCGAGCTCGTGGGCTCTGACTGGCTGTTCCGCATGCCCTCCCTCCACCTCGCGGAGGCGCAGCTGGCCGGTGGGGGTCGGGCGCACCTCTACGAGCTGGCGTGGCCGGCGCCGGGGATGGGTGGGGCCCTCGGCGCGTGCCACGGCCTCGACGTGCCCCTGGTGTTCGGCAACCTCGACCGCGGCCAGCCGGCGGTGCTCATCGGGTCGCCGCCGTCGCCCGAGGCCGAGGCCGTCTCCGGGTGGATGCGAGCGGCCTGGCTGCGGTTCGCCACCGACGGCGACCCCGGCTGGCCCGGATACGACACCACGGGCCGGCCCACCCGGGTCTTCGACGCCGAGCCGGTGGTGAGGAGCTATCCCGAGGAGGGGTCACGACGGGTCTGGCAGCACCACACCTTCGCGGCCCTGGGCTTGGTCGGCCCCTGACGCCTCGCGGTCAGGCGTGCGGGAAGGAGGTCTTCGCCGGGCCCTCCAGCTCGGCACGGTGGTTGCGGATCAGGTCGAGGTTGCGGTCGCGCAGGTGGTCGAAGCCCTGGCTGATGTTCGAGCCGGGGGTGAGCGCCGACAGCGCCTCGTCCGGGTCGAGCCGCGCCGACACCCAGCCCTCGTGGGTGGCCGCCTTCGCCACGATGTGACCGACCGGCGTGACGACGTGCGAGTTGCCGAAGTAGAGCACCCCGGCCGGGTCCTGGCCGACGGCGTTGGCGCCGACGACGAACACGTGGTTGTCGTAGGCCCGGGCCCGCGAGGTGAGCTCCCAGATGTCCGCCGAGCGCAGCAGCGCAGAGGGTCGGCAGATCACCTCCGCGCCCAGCACCGCCTCGATGCGGGACAGCTCCGGGTAGTCCCCGTCGAAGCAGATGATCATGCCGATCCGGCCGAGCTCCGTGTCGCACACCGTGGCGGTGTCTCCGGCGGTCACCCAGCCGCCGCCGGACACCGCCTCGGAGCAGAACGGGTGCGTCTTGCGGTAGACCCCGAGCAGCTCGCCGCGCGGATCGACGAGCACCGAGGCGTTGTAGACGACCTCGGGGGTCGGGCCCCGTTCGTAGGTGCCGGCCACGAGGTGGATGCCGAGCTCGGCCGCGACGTCGCGCAGCGGCTCGACGATCGGGCCGGGCAGCTCCGACACCAGCTCCCACAGCTGTTCCGTGGGGCACCCCGGGGTGAAGCCGGTGGTGGCCGACTCGGGCAGCACGACCAGCTCGGCACCCGTGGCCGCGACGCAGCGGCGGGTGAAGTCGACCAGCTTGTCGAGGTTCGCGGCGACCGACGCGGCGGTCAGCGGACCCGGCACGGGCGCGACCTGCACGGCGGCCACGGTGAAGGCGCGCATCAGCGACCACTCCTGATCCGGGCTCCGAGGGCCACCCCGGCCAGGGCGAGCAGGCCGCCGACGAGCACCCCCACCGCGAAGCCGGCACCGTTGTCGAGGTTGAGGGTCGCGTTGGCGTTGGCCGTCGCCGCCCGCCCCGGGAAGACGGCGCCGGATGCCGGGCCGCCGGCTCCCGCAGCGGCCGTCACGGCCGCGCCGTCGGGCCCGGCGCCGACGGCTCCGAGCCCGGCGATGTCCCGGTCCAGCGCGGTGAAGAACTGGCCGGCCATCTTCTTGGTGACCCCCGCGAGCATCCGTTGGCCCACCCCACCGATGGCTCCGCCCACCGACGCGTCGGCGTCGTAGGACAGGTCGGTGCCACCACCGGCGGAGGGCACCAGCCGCACCTTGACGTCGGCGTCGATGGTGCCGGGTGCCCCCGCCCCGGAAGCCCGCATGGTCAGCGAGCTGGGGGCGACCTTGTCGGACAGCGACACCTCCCCGGCATACGTGCCCTTGATGGCGGCGACACCAGCGGTCACGGACATGGCGTAGCGGTCCTCGCCGATCACGGCGAGCGACTCGCAGCCGGGAAGGCAGCGCGCGAGCACCGCCGGGTCCTGGATCGCCTCCCAGACCTTGTCGACCGGGGCGTCCAGCGTCGAGCTTCCGGAGATCTTCATCGCGAGCCTTCCTGCGCGGGAACGGGGTCGGGGACCGGTGCGTGCTGCTGCCGGAGCTGCCACAGCTCAGCGGGGCTGATCGGCATCGAGCGGATGGGGAACCCCTCGGCGTCCTCGATGGCGGAGGCGATCACGGCGGACACCGGGATGGTGCCCGCCTCGCCGGCGCCCTTGAGGCCGAGTGGGTTGAGCGGGCTGGGGGTCTCGAGGTGGTCGGTCTCGATGTGCGGCACCTCGGAGGCGTACGGCATCAGGAAGTCCATGAAGGACGCGTTGAGCAGCTGCCCTGACTCGTCGTAGACCATCCGCTCGTAGAGCGCGCCGCCGACGCCCTGCGCCACCCCGCCGTGCACCTGGCCCTCGACGATCATCGGGTTGACCATCACGCCGCAGTCGTGCACCACGCAGTAGCGCAGGATGCGGATCTCGGCGGTGACCGGGTCGGTCTCGACGATCGCCGCGTGCATGCCGTTGGCGAAGGTGGCCTGGGTGGGGGAGTAGAAGTCCTTGCCCTCGAGCCCGGGCTCCTCGTCGTCGGCCACCGGCGGCTTGTCGGGGTCGAAGGTGCCGGCGAACTGCGTTGCGGCAGCGGCAGACTGGTCGAAGGCGTAGCGCAACGGGTTGGAGAGCACCGCCACGGTCGAGAGCGCGACGGAGGTGCCGGGGGCGCCCCTCACGGAGATCACGCCGTCGTCGATCTCGAGGTCGTCGGGCGACACCTCGAGGGCGTCGGCCGCGATCTTCAGCGCCTTGGCCCGCACCACCCGCGCGGCGAGCGCCACGGCGTTGCCCGACATGACGGCGCCGCGCGACGCGAAGGTGCCCACGGCGTACGGCATCCGGCGCGTGTCGCCGGTGGTGACGTGCACGTCCTCGAGGCGGACACCGAGCTCGTCGGCCACGATCTGGGCGAGCACCGTCTGGTGGCCCTGGCCCTGAGTGGTCAGGCCGGTGGCCACGTTGACCCGGCCGCTGGTCTCGACGTGCACGTGGCCGCCCTCGTACGGGCCGACGCCGGTGCCCTCGACGTAGCAGCCGATGCCGAGGCCCACCCGTCGACCCTCGCCCTCGGCCTGCTCCCGGTAGGCGGCGAAGTCGTCCCAGCCGACCAGGGCCTTGAGCTTTGCCAGGGATGCCGGGAAGTCACCGGAGTCGTACTTCAGCGGCCGGCCGTCCTGGAACATCAGCCCGTGGTCCCACGGCATCTCGTCGGGCTGGATGAAGTTGCGCGAGCGCACCTCCGCGCGGTCGAGCCCCAGGTGCGCCGCGATGGCGTCCATCGTGCGCTCCATGGCGTAGCAGCCCTGCGGGCGGCCGGCGCCGCGATATGGCGTCACCAGAACGGTGTTCGTGTAGAGCGACCAGAACTCGACCCGGTAGGCGCCCGGCTTGTAGGGGCCCAGCAGCTGGGTGGCCGTGATGATCGGCACGATGATGCCGTAGGGCGTGTAGGCGCCGTTGTCGTGCCAGAACCGCACGTCGAGGGCGAGCAGGTGCCCCTCGTCGTCGAAGCCGACGGTCACCTCCTGCAGCTGCCCGCGCTCGTGGGCGCTGGAGACGAAGTGCTCGCGGCGGTCCTCGGTCCACTTCACGTCGCGCCCCAGGTTGCGGGCCGCCCAGGGCACGAGCACCTCCTCGGGCCACGGGTGCACGATCTTGACGCCGAAGCCTCCGCCGACGTCGGGGGCGATGCACTCGACCTTCGCGAGCGGCATCCCCAGCTTGGCGGCGACCGCGGCGCGCACCCCGGTGGTGGTCTGGGTGGAGGAGTAGAGGCGCAGCGAGCCCTCGTCGGGGTCCCACTTGGCGTAGACCCCCTTGCCCTCCAAGGGTGTGCTGGCGCTGCGCTCGAACGCCAGGTCGAGGGTGAGCCGGTTGGGCGCGGCGGCCATGGCGGTCTCGAGGTCGCCGACCTCCTGGAGCAGGTGGGCGCTGACGTTGCCGGGCACGTCGTCGTGCACCAGTCGGTCGGCGGAGCGGGCGGCGTCGACCCCGACGACGACCGGCAGCTGCTCGTAGGTGACCCGGATGCGGGCCGCGGCGTCCTCGGCGACGTAGCGGTCGCGGGCGACGACCATGACCACCGCCTCGCCGACGTGGTTGACCTCGTCCTTGGCCAGGCAGTAGCCGGTGCGGGCATGCGTCATGGCCGGGTGGGGGATGAGCACCGGAAGGGGTTCGGCGACCCGGCCGGTCAGGTCGTCCCAGGTGTAGATCGCCTCGACGCCGTCGACCTCCCACGCGTCGTCGATCTCGATGTCGACGATGCGGGCGTGCGCGTGCGGGCTGCGGACGAAGGCCGCCTCGAGGGCGCCGTGGCCCAGGTCGTCGAGGTAGCGGCCGTTGCCGGTGAGCAGCCGGGGGTCCTCGCGCCGCTGCACGTTCTCGCCGAACTGCCGCGTGCTCACGGCGCCACCCCGTCGACGGCAGCGGAGTCATGGCCGCTATCGGTGTCCGGGGCAACATCGACCAATTGGTCGATGTTGCCCCAGCTGGGGCCGGGCTCCGCCAGCGGGATGAGCGCGTCGCGGCGGATCTCCGCTGCCCGGCCGACCGCCTTGACGATGTTCTGGTAGCCGGTGCAGCGGCACAGGTTGCCCGAGATGGCCTCCCGGGCCTCCTCCGGTGTGGGGTCGGGGTTCTCGTCGAGGAAGGCGGTGATGGTGGTGATGAAGCCCGGGGTGCAGAAGCCGCACTGCAGCCCATGGCACTCGGCGAACGCCTGCTGCACCGGGCTCATCGCCTGGGGGTCATGGCCGATGCCCTCGACGGTCGTGATCTCGTGGCCCTGCGCGGAGACCGCGAACATCAGGCACGAGCGCATCGGCCGGCCGTCGACGAGCACGGTGCACGCCCCGCAGACCCCGTGCTCGCAGCCGACGTGCGTGCCGGTGAGCGCCAGGTCGTGGCGCAGGAAGTCGGACAGCAGCCGCCGCGCGGGGGCCTGCGCCGAGCGCTGGACCCCGTTGACCCGAAGCCGGATGCCGAGCAGCTGCTCCGAGACCGGCTCACCCTGCGCGGCCGACGGGTTCGCGGAGTTCGTGGTACCGAGCTCGCTCATGCGGCTCCCTCGGCATCGCGCATGCCGGCCGCGCTCAGGGCCCGAACCGTGAGCTCGGCCGCCAGCATCCGGCGGTAGTCGGCACTCGCGTGGATGTCGGCCTCGGGGTCGACGTGCCCGCGCACCAGCTCGGCCACGGCCCCGGCGACGGAGGCACCCAACGGAGCCCCGGCATCCCAGCCGGTCATCGCCGGCGAGAGGTCGAGCACCGTGGGTACCGGCGTCACCGACACGAAGGACGCGCGCGCTGACCCGACCTCACCGGCAGGGGAGACCTCGACGGCCAGTGCCACTCCGGCCAGGGCGTAGTCGCCGTGCCGCCGGGCCGACTCGAGGAACGCCGTGCGGGTGCCGGGCGTGAACCGCCCGAAGCGCACCGCCTCGACCAACTCGTCGGGCGCCAGTGTGGTCTCGAGCGGCCCCTCGAAGAAGTCGGCCGCGGCGACCTCCCGGCGCCCGCGAGGCCCGACGACCTCGACGACGCCCCCGGTCAGCACGAGCACCGTGGGCATCTCGCCGGCCGGGTCGGCGTGGGCGATCGACCCGACGGTGGTGCCGCGGTTGCGGATCGCGGGGTGCGCCACGTTGCGCACGGCCTGGCGCAGGAGTGGCAGCGCGGCATCCGCCTCGTCGTGGCGCTCCAGTCCGGCGTGGCGCACCAGCGCTCCCACCCGCACCCCGGCATCGGTGACGTCGACGGCATCCAGGCCGGTGATGCCGTTGATGTCGACGAGGTGGCCGGGGCTGGCCAGGCGCATGTTGAGCACCGGGATCAGGCTCTGCCCGCCGGCGAGCACCTTGCCGTCGTGGCCGACCTCGGCCAGCACGCCGACGGCCTCGTTCACGGTGCGCGGTGCATGGTGCACGAACGGTGCGGGTTTCACCAGAGCGATCCTGCCTTGTCGAGGGGTCCGGGGAAAGGCACCGCCCCGCCCGGGAGTCGGGGCCCCCGGGCGGGGCGGTCAGTGGGTGCGGGTCAGGGGCGCCGGTCGCGCTCCGGGTCGCGTGGCCCCGCGGCCCCCGGGTAGCCCTCCTGGTAGAGGTCGTCGACCCCGTCGCTGTCGCCGTAGGTGTAGTCGCCCACGGCGATCGCCGTGCCACCGGCCCCGTCGGCCCGCTCGCGCAGCTCCTTGGGGGCGATCACCCGCGCCAGGTGGTAGCC
>JBJMHU010000028.1:0-16847 GCA_045807225.1 Ornithinibacter sp. | reverse complement strand
GACGACCAGTCCTACCGCGTCGACGGCACCCGGGACGCGCTGCGCATCGTGGCCGCCTCCGAGGCCGGCGCGACGCTCGCCATCTACGACCTCGCGGCGGCGGTGCGCGCCGGGCACGCGGTCGACGAGCACGTCGGCCGGACGGTGGAGTCCGAGCTGCCGTTCCGGATGGTCGACCTCGGGGCCGTCGGCGTCGCGCCGAAGGAGAGCGAGTGGGCCGCGGGCGACGACTACTCCCACAACTCGAAGGCGTTCGCCGACGTGATCCTCGCCGACGCCCCGTACATCGACGAGGCGGCCCTCGAGGTCGCGCGAGGCGAGTTCGAGGCCTACGTGCGGCACGCCCTCGCCGAGGGCTACAACGCCATCGCCATCCCGGGCTTCATCGAGTACCTGACGTTCTCGGGCGTCGGCGACGGCACCGACGTCTACGACGCCGACGACACTCATGTGGCCCGGGCGAAGGCGATGCAGCAGGCGTTCGGGCCGATGTGGGAGTACGCGCACGACGCGGGCCTCTCCGTCTACTTCCGCACCGACATGCTGACGCTCACGACGCCGCTCGAGGAGTACCTCGTCGACCGGTTCGGCAGCCTGGCGACCGACGACCCCGAGTTCTGGGACGTCTACGCGGCCGGACTCGACGAGCTCTACGCCGCGATGCCCTACCTCGACGGCGTGCTGATCCGCATCGGCGAGGCCGGCCGGGTCTACGACCTGCCCGGGTGGGACTACTACTCCGAGCTCGCCGTCACGAGCGTCGACTCCGTGCGCGCGATGCTCACGGCGCTCACCGCGCAGGCCGAGCGCGTCGACCGCGAGGTCATCTTCCGCACGTGGAGCGTCGGCGTCGGCGCGGTCGGCGACATGCACACGAACCCGGCCTCGTACGCCGCGGTGCTCGACGGCATCGACTCACCCTCGCTCGTGGTGTCGACGAAGTACACGCTCGGCGACTTCTACAGCCACCTGCCGCTCAACGACACCCTGCTCTCGGGCAGCCAGCGTCGCATCGTGGAGTTCCAGAGCCGGCGGGAGTTCGAGAGCTACGGCGCCTTCCCGAACGACCTCGGAGCCGAGTACCGCGACGCCCTGCAGCGCCTGCTCGCCGCGAACCCCCACATCGAGGGGGTCTGGGTGTGGACGCAGGACGGCGGCCCGTGGCGGGCCGGCCCGATGACGCTCTACCTGAAGACCGGCTTCTGGCAGCTCTACGAGCTCAACACCTGGCTGATGGGCTCGCTCGCTCGGGACCCGGGTGCCGACGTGTCCTCGCTCACCGCCGACTGGGCGCGACGCTGGTTCTCCGACGACCCGGCGACCGTGCACGCCCTGGCCCAGGCGATGGCCGGCTCGCGCGGTGCCGTGACGCAGGGGCTGTACATCGGGCCGTTCGCCGGGCAGAAGGTCAAGGCCATCGGGCTCGAGCCGCCGCCGATGATGTGGATCTTCGAGTGGGACATCCTCACCGGTGACTCGGCGGTGCCCGACGTCATCTCGTCGGTGACCGGGGACCGGGCCGACGAGGCCGTCGCCGAGGGCCACGCGGCGGTCACCGCCGCCGAGCGGATGCGGACCCTCGTCGCCGGGACCGATGCGGCCACCTGGCGCGAGCCCGCCATGCGCACCGCGTTCCTCGGGACCCTCGACTACGAGGTGGACACCCTGCGCCTCCTCGCCGAGTACCGGGAGCTCGTGCTGCGCCAGGGCCAGTGGCACGCCACCGGCTCGCCCCGGGCACGTGAGCAGTGGACGGCCGCGCTCGAGCGGTACCGGGCGCTCGCGGCATCCCACCTCGAGCGCTACCAGGGCGATCTCGACCACCCGGCCTACAACCTCACCGCCGCCGAGCTCGGCATCGCCCGCAGCGAGCGCGACCCCGCCATGGCCTGGCTCTCCCGCGGCCTGCTCGCACTCACACTGGGCTGGCTCGGCGCGGGAGCCTGGCTCGATCGCCGCCGCCGCGGGGCGCCGACGTCGGCGGTCGCCGCCACGTGGACGGTCGCGACCCGCCCGTGGCGGGCCGCCGAGGTCGGGCCCGGGATGGCACGCGGCCAGCGGGCACTCCTGCTCGCCGTCCCGGGGGCGCTGCTCGTCGCCACCCGCGCGGTGCAGACCTCGTTCCTCGCCCCGGTGCACCTGCTGGTCGTCCTGGGCGCATGGTGCACCCTGCTCGCCGCGGGCTGGCTGCTGCTGCGCGGCCGGGTGCCGTGGGGCGTCGTGGCGGCCGTGGGCGGGGTGCTGGTGGCGCGGTGCGCGCTCGCCCTGCTCGCGATGTCGTGGACCGGGCCGGGGGGCTACTGGTACGGGTTCTGGACCGACCCCGGGAAGCGCACGGTCTACGTGACCCTCGCCGTAGCCGCGTTCCTCTGGCTCCTCGTCGCGGCCGGCTGGGCCCTGTCGGTGACCCGTGGTCGCCGCCGCGCGGCGGGTACCGTGCTCGCCGCGGTGGGCGCCGGGCTGGCGGTGCCGGCATCCGTGGTCGGCCTGGTGGGGCTCGAGCGTGCCCTCACCGCGTGGAACGACCAGGTGGGACTGCTGCCCTGGGGCCTGTCACGCATCCTGGGCATCACGGTCTACCTCGGCATCCCCGGCGACGCGGCGTGGTGGGTCGCCGGGTTCGGCGCCGTGCTCCTCGGGGTCGGCCTGGTGCTGGCGATCCCGCGCCGCCGGCACCGTGACCAGCCGGGGTCGGGTGCGCAGCGGGCTGTTGCAGCGACCGGCTGAGCACCGGACCCAGGGAAGGACGGTCAGCGGCGCCCACCGCCCAGGATGCCGCCGAGCACGTCGCCGATGATGCTGCCCGGGTCGAACCCGGCCGACGCCTCGGCGCCCGCGGACGAGCCCGCCGAGCCACCGCTGACCGCGCCACCGAGCACGTCCTTGAGCATGTCCTCGAGCGACCCCGGGGTGCTGCCACCGCCGCCACCGGGCAGCGAGGGCGCCGGGTCGGCGGGCTGCGCGGATGCCGTGCCGCCGCCCAGACCGCCGCCGCCCTTGAGCACCTTGCCGGCGAGCCACGACAGCACCATCGGGGCGAGGATGGGCAGCAGCTTCGAAACCAGGTCGCCGCCGGCGCCGGACCCACCCACGCCCGGAAGGCCGCCGAGCCGGTTGGCGACCTCGTCCTGCTGGTCGCCGAAGATGTGGCTCGCGATGGCCCTGCCGTCCTGCTCGTCGATCGCGGACAGGTCGGTGCCACCGCTGAGCAGGTCGTCGTCGTGCTGGTGGAGGGCCTGGAGGATGGAGCCCGCTCCCGAGGCGTCCCCGGCGTTCGCCTGGAGCCCACCGAGCAGGGCCGGGAGCACCGCCGCGGCGGTGCTGCGCACCTCGTCGGGCGACGCACCCACCTGCTGCGAGATCTGCTCCGCGGGTAGTGCGCTGAGGATGTCGTCGACTGCTGACACCGGGTCCCCCTTCTGTGCGGCCGCGGACCGGCTCCGGGCTCCGGGCCAACCTAGCCCGGGTGACCCACGAGGCACGGCGGCAGGGGACAGCGGAGATCCGGTGGGTGCATGATCGGGGTATGACCCGCGCAGCGCAGGACCGCACCCTCGTCCTCCTCCGACACGCGAAGGCCGAGCAGCAGGGCTGGGACAACGACCACGAGCGCCAGCTCACCAAGCGGGGTCGGCGCGACGCCACCGCGGCCGGGCACTGGCTGGTCGAGCACGGCATCGGCATCGACGAGGTGCTCTGCTCCACCTCCGAGCGCACCCAGCAGACCACCGAGGGCGTCTGGGAGAGCGGGTGTCCCGAGACCGAGGTGCACCTCGACCGGCGCATCTACCTCGCCACGCCGGATCGCCTGCTCGAGGTCATCCACGAGGCCGACGAGGACGCGGACGTGCTCATGGTCGTCGGCCACGCCCCCGGGATCCCCTCGCTGACCGAGCTGCTCTGCGACGGCGACGGCAGCGTCGAGGGCCACCGCAAGATGGCTGAGGGGTTCCCCACCTGCGCGGTCGCGGTGATGCACTACTCCGGCCGGTGGTCCGACCTCGCGTTCGGCGAGGCCCGCCTCGAGCGCTTCCACGTGTGCCGCGACGGCGCCTGACACAGGAGGTCCGCGGTGCACCCTGCCCGACGGAAGTGGGACGAGCTGCCGCCGGCGCGCAAGCGCCTGATGATCGCGGTCGGCGTGGTCGACGCGGGGATGCGCGCGTGGGCACTCATCGACCTCAAGAACCGCCCCGCCGACGAGGTCAACGGACCCAAGGCCGCCTGGGCGCTGGCGCTCGGCGTGGTCAACTCGGCGGGCCTGCTGCCTGCCGCCTACCTGCTCTTCGGCCGCCGCCGCTAGGCCGTCGCTAGGCCGGTGCTCCCGGCGCCGCCACGGCGTCGTCGGGCACCACGGCATCGTCGCGCATCTCGCCGGCCCCCTCGGCACCCCACCGGCGCAGCACCTCGACCACGACCAGCGCGACGGCGGCGAGCACCGCGATGAGCAGCACCGTGCCGGCACTCGGGCGGTCGCCGACGAGCAGCGCCAGCACGGCGAGGCCACCCACCACCGCGCGCAGCACGACGGTGTTGTGCGCGGCGAACCGGCTCACCGAGCCGAGCGCTCCGGTCGGTGTCCCGGTCATCCCCGACAGCCGGGCCGGCACCGACCGCACCGCCGTCGCAGCGCTCGACGGGCCGGCGACCCAGGCCGCGAGCGCGATGAGCAGGAAGAGCATCGCCGACGCGCGCACCCACACCCGCAGCGGTGTGGTCACGCCGTCGAAGAGCACGGTGGCCACCTGGGGCACGAGCAGCGCCTTCTCGAGGTCGTCGAGGTAGAGCGCGCGCCCCACCTGCACCCCGAGCAGCAGCAGCACCAGCGTGCCGACGATCATCGAGGAGCCGATCACGAGCGCGCGGCGGCGGCCGGGGGCCAGGGCCACCCCCGCGACGAGGGCGAGGAGGGCCAGCACGGGCAGGACGACGCGCAGCAGGTCGAGCAGCCGGACGGCGCTCTGGGCCCGGGCCAGTGCCTCGCTCTGGAGCACGACGAACCGGGCGTCGACCACCGGGATCTTGTCCGCGAAGGGGACCCCGCGCTCGATCAGGATGGGCTTGATCTGCTGGATGAACGGGCCCAGGTTGACCGCCACCTGGCCGTTGGAGACGACGACCCCGTTCGTGCCGGTCTGCCCCGTGAGCGCGGCGACCACGCCGGCATGGGCCTCGCGGTTCGCGGCGACCCAGGCGTCCTGGAAGGCGCTGGAGGCCACGAGCTTGCTCACCTGGTCCTCGGTGAAGCCGTAGATCGCGTTCGAGATGGGCTCGGAGAAGGTCGACAGCTCGACCGGGAGGTTCTCGGTGACGCCGGCGACCCGAGGCCGGGCGGCGATGGCATCGAGGGTCTGCGTCGTCAGCTGCTTGACCTTGAGCTGCTCGAAGACGGCGTTCGTGATGCGGAGGGAGACCTCCTTCTGCACGGCGGGGTCCTTCGCCAGGGGCGCGACCATGGCGAGGTACCGGTCCTGGTCGAGCAGCGTGGAGCGTGACCAGCTCGCCAGCGCCGCCAACGGTGCGAGCAGCGCGGCGACCAGGAGGAACACCATCGCCCCGGCCCACCGGCCGCGGTGCCGGCGGGCCGGATCGGGGGCCGTCACGACCACGGACTGCGGCAGGGCCTGCGTCGCGGCCACCTGGGCGCGAAGGCGCACGAGCTCGGCGCGCTCGTCGCTGGTCAGCGCACCGGAGGCCGGCGCCACCGTCGCCGGCATCTCCTGGGTCGGCACCGGCTCCGCGGCGTCGACCGCGTCGTGCGACGGGAGCTCGGCCGACGTGCCGGACTGCGCCGTGCCCTCCTGGGCCATGGGCCCGGGCCCGGAAGGGGCGGCCTTGCCGCGGTTCTGCGGTGGAGTGGGGCCGGTGGGGGTGTCGCTCATGGTCGTGGTCCTCGTCCGGTGGTTCGTGCGGCACCCGGACGCCGTCGGTCATCCCGGCCCACGGCAGGCACCGCGTCACGCCCGACAGTAGGGAGGTTCGGGCGGCCGTTCGTCACCCAGCGCGGGTGACCGGGCACCCGCGCCGGGTGCCGGGCCACCCGCCTGCTGCGGCTCGTGCTCGGCGACGGTGAGCACGTCGGCCGTTCGCCGGCGCGGCAAGGGGGCTCTCGGAACGGCGACTGGTCACGGCATCCGATTGCGGGGGAGACTGGCGAGTGCACGGGAAGGCCGTCGCCCCGCGCAACAACAGTGTCTCCGCGCCGTTCCCGCCGCGCCCGCGGCGCGGCCCGGGGTGCGGAGAGGAAATGATGCAGGCGCTGCAGTTCGACGAGTACGGGGAAGCCGACGTGCTGCACGTCGGGCAGGCCCCGGAGCCGCACGCCGGCCCGGGCCAGGTGCGGGTGCTGGTGCAGGCGCTGAGCGTCAACCCCTTCGACTGCAAGCTGCGAGCAGGCTTCATGGAGGGGATGGTGCCGGTGAGCTTCCCGGCCATCACGGGAACGGATGCCGCCGGGGTGGTCGACGAGGTCGGCGACGGTGTCTCGGGGCTCCGACTCGGTGACGAGGTCTTCGGGCTGGGCTCGGCGACGGCCGCGGAGCTCGCGGTGCTCGACATCGCGGCGGTCAAGCCCCCGACCCTGAGCTTCCCGGAGGCCGCCGCGATGGGGCTGGCGGTGGAAGCCGCCGCGCGCTGCCTCGACCTGCTCGACCTTCCTGCCGGGGCGACCGTGCTCATCGACGGCGCGGCCGGCGGTGTGGGCTCGGCGATGACCCAGCTCGCGCTCGCCCGCGGCCTGCGGGTCGTAGGCACGGCCGGTCAGCGGAACCACGACTACCTGACCGGTCTGGGCGCCACGGCCACCACCTACGGGGACGGCCTCGCCGGGCGGGTTGCGTCGCTCGCGCCGACCGTCGACGGGGCGATCGACGTCGTCGGCCACGGATCCGTGCCCGAGCTCGTCGCGATCACCGGCGACCCGCGCAAGGTCGTCACGCTCGCCGACTTCACCGCCTACGAGCACGGGGTGCACGTGGCCGACGGCTCCGTGCCCCGGGCGTCCTACGCCCTCGCCGAAGCGGCCGCGCTGCACGCGGAGGGTCGCTTCTCGATGCCCATCGAGGCCACCTTCCCTCTCGAGGACGGGGCGGCGGCGCACGAGCTCAGCGAGTCCGGCCACCTGCGCGGCAAGATCGTCATCACGGTTCCATAGGTCCTCCTGCGGCAGTCCGTCGCGCCGGTCATGCACTGGCAGAACAGGATCCGCTCCGGCGCCGTCGAGCGGGTGCTCCCGAGCACGCTGGGCAGTGCCGAGCGCGCTGGCGGCGGCCGCCAAGGCCCCTCACACCGCGGCGCTCACACCTGCGCCGCTCACACCTGCGCCGCTCACATCACCGCGCGCATCGCGCCGGTGGCGCCGCGCAGGTAGCGCTCGACCACCGTGCGCTCCTCCTCGGAGAGCGAGGAGTCGAGCTCCGCGAGTGCCGCGAACATCGGCGCCAGGCGCTCGAACACCTCGAGCCGGCCCGACTCGGTGATGAGCACCTCGGTGCGCCGACCGTCGTCGGCGTGCGGCCGCCGCTGCGCGTGACCACGCGCCACGAGGCGGTCGACGACCCCCGACGCCGCCGCCGACGTGACGCCGAGGGCGCGGGCCAGCTCGACCGGGCCCATCGGGTTCTCCATCAGGTGGCGCAGCGAGTGCAGCTCGGAGGTCGACAGGCCGGCTCGCCGGGCCACCTCGTGCGGCACCAGCGCGGCGACGTCGACGAGCTCCTGGAGAGCATCCAGCGAGCCCGACTGGCGGTAGGTGGGCACCACCGACCGCACGTCCGGAACGTTGGACGAAGTTGCGTCAGTACCCTCGGTCGCCGTAATGTCGCTCACCTACTAAGTAACTTCGTGAATCACCTGCTGAATCACCTGGCAGACGACACCGTACCAAGGAGAGCAGGACATGGGCCGCATCGCGCACCTCATCACCCGGAAGTGGGTGGCCGGGCTGCTCGCCCTGTTCGCCATCCTCGGCACCGGAGCGGTCATCGGCCTCGTCGGCCAGGCCGAGTCGCCGGCCACGGGCACGGCGGCCCTGCCGAACGGCACCGACAGCCGCCAGGCCGCCGAGCTTCGCGACCTGTTGCCGCAGGACGAGGGCTCGGCCGCCGTCGTGGTCTACAGCAGCGAGCAGGCCCTGACCCCCGACGAGCTCGCGCTGGTGCAGGAGGCTGCCGAGTCCCTGCCCGGGGCTACCGGCGCGCCTGCGGTCGTGGCCGACGACGGCACCGCCGCAACGGTCTTCATCCCGGTCACCACCTCGGATGCCGTCGAGACCGCCGACGTCGTCACCGAGCTTCGCGCGGCGGCCAAGGCGGACCTCCCCGACGGCCTCACGGCCCAGGTCACCGGACCCGCGGCCATCCAGGCCGACCTCGCGGCCGTCTTCAACGGCGCGAACTTCAGGCTGCTCGCGGCCACGGCATCCGTCGTCGCGATCCTGCTCGTCATCACCTACCGCAGCCCGTTCCTGTGGCTGGTGCCGCTCACCGTCGTCGGGGTGGCCGACCAGCTCGCCGGCGTGCTGGCCACCCACACCCTCGCCGCGTTCGGCGTGCTCTGGGACGAGTCGACGATCGGCATCCTGTCGGTGCTGGTCTTCGGCGCCGGCACCGACTACGCGCTGCTCCTCATCAGCCGCTACCGCGACCAGCTGCGGGTGACGGAGGACCGGCGTGAGGCGATGGCCGTCGCGCTCACCCGCACCACGGAGGCCGTGCTCTCCAGCGCCACCACCGTCGTGCTGGGCCTGCTCACCCTCCTGCTGTCGCTGTTCCCGGCCACCCGCGGCCTCGGCCTGGCCTGTGCGGTCGGTGTCGTCGTGGCCGCGTTCTTCGCCCTCGTCGTGCTGCCCGCCGCGCTGGTCGTCTTCGGGCGCTGGATCTTCTGGCCCAAGGTGCCCCACGTCGGCGAGACCGGCCTGGCCGACGGCCGCTCCTTCTGGCGCAAGGTGGGCGACGCGGTGGCCAAGCGCCCCGCCGGCTTCGTCACCGTCACCGTGATCCTCCTCGGCGTCATGGCCGGTGGCATCACCCAGATCCAGACCGGGCTCGACCAGGCCGACCAGTTCCTGCAGAAGCCCGAGGCGATCGCGGCGGGGGAGCGGCTGGCGCAGTCCTTCCCGGCCGGCGCGGCCGACCCGGCCTTCGTGATGACCCGCGGTGACGGCCAAGCGGTCGCCTCGGCGCTGGGCGGTGTCGACGGCATCGGCACCGTGAAGGTGGGCGCCTCCGGCAACGGCGTCACGGAGGTCGACGCCGTGATCGACGCCGAGCCCGGGTCCGACGCCGCGTCCGACACCGTGGTCGCGATGCGCGACGCCGTGGCGGCCCTCCCCGACACCCACGTGGGTGGCACCGAGGCGGTGTCGCTCGATGCCTCCGCGGCGTCGGCCCGTGACCGCCAGGTGATCCTGCCGATCATCCTGCTGCTGGTGCTCGTCGCCCTCGCCGCGCTGCTGCGCTCGGTCGTCGCCCCCGTCGTGCTCGTCGCGACCGTCGTGGCGACCTACCTCGCCAGCCTGGGCCTGTCCTGGGTGATCTTCACCCAGGTGCTCGGCTTCGAGCGGCTCGACGACGGGGTGCCCCTGCTGGCCTTCGTCTTCCTGGTGGCGCTCGGCGTCGACTACAACATCTTCCTGGTCACCCGGGCGGCCGAGGAGGCCAGGGTTCACGGCGCCGAGCAGGGCATGCTGCGCGCGCTCGCCGCCACGGGCGGGGTCATCACGAGCGCCGGCATCCTGCTGGCAGCCGTGTTCGCCGTGCTCGGCGTGCTGCCGCTCGTCGTGCTCGCCCAGCTGGGTGTGGTCATCTGCGTCGGCGTGCTGCTCGACACCCTGGTGGTGCGCACGGTGCTGGTGCCGGCCATCGCGCTCCTGCTCGGCGACCGCTTCTGGTGGCCCCGGCGGGTGCGCGGGGAGGCGGCCCTCGAGGCCGCCCCGGTCGACGACGGCGCGGTGCCGGTGGGCACCCGGTGACCGCCGCCCGAGTGGCCGGCGCGCTGCTGGTGCTGGTGGTCGTCGGTGCCTACGCGGCGCTGGCGGTGCGCTGGACCGCCACCGACCCCGGCTGGTACGCGGCCCTGCCGCGCCCCTCGTGGCAGCCGCCCGACGTCGTCTTCGGCGTCATCTGGCCGCTCAACTTCGTCGCGCTGTGCGTCGCCGGCCTGGCGGTGGTCTCGCAGGCCGCACCGCGGGACGTCGTGGTGTGGCTGGCCCTGCTGGCTGCGTCGGTGGCGCTCGCCGTGGGCTGGGCGCACGAGTTCTACGTGCCCCACAACCTGGGCCGCGCCGCGGTGCTGCTGGCCGGCGCCGCCGTCCTCACCTGGCTCCTCGTCTTCGTGACCGGCGGACTGGTCGCCTGGGCCGGCTGGGTGCTGGTGCCGTATGCCGTGTGGCTCACCGTCGCGACCAGCCTCGCCGTGGGCTACTGGCGCCTGGTGCCGCTGCCGGCGAGCACCGGCTGAAGTTTCTCGTCGAGAGTGCATCCACCCGGGTCCGTGGGGCGGAAGTACGGGTGAGGTCGCAGCGCCGCGACCACACCCCACCAGAGAGGACCCTGATGATGAACCTCCGTCGCCTCGGCGTCACCGCCGCCGTGCTCGGCCTGGCCGCTGCCACCATCGCCCCCGCCGCGTCCGCCTCCGCATCGACTCCCAGCCCGCTCGGCACCCGCAGCCTCGCCGCGGTCCTCACCTCCGACGGGAACCGGTTCGACCGCAACTGGTACGACTACGACATCGTCACCGAGGCCGTCCTCGCGGTGACCGCCGCGAAGCCGGCCAGCCCGGTGAACCTGCTCAAGGACGGCACCGTCGCGCTCACGGCGTTCATCCCCAACGACCGCGCGTTCCAGGTGCTCGTCCGCGACCTCACCGGCACCCGGCCGCGCACCGAGAAGGCGACGTTCGAGGCGGTCGCGAGCCTGGGCGTGGACACCGTCGAGGCAGTGCTGCTCTACCACGTCGTGCCCGGCGCCACGATCACCAAGAAGGACGCCGTGAAGGCCAACGGTGTGGTCCTCGCCACGGCGCAGGGCGGCACCTTCACGGTCAAGGTCTACAACCGTCACGTGCCGATCATCGAGCTGCGCGACCAGGACCCCAACGACGTCAACCCCTTCCTCAACCCGCGGGCCCTGGACATCAACAAGGGCAACAAGCAGATCGCGCACGGCATCGTGTTCGTCCTGCGGCCTGCCGACCTCTGAGCAGCGGTCGAACGCGTCGTGACCGGATCCACGACCGGGCTCGGGGTGGCCGCCCTCGCGGTGGCCGCCCCGCTCGGTCGTGCCGGTGCGCCGGCAGGTGCCATCGCGACGCACGCCGCGGGAGGGCGGCCGCCTATCGTGGAGCCCGTGAGCACCGGTGAGCAGGTCGACGTCGACGACCTCGCCGCGCGGCTGCGTGACGGTTCGCGCGAGGCGCTCGCGGAGGCCTACCAGGAGTGGTCGGCGCTGGTGCACACGCTGGCGATGCGCTCGCTCGGCAACCACCACGACGCCGAGGACGTCACCCAGCAGGTGTTCGTGGCCGCCTGGCGAAGCCGGCACACGCTGCGCCCCGAGCGCGGATCCGTCGCCGGCTGGCTGGTGGGCATCACCCGCCACACCGTGGCCGACCACCACGCCAAGCGGGCGCGACAGGCACGAGATGCCGCGGCCGTGGCCGCCCACGCCGGTCCCGAGGCGCTCGCCGCGCCGCCCGACGACCAGCTCGCCGCCCGGCTCGTGCTGCACGACGAGCTCGGCCGCCTCGGGGAGCCCCGGGGCACCGTGGTCCGGATGGCCTTCCTGGACGACCTGACCCACGAGCAGATCGCCGAGCGGCTCGACCTGCCGCTCGGCACCGTCAAGAGCCACGTGCGACGAGGACTGACCCGACTGAGGACCCGCCTGGAGGAGGTGAACCATGACCCATCCTGACGACGACGCGCTCGCCGCCATCGCCCTCGGCGACCCGGCGCCCTCCGGTGCCGCCGAACACGCCCGCAGCTGCCCGGAATGCTCGCAGACCCTGACGGCGCTGCGCGACACCGTCACCACGCTGCGCGCGCCCCAGCCCGCGCTGGTCGCACCACCCGCGTCGGTGTGGGATGCCGTGGAGGCCGAGCTCGACCGTGAGCCGGACGCCGCACCGGCGGCACCGGCATCGGTGGCCCCCCTCCCGGTCGCGCACCCCCCGGCGGCGCCGGCACCCCCGCCCGCGCCGGATGCCGGTGACGAGCTCAGCCGCCGACGTTCCTCGCGCTCCACCCGCCGCCGCTTCCCGCTGGCCTGGGTCGCCGGTGCCGCTGCGGCCGGGCTCGTGGTCGGTGTCGTGGGCGCGCGCGCCCTGCAAGGGGAGCAGGCCGACCCCGTCACGACGGTCGCGTCGACCCGCCTCGACACCCTCGACACCCGGCAGGTGCGGGGCACCGCCGACGTCGTGGAGCACGACGGGCGGCTCGACCTCCAGGTGACCACCAAGCCGATGGACACCGCGGGCGGTTACCTCGAGGTCTGGCTGATCAACAAGGACCTCAAGCGGATGGTCTCGCTCGGCGTCCTCGAGCCGGGGACGAAGAACCAGCCGTTCGTCATCCCACAGGACCTGCTCGACCAGGGCTACGTCATCGTCGACATCTCGCGTGAGGGGCTCGACGGCTCTCCGCAGCACTCGGGCCAGAGCCTGATGCGCGGCACCCTGGCGACCTGACCCGGGCCACCCACGGGGACAAGTCCCGGAACGCCCGGTGCCCCGGTGGACGGCCTACCTAGGATGGGCGGCATGACGACGTCCCCCGACATCAAGCCCCGCAGCCGCGACGTCACCGACGGCCTGGAGAAGGCCGCCGCGAGGGGGATGCTGCGCGCCGTCGGCCTCGGCGACGACGACTTCGCCAAGCCACAGATCGGCGTGGCGAGCTCGTGGAACGAGATCACCCCGTGCAACCTGTCGCTCGACCGGCTCGCGAAGGCGGTCAAGGACGGCGTGCACGCCGGCGGCGGCTACCCCCTCGAGTTCGGCACCATCTCGGTCAGCGACGGCATCTCGATGGGCCACGAGGGCATGCACTTCTCGCTCGTCAGCCGCGAGATCATCGCCGACTCGGTCGAGACCGTGATGCAGGCCGAGCGGCTCGACGGCTCGGTGCTGCTGGCCGGGTGCGACAAGTCGCTGCCCGGGATGCTGATGGCCGCCGCCCGCCTCGACCTCTCGTCGGTGTTCCTCTACGCCGGCTCGATCCTGCCCGGCATCGCGAAGATGTCCGACGGCTCCGAGCGCACCGTCACGATCATCGACGCCTTCGAGGCCGTCGGCGCCTGCGCCCGGGGGCTGATGAGCCGCGAGGACGTCGACGCCATCGAGCGCGCCATCTGCCCCGGCGAGGGTGCCTGCGGCGGCATGTACACGGCCAACACGATGGCCTCCGTCGCCGAGGCGATCGGCATGTCCCTGCCCGGCTCGGCCGCCCCGCCCGCCACCGACCGCCGCCGCGACGGGTTCGCCCGCAAGAGCGGCGAGGCGGTCGTCGAGCTGCTCCGGCGCGGCATCACCGCCCGCGACATCATGACCAAGGAGGCGTTCGAGAACGCCATCGCCGTCGTCATGGCCTTCGGCGGCTCCACCAACGCGGTGCTTCACCTGCTCGCCATCGCCCACGAGGCCGACGTCGACCTGACCCTCGCGGACTTCTCGCGGGTCGGTGCCAGGGTGCCGCACCTCGCGGACGTCAAGCCCTTCGGCTCGTACGTCATGACGGATGTCGACCGGGTCGGCGGCGTGCCCGTCGTCATGCGCGCCCTGCTCGATGCCGGTCTGCTGCACGGTGACTGCCTCACGGTCACCGGTCGGACGATGGCCGAGAACCTTCGGCACATCGCGCCCCCCGACGTCGACGGCAAGGTGGTGCGCGCGATGAGCGAGCCGATCCACCGCACGGGCGGCATCACCATCCTCACCGGTTCGCTGGCGCCCGACGGCGCGGTCGTGAAGTCGGCCGGATTCGACTCCGACGTCTTCGAAGGCACCGCCCGCGTCTTCGACGGCGAGCGGGCCGCCATGGATGCCGTCGAGGACGGCACGCTGGCCGCCGGCGACGTCGTCGTGATCCGCTACGAGGGCCCCAAGGGTGGCCCTGGCATGCGCGAGATGCTCGCCGTCACGGGCGCCATCAAGGGTGCCGGCCTCGGCAAGGACGTGCTGCTGCTCACCGACGGCCGGTTCTCCGGCGGCACCACCGGGCTGTGCGTGGGGCACGTCGCGCCGGAGGCCGTGGACGGCGGACCGATCGCGTTCGTGCAGGACGGCGACCGGATCCGGCTGGACGTGGCGAACGGCCGGCTGGACCTGGTGGTCGACGAGGCGGAGCTGGCGACCCGGCGTACCGGCTGGACGGCCCCGGCACCGAAGCACACCCGTGGAGTGCTGGCGAAGTACGCGCGGCTGGTGGGCTCGGCCGCGGGGGGCGCGGTCTGCGACTGAGCGGGCCCGGCGAGTCGTCCCAGAAGACGGACCGCCGTCCCGTATGACGAGACGCAGGGAGGCGCCGGTTGACACCCGGGGGGCCGCGGAGCACGGTGGGCGAGTGCGCTCGCTCCTCGTAGTCCGGCGGCACGCGGTCTGAGCCCAGACCGCGTGCGACCCCTCGATGTGCCCGTCCCGGGCCGAGGGGTTTTTTCGTTCCCGGGCCGATTGCCAGGGGACGACCGCGCCGCGGAACGCCGGCGCGAGCGGAGCACCGAGCAGCGCAGGACATCAGGAGCAGGAAGGGGCATGGCGTGAGCGGGACCACTGTGACGCCGTCCGACGTGGCCGGATCGGTCAGCCGGACCACGAACCGGGCCAGGACCACGATGACCGGGGCGCAGAGCCTCGTACGGTCCCTCGAGCAGGTCGGGGTCGACGTGGTCTTCGGCATCCCCGGCGGCGCGATCCTGCCCGCCTACGACCCGCTCTTCGACTCCAGCGTGCGGCACGTCCTGGTGCGCCACGAGCAGGGCGCCGGGCACGCCGCCACGGGGTCCGCGCAGGCCACGGGCCGCGTCGGCGTCTGCATGGCGACGTCCGGGCCGGGCGCCACGAACCTGGTGACCCCGATCGCCGACGCCTACATGGACTCCGTGCCGATGGTCGCGATCACCGGCCAGGTGGCGTCGACGTCGATCGGCACGGACGCCTTCCAGGAGGCCGACATCCGGGGCATCACCATGCCCATCACCAAGCACAACTACCTGGTGACCGACGCAGCGCAGATCCCCCGGGCGATCGCCGAGGCGTTCCACATCGCCGGTACCGGCCGCCCCGGCCCGGTGCTCGTCGACATCAGCAAGGACGCGCTGCAGGCCCCGACCGAGTTCGTCTGGCCGGACACGGTGGAGCTCGCCGGCTACCACCCGGTGACCAAGCCGCACGGCAAGCAGGTGCGCGAGGCCGCCAAGCTGATCGTCGAGTCGCGCCGGCCGGTGCTGTACATCGGCGGTGGCGTGGTCCGGGCGCAGGCCAGCGAGGAGCTGCGCCGGCTGGTCGACCTGACCAACATCCCCTCGGTGACGACGCTGATGGCGCGCGGGGCGCTGCCGGACAGCCACCCGGCCAACCTCGGCATGCCCGGCATGCACGGGACGGTGGCCGCGGTCACGGCGCTGCAGCGGTCGGATCTGATCGTCAGCCTCGGCGCCCGCTTCGACGACCGGGTGACCGGGCAGCTGTCGACGTTCGCGCCGCACGCCAAGATCGTGCACGCGGACATCGACCCGGCCGAGATCGGCAAGAACCGCGTGACCGACGTGCCGATCGTGGGCGACGCCAAGCAGGTGCTGCGCGAGCTGCTCGGCGCGCTGGAGACCGAGCGCACGGCCGGCCGCACCGGCGACTACGAGGCCTGGTGGCATGAGGTCGACGAGTGGCGCCGCACCTACCCGCTGGGCTACACCGAGCCCGAGGACGGGTCGCTGTCGCCGCAGCTGGTCATCGCCCGGCTCGGGCAGATCAGCGGTCCGGACACGATCTTCGCGTCCGGCGTCGGGCAGCACCAGATGTGGGCCGCGCAGTTCATCGGCTACGAGCGCCCGAACACCTGGATCAACTCCGGCGGCCTGGGCACCATGGGCTTCGCCGTGCCGGCGGCGATGGGCGCCAAGGCCGGCATGCCCGACCGCACGGTGTGGGCCATCGACGGCGACGGTTGCTTCCAGATGACCAACCAGGAGCTGGCCACCTGCGCGATCGAGGGCATCCCGATCAAGGTCGCGATCATCAACAACGAGTCGCTCGGCATGGTCCGGCAGTGGCAGACGCTGTTCTACAACGAGCGCTACTCCAACACCGACCTGCACTCCAAGCGGATCCCCGACTTCGTCAAGCTCGCCGACGCCTACGGCTGCGTCGGGCTGGCCTGCGAGACGCCGGACGAGGTCGACGCGACGCTCGAGAAGGCGATGGAGATCGACGACCTGCCGGTCGTCGTGGACTTCCGGGTGCACCGAGACGCGATGGTGTGGCCGATGGTCGCCGCCGGCACCAGCAACGACGACATCAAGCACGCCCGCGACATGGCGCCGACCTGGGACGAGGACGACCTCGAGGGGCTGGAGGGCCGGCAGTGACCCGTCACACGCTGAGCGTCCTGGTCGAGGACAAGCCCGGTGTCCTGGCCCGGGTGGCCGGCCTGTTCAGCCGCAGGGGCTTCAACATCGAGAGCCTCGCGGTCGGGCCGACCGAGGTCGACGACCTCTCGCGGATGACGATCGTGGTGAACGTCGAGGACTCACCGCTGGAGCAGGTGACCAAGCAGCTGAACAAGCTCGTCGAGGTCATCAAGATCGTCGAGCTCGACCCGGCGCAGTCCGTCGCGCGTGAGCTGCTCCTGGTGA
>JBJMHU010000027.1:0-3489 GCA_045807225.1 Ornithinibacter sp. | reverse complement strand
GCCGAACGCCAGCGCACCGAAGGCGCCGTGCGTCGAGGTGAGGCTGTCGCCGCAGACGATCGTCATGCCCGGCTGGGTCAGCCCCAGCTGCGGGCCGATGACGTGGACGATGCCCTGCTGCTCGTCGCCGAGCGAGCGGATCTGCACGCCGAACTCGGCGCAGTTCTTGCGCAACGTCTCGATCTGGGTGCGGGACACGGTGTCGAGGATCGTCATCAGGTCACCGCGGCGGGTGTTGAACGCCGCGTCGGCGTAGCCCGTCGGGGTGTTGTGGTCCTCGGTCGCGAGCGTCAGATCGGTCCGGCGCACCGTACGGCCGGCCAGGCGCAGCCCGTCGAAGGCCTGCGGGCTGGTCACCTCGTGCAGCAGGTGCAGGTCGATGTAGAGCAGGTCGGGCTCACCCTCCCCACGGCGCACCACGTGCGACTCCCACACCTTCTCGGCCAGCGTTGCGGCCATTGCTCCACCTCCACGACGTGACCGCCGGACGAGCGGTCGCACGACACCTGCGGGCAGCACGGCGCACACCGGCGCCCGGGCTGTCTCCCGAGATTCGCACGGGGGAGTTGTCGATGGACGTGCGTCTCAGGCACTGAGACGCTAATATCAAGACATGGACAACACAAGTGGGGTCGGCGTTCTCGACAAGGCGGCGATCGTCCTCAGCGCGCTCGAAGCCGGCCCGTCGACCCTCGCGCAGCTCGTCACGGCAACCGGCCTGGCCCGCCCCACCGCGCACCGTCTCGCCGTCGCGCTCGAGCACCACCGGCTCGTGACGCGCGACCTGCAGGGCCGCTTCATCCTCGGCCCGCGGCTCGGCGAGCTCGCCGCCGCCGCCGGTGAGGACCGCCTCCTCGCCGCCGCCGGCCCGGTGCTCGGCGCGCTGCGCGACCACACCAACGAGAGCGCCCAGCTCTTCCGGCGCCAGGGGGAGCACCGGGTCTGCGTCTCGGCGGCCGAGCGCCCCGTGGGCCTGCGCGACTCCATCCCGGTCGGCGCCTCGCTGTCCATGCGGGCCGGGTCCGCCGCCCAGGTGCTGCTCGCCTGGGAGGAGCCCGACCGCCTGCATCGTGGCCTGCAGGGCGCTGCCTTCACCGCGACAGCGCTGTCAGGAGTGCGCCGCCGGGGCTGGGCCCAGAGCGTCGGCGAGCGCGAGCCGGGCGTCGCCTCGGTCTCGGCGCCGGTGCGCTCCCCCTCCGGCCGGGTCATCGCCGCCGTCTCGATCTCGGGGCCGATCGAGCGGCTCTCGCGCCAGCCCGGCCGGCTGCACGCGGCCACGGTGATCGCCGGCGCCAACAAGCTCACCGACGTGCTCGCCCGGCACGCGGCCCAGCAGGACGTCCAGAACAACGTCTGACCCACCCCCGCAACACGGATGTCACATGACACGCGCCCCGACGCAACATCGCGGGGGCAGTGTGCGACCACACCGTGTTCCGCCCGCGCGAGGAGGTCGCTCCATGTCCCTCAGCCCCGCCCAGCGCATCGCCCGTGACCGCACCCGGCTGCTCGGCTTCCCCAAGCCGGGGCGGCGGGCGATCGTCGTGGGCGGCGGGCCGATGGCCGCGCGGCGGGCCGCCGCACTGACCCGCGCGGCGACGCCGGTCACGGTCTTCGCCCCCGCGCTGTGCGACGACGTGTTCGACCTGCTGGCCGAGCGCCTGGTGACGTGGGAGAACCGCTGGCCCGTGGCGGAGGACCTCGCCGACGCCTGGCTCGTGCACGCCGCGACGGGCGACCACGAGATCGACTCGCGGGTCTGCGCGTGGGCCTCGCTGCTGCGCGCCAGCGCCTGACGACGGTCAGGCGACGCGGCCACCGAGCCGCTCGCGCGCCGACTCCCCGCGCCGCCCCACCGGCACGACCCCGGCCAGGGTCCCGAGGCCGTAGGGACGCTCGGTGCCGTACACGCTCTCGACACCACCGGGCTGCACGGCATACGTCTCGTGCCAGATGGTGAGCGCGCGCGGGGCGTCCTTGGCCCGGCGGTAGAACTCCAGCCACGCCTCGCGGTGGCTGTGGTCGGTGCTGCTCGCGTAGGCGTAGATGTCCTCGGTGCTGCGCCACCACTGGATCATCGTGGTGCCGGTGAGGTCGACCGTCGAGCGGCTGCCGAGGTAGCCCAGCGACTCCTCCTCGCCCCGGGCGGCGGCGGCCTTGTTCCGCTCGAGCTCGGCGACCATCGGCGGCATCGCGCGGATCACCTGCCCGACGACGCCGACCCGCCAGGGCTGGTGGATGCGCACCCCGATGAGGAAGAGCGCGAGCGGTCCGTCGTAGGCATGGGTGGTGCGGTTCGTCATGTCGTCTCCTTGGATAGTGGTGCTGTCCAACATGGACTCGTGCCATATTGGGCAGTAGCACTATCCATTGTCAAGCCCCTCAGGAGGCCCGGTGCGCATCTCCGAGCTCAGCGAGGCGACCGACGTGCCGGTCCACACGCTGAAGTACTACCTGCGCGAGGGCATCCTGATGCCGGGCCGCCCGACCTCCCGCACGCGGGCCGAGTACGGGGAGGAGCACGTCGAGCGGGTCAGGCTGGTGCGGGCCCTCGTCGAGCAGGGCGGCGTCGCCATCGCCGGTGTGCGGTCGATCCTCGCCGCGCTCGCCGCCCCGCCACCCACGCGGCACGACCTGTTGGGAGTGGCGGCCTGCGCCATGCCGACACCGGCGGCCGACCACCCGGTCGACGCGGATGCCGTCGCACTGGTCGAGGACCTCGGCTGGCAGGTCTCTCGCGACGCGCCGGCGATGCGCTCGCTGTCGGCGGCCCTGCGCGCGGCGGAGCGGGCCGGGGTGGGCATCCCCCCGACGGTGCTGCGGCGGTACGCCGAGGCCGTGCAGGCAGTGGCCGACGTCGACCTGGCGGTGGCCGAGCGGGCCACCACGCCCGAGGAGGCGCTGCGCACGGTCGTCATCGGCACGGTGATGGTCGACCCGGTGCTCGTCGCCCTGCGCCGGGTGGCCCAGGAGGCGGTGAGCGCGCAGCGCGCCGGCGGGGCGGCGGCCGCAACCTGACGTGACCTGACGGCATCCGGGCAGGACACGACGAAGGCCCGGTCCTGGTGGACCGGGCCTTCGGCTCGACGTAGCCCCGACGGGATTCGAACCCGCGCTACCGCCTTGAGAGGGCGGCGTGCTAGGCCACTACACAACGGGGCCGTGGCCGGCGCCCACCGCTTGCGAAAGCGGCGGGCAACGGAGCAGAACCTTACCGAACGGGAGGTCTTTCTCCGAATCGCCACCGGCCGCGTGGGCCGGCGACGAGAGCTGGGGTACCAGGACTCGAACCTAGAACGGATGAACCAGAATCACCAGTGTTGCCAATTACACCATACCCCATGGGGTATGCCGTCGGACCTTCCGCAGCACGGCTGGTCGTCGGGCGAACCGAGGGATGATCCTACCGGGCGCGCTCGCCCGCACCCAAATCGCCGGATGCCGACGCGTGCTCCGGGCGCGCTGGTGCTGCCCGTGCCGTGTGCGGTC
>JBJMHU010000026.1:0-10536 GCA_045807225.1 Ornithinibacter sp. | reverse complement strand
CTGAAGTTCTTCGAGATCAACGTGCGCCTGGGCCGGTCCAACTTCTACGTGACCGCCGGCGGCAACAACGTCTCCGAGTGGTACGTGCGCGACTGGGTGCGCCACGAGGCACTGACCGGCGTCGAGATCGCCCGGGGCGAGCACCTGTTCGCGTTCGTGCCCAAGTACGTCGTGAGGAAGTACGTGCTCGACCCGGTGCTGCGCGACAAGGCACTGGCCCTGATGAAGGCGGGCCGGGCGAGCGACCCGAACTGGTACGCCCCCGACCTCACCCTCAAGCGCCGCGCCTACAACCTGGCCTACCACCTCAACCAGGTGCGCAAGTTCCGCGCGCACTTCGTCGCCCGATGACGTTGCCGCAGAACGCTGCCCGTGACGAGCCGGTCGGGGTGCTCGGCGGTCTCGGCCCCGCGGCGACGGTGCACTTCATGGCGCGCGTCGTCGAGCGCACCGACGCGCACCGCGACCAGGACCATGTCGACCTGCTCGTCTGGCAGCACGGCAGCATCCCCGACCGCTCGGCGTTCCTCCTCGGCCACGGTGAGAGCCCCGAGCCGGTGCTCGTGGCGGATGCCGTGGCGCTCGAACGCGCGGGGGCGCGCTTCATCGCCATCCCGTGCAACACGGCCGTGGTGTGGGTCGAGCAGATGCGCGCCGCGGTCTCGATCGAGGTGCTCGACACGGTGGGCGAGACCGTGGCGGCGGCGCGGCGGGCGGTGCCCGGTTTGACCCGGCTGGGAGTGCTGGCCACGGACGGCACCCTGCTGGCGGGCACCTACGCCACCGCTGCTGCCGCCGCCGGACTGGAGCTGCTCACCCCCTCGGCCGAGGTGCAGCGCGAGGTCATGTCGATCATCTACGACGGGGTGAAGGCCGGGAAGCCGGTGTCGCGGAAGCGTTTCGACGCCATCGTGGCCCACCTTCGCGAGCAGGGTGCCGAGGGCGTGGCGCTGGGGTGCACCGAGCTCTCGGTGCTGCACGAGGACCTCGGCGTCGACGACCCCGCGGTCGTCGACTCGATCGACGCCCTCGCCCGTCGCGTCGTCGAGCGTGCGGGCGCCCCCCTGCGGCACTGAGCCGGATGCCGGGCCGCCGTTGCGGTCGCGCACACCCTCATCAGTCGGCTCCGCGAGGTGGGCCGTCGTGCACGTCGGTCAGGCGGTGGCGGCCGGCGTGGCGGCGACGGCGCGGTCGAGGTCGAGCACCGGGTCGAGCACCGGGTCGAGCACCGGGTCCAGCTCGGCGTAGCGGTGGAACCATGGCTGCGCCTGCTCGAGCTGCGCGGCCACCTGCAGCAGCAGACCGTCGGCCCCGAGCCGCCCCACCAGCTGCACCCCCAGGGGTAACCCGGCACTGGCCCAGTGCAGGGGCACGCTGATGGCCGGGCGCCCGGTGAGGTTCGCGAGCTGCGTGTAGGGGACCCAGCTCAGGTTGTCGCTGATGATCTGGTCGAGCATGCCCGATGCCGAGAGCAGCCTGCCGGTGCGCGTGCGGGACACCACCCGCGCCGCCCGCTGCAGCGATCGTGACGAGTCGAGGGCCCCGACGGCCAGCGGCGGCTGAGCCAGGGTCGGCGTCAGGAAGATGTCGTGGGTCTCGTGGAAGCGGGCCAGCGCCCGGGTGTGCGCGTTGATGTTGGTGACCGCCTCGATCAGGGGCCGGATGCCGGCCGCCCGCCCGAGCTCGGCCGCGGCCAGCGAGTCGGCCTCGAAGAGGCTGTCCGGCGCACCGAACCGCTTCTTGGCGTCGACGACCTGGGCGTAGAGCTGGGCGAACCAGATGGTGAGGAAGTCGCGCGCCAGCGCCTCGTCGTCATGCGGCGGGCTGACCTCCTCGACCTCGTGGCCCAGCTCGGCCAGCAGGGTGGCGGCGGCCTCGACGGCGAGCACCGCCTCGCGGTCGGGGTGGGCGTTGATCGCCGAGGCGCTGGAGTAGCCGACCCGCAGGGTGCCCGGCGCGCGGAGGACGGCCTCGGCGAACGGCACCGCCGGCAGGGCACCCTCGTAGGCGGCCCCGGCATCCGGGGCGATGATCGCGTCGAGCAGGGCTGCACTGTCGCGCACGGTGCGGGAGACGACGCCCTGGGTGACCATGCCGAACATCAGCTCACCGGTCTGCGGGCCGTAGGGACCGATGCCACGGCTGGTCTTCAGGCCGACCAGGCCGTTGCACGCAGCCGGGATGCGGATGGACCCGCCCCCGTCGTTGGCGCCGGCCGCCGGCACGATGCCGGCCGCGACCGCCGCGCCCGACCCGCCCGACGAACCGCCGGGGGTGCGGGTGACGTCCCAGGGGTTGCGGGCGACTCCCCAGAGTGCCGACTCGGTGATGCCCTTGGCACCGAACTCCGGGGTGTTGGTCTTGCCCAGGATGACCAGTCCGGCCTCGAGGAAGCGTCGCGTCACCAGAGCGTGCTCGGTGGCCACGTCGTGGGCCAGGGCGCGCGACCCGCTCGAGGTCGGGAAGCCGGCGTACTCCTGCGCCAGGTCCTTGACGAGGAACGGCACCCCGGCGAAGGGGCCGCTGAGGCCCGGGTCGGCGGCCCGCGCGTCGGCGACCCGGGTCAGCGGCATCACGACCGCGTTGATCACCGGGTTCACCGCGTCGCAGCGCTCGCGGGCCAGGGCCAGCAGCTCGGATGCCGTGACCTCCTTCGCGGCCACGAGGCCGGCCAGCGTGGTCGCGTCGGAGGTCAGGTACTGGTCGAGGTCCATCCCCAGAATGTAGGCCCCGCCGCCCTGCCGGACCCGGGTGGCGAGGGGCCGCTGGCCGTGGGACGGCCCGATCCGTCAGGCTGGGGGACGTCCCGCGTCCTGTCAGGAGATCCGCATGGCCGAGCGAGCGAACGACTGGAACCAGAACATCATCGACGAGTTCCGGGCCAACGACGGCACGGTGAGCACCGGGGGTTCGGGCGGGCCCTCGTGCTGCTGCACCATGTGGGCGCCAAGTCCGGCTCGCAGCGGGTGACGCCGGTGATGGGACTGCGCCAGGACCGCGACTCCTGGCTGGTCGCTGCCTCGAAGGCGGGCGCACCGGACAACCCGGCCTGGTTCCACAACCTGCAGGCGCACCCGGACGTCTCCATCGAGGTGCCGGGGGAGGGCATGGTGCCCGTGCGTGCCCGCGTGCTCGACGGCGCGGAGCGCGACTCCGGCTGGGCGCAGTTCACCGCGGCGAGCCCGGGCTTCAAGGAGTACGAGACCCGCACGACCAGGGTGATCCCGGTCGTGGCACTGCACCGCCGGGAGGTGCGAGCGGCAGGGGCACCGTAGGCACCGCCCGGGCGAGCGACCGGGGTGTCAGGGCGTGACTGACGCCCCGGCGGCCGACGCGGCATCCGAGGACCGGGCAGCCGCCTGGGCGCCGAACCGGTCGTCGGGGTCCAGCCGGGTGAGCAGGGCCTCCCCGATGGCGGACAGCTGGTCGAGCTGGGTGCGCGAGAGCGGGTCGAGCACGAGCTGGCGCACCGCGTTGACGTGGCCGGGAGCTGCCTCGACGAGGGTGCCCCAGCCGGTGGAGGTGAGCCGGGCATTGGTCGCGCGCCGGTCCTCGGGGCAGGGAAAGCGCTCCACGAGACCGCGGTCCTCGAGGCGGGCGACGACGTGCGAGAGGCGGGGCAGCGTGCCGTTGGTGCGGTGGGCGAGGGCCGTCATCCGCAGGGTGCGATCGGGGGCCTCCGACAGCATGGCCAGCACGAAGTACTCGAAGTGCGTGAGCCCGGAATCGCGCCGGAGCTGGGTGTCGAGTGCCGCCGGGAGCAGCTCGGCGACCGCGGACAGCCGCAGCCACGCGGCACGCTCGTCGGCGTCCAGCCACTGGGGTTCCATGGTGGACAGACTAGCGCATTACTTGTAGAAACAACCATTGGCATGGCACTGTGGTGCCCGCGACAACCACGTCCACGAACCCAAGGAGCAACGCCATGGCAAGCATCTCGATCGTCGGAACCGGAAACATGGGGCAGGCCATCGCGGCTGTCGCGGGGCGCGGCGGGCACACGGTGCACCTGCTCGGGCGCGACGACCTCGGTGGCCAACTCGGTGACGTCGTCGTGCTCGCGGTGCCGTACGCCGCGGTCACCGACGTCATCGCGGCCGCCGGTGCGGGCCTGGCCGGGAAGGTCGTCGTCGACATCACCAACCCGGTCAACTTCGAGACCTTCGACGGCCTCACCGTCGCTGCCGACGGCTCGGCCGCTGCCGAGATCGCGGCCGCGCTGCCCGACGCGAAGGTGCTCAAGGCGTTCAACACCAACTTCGCGGGCACCCTGGCCTCGGGCTCCATCGGTGACCTCACGACCACGGTGCTCATCGCCGGTGACGACGCCGACGCGAAGTCGCTGCTGGCCGGCATCGTCACCTCCGGTGGCCTCAAGGTCATCGACGCCGGCTCGCTCGCTCGGGCCCGTGAGCTCGAGGCCTTGGGCTTCCTGCAGATCACCCTCGCCGCCGGCGAGAAGGTCTCCTGGACCGGTGGCTTCGGCGTCATCAGCTGACGCGACGGACCGACCGGATCCGGAACTGACACAACGTGACCAACGCCACCACCTTCGGTGATCCCGTCGTCGCCCGCTACGGCGCCGACGACCCGCAGGCTCCCCTGGTCGTGCTCCTGCACGGCCGCGGCTCGAACGAGCAGGAGATCCTGACGCTCGCGGCGCACCTGCCCGCCGGCGTCGAGTACGCCGCCGTGCGGGCCCCCATCGCCGAGGGTGGTGGCTACGCCTGGTTCGCCAACCGCGGCATCGGCCGCCCGGTCGCCGAGTCGCTGCACGCGACGATGGGCTGGTTCCGGTCCTGGCTGGATGCCGTGGCGCCAGCCGGGCGCCCGGTGGTGCTCGTCGGGTTCAGCGGGGGAGCGGCGTTCGCGGGCGGACTGGTGCTCGCCGACCCCGGCCGGTTCGCGGGCGCGGCGATCCTCTACGGCACCCTGCCGTTCGAGGCGGGGGTGCCCGTCGACACCGGCCGGCTCGCCCACCTGCCCGTCTTCGTGGCGCAGGGTGACACCGACACGGTCATCCCGCGCGAGCTGCTCGACCGCACCTGGGCCTACCTGCACGGGCCGTCCGGGGCGCCGACCGTCGGCCGGCGCGACGCGGGTGGGCACGGCATCACCGCACCGACGCTGCACCGGCTGGCCGAGTGGGTGGCCGAGCGCCTGGCGCACGTGCGGTCGTTCGGCGCGGCAGTCGTCGGCGTGCCGACCGGGGTCAGGTGGCCGACGCTGCCGGATGCCGTGCTGCCCGTGCGCTCGGGGCCGTCACCGGAGGTGTCGTGGGAGATTCCGCAGCAGCAGCTCTCGCAGAACGCGCCTGCCGACCTGCAGGAGGCACTCTTCGAGCGGGCCCGGGCGCTCCCCGGTGTGGACGGTGCGCCCTCGCTGATCTCGGTGCCCGGGGCTCGGGCCTTCCGGTTGCCCGGCGGTGGAGGGCCCGACGAGGCCTACCTGGTGCCCCCGGGTCGCGAGTTCGCGCACCTGCACCCCGCCTACGACGGCTCGCTGCACCTGGCCCTGCCGCCTGCTCAGGCGGCCGACCTCGTCGTGCACGGCTGGGGGGCCTTCCACCCCTGGGCCGGCACCCGGCTGAGCGCCGGCTTCGTCATGCTGTTCGGGCCGCGCACGGCCGGGGAGCTCGAGACCGTCGCCGCGGTCGTGGCGGCGAGCCACGCGTACGCGTCGTCACCCAAGGTCTGACCGGCCGCCGCGCTGTCGGAGCTGCTGCGGGCGATCCACTGCGGACGTCCGGCTCCACCCGACGCCGTCACCCACGGAGGTCGCCGGATCGGTCGCCATGGTCGTCGTGCCGCCATCGCCTCGTCCACCCGCAACCCCCGAGTGTGGGTGGTCGTCAGGCGGACATCGGTGGGGCTGATCCAGCAGCGCGGTGCTCGTGGAGTGACAGCGTCTGCGTCGGGGCGGTCTGGTCCCCGCCACGGGCGAGCCACTGGCTGCTGACCCGATGGCTGCGGCGGAGCAGGCCCGCGGCGTGCCCGAAGTCGGCAGGGGAGACGGCCAGTGGGCACAGCGGGGGCAGCACGTGCAGGCGGGCCCGGCCGGTGAAGTCGCGCGCCTGGGCCTGCAGCTGCCGGTGCAGCAGCAGGGCGAGGGCGGTCAGGGTGATCCCGAGCGCCGTGGCGGGCGCCGGTCCGGCGCAGGGGTATCCGGCGGGAAGCAGGTAGATGTCGTCGGCACCCTGGGCATCAGCGTGACGCAGCGCGTCGAACTCGCCCACCCCGCCGTCGACAAGGGTTCGGCCCTGGTGCTGCACCGGCGGGAGCAGGCCCGGCACCGCGGCACTGGCGAGCACCGCCTCCACCGTGCTTCCGTGGGTCAGGGCATGCCCCTGACCCGTGACGAGGTCCGTGGCGACGACGTGCACCGGCAGGCGGGCGTCCTCCAGCAGGTCGTAGTCCAGGTGGGTCGACACGAGTGAACGTAGGTGCGAGTCGTCGAAGACGGAGGGCGACGCACCGACCGTCGCGGCGAGCCAGCGCCGCGGATGTGCCACGAACACGTCTCGGCGGCGCACCTGCTGCCACAGGTGGGCGAGGGAGTCGACCCGGGCGGCCGTGGATCCCGGTCCGGCGAGGTAGGCGGCGTTGAGCGCACCCGCAGAGGTGCCGATGAGCAGATCCGGCTCGATGCCGTGGTCCTGCAGAGCGGCGAGCATCCCGACCTGCACGACGCCGAGGCTGCCGCCGCCGGTGAGGACGAACGCGGTGCTCACGGTTCACCCCCGGCGCAGCGGCCACGCCACCGGCCGGCGGTCGTAGCGGGTGGCCAGCCGCTGCAGCGCGACGGCCGCGAGGAGCAGTCCGAAGTCCCTGAGGGCCACGTCGTAGAAGCCCGGGATGAGCAGCAGGTTGACGATGATGCCGGCAAGCCAGGCGGCGACGACCAGCGCACCCAGCCGGGCGTGCAGCGCGACGATGACACCCGCCAGAACCTCGACGACGCCGACGACGTACATGGCCTGGTGGGCGCTGACCGGCAGCCGGTCGGACAGGGCCGGCGCCAGGTACTGGTCCCACTGCACCAGCCAGTTGGTGAACTTGTCGACGCCGAAGACGACGGGTGCGACCACGAAGGCACCCCTCAGGATCAGGTACGCCTGGCGTGCAGGGTCCTGTGCCAGCGCTGCCGGCGTGCTCGGCGCGGTTGCCGTCCCCCTGACGGTGTCCGGGGTGAGGGGTGCACCGCGCTGGGACGGGGTGTCGATGGTGGCCATGGGGTCCTCCTCGGGGGTCGTTGCGTCCTCGGAGCCGGTTGCCGACATCGGTCGGCCGGGTGGGACGCTGGCACGGTGTTGGTGCCACCTGCGACTGCGGGTCTTACCCGGAGGGCCGTCATCGGTAAGACCTGCACCCCTGCGCGCGGCGAACATGGCATGACGACCCAGCCGACTCGCGCACCCCACCCGGCCACTCCGGCACCGGGCCGTGGCATGCCGGTCGACGTCACGCAGTGGCGTGCCAGCCGACTGCGCGATGCCGGGTTCCCCGATCGCCTGGCGAGCAGGCTCGCGGACCAGCGCGTGGACCTGCACGCCCTGCTCCAGCTGGTCGACCGAGGGTGCCCCCCTGACCTCGCGGCCCGCATCCTCGCGCCGGACGACCCTGCGGACGGCGCCCCATGGGCACCCTGAACCGGGAGGACCCAGCGCCGGTCGGCCTCAACGAGGCCCGGCCGCGGTGGACCCGTGCCGGCGATGACGAACCGGAGGACTGGGTGGCCGCCCTCGCGGAACCGGGAGCCGTGCAGGATGCCGCGATGCGCCGGTTGCACGCGTTGATGGTGCGAGCCGCTGCGCACCAGGTCTGGCGCATGCGCGCCGCCCTTCCCGACCCCTCACCCCATGCCGTGGACGACCTGGCCAACCAGGCGGCCGATGAGGCGATGACCGCACTGCTGGCCAAGGTGCACACCTTCGAGGGGCGCAGCCGGTTCACGACCTGGGCGTTCAAGTTCGCGATCCTCCAGGCCGCCACGGAGGTTCGCCGGATCCAGTGGCAGCACCGGGAGGTGGAGCTACGCGACCTCGAGGTCGAGGCGCCGGCGCACGACGGACCCGACCACGCCGCAGAGGTCAGTGACCTCGCCAGCGCGCTGACCCGGGCGATGAGCACCACCCTCACCCCACACCAGCGCAGGGTCGCCATCGCCCTGCTCGTCGACGGCGTGCCGATCGACGTGCTGGCCGAGCGCCTGGGCTCCACCCGTGGTGCCCTCTACAAGACCGTGCACGACGTGCGGGTGCGACTGCGCGTTGCGCTCGTCGCCACGGGCCACCTCCCCGACGAACCCACCGACGGTCCATCCCCTCGCACCCCAGCAGGAACGCCATGAGCACCAACCTCCCCCAGCCCGACCGCATCCTCAGCCCGGCTGCCGTCGACGCACTGCTCCTGGACACCACACCGTGGCTGTCCTGTGAGGACTGCTTCGAGCGGATGGACGCCTACGTGGAAGGGCTCGTCGACGGTCCGTCGCACCACGACCCGACCATGTCGGCCCACCTCCGCGGATGCCCCGCCTGCGCGGAAGAGGCAGAGTCCCTCCTCGACCTCATCAGGGACCACGCGCCGCAGTGAGATCAGGTGGCGCATCCACCCCTGGGCGGCGCGTCAGTGCGCGGGGCGAGCCAGGGCCAGGAACTCCGAGCGTGAGCGTGCGTCGGTGCGCAGCACCCCGAGCAGGCTCGACGTCACCGTGGTGGTTCCCGGCGCCTGCACACCGCGCAGGGTCATGCACAGGTGCTCGGCCTCGATGAGCACCCCCACCCCGGCCGGGTTGAGCTGGGCGTCCAACCAGTTGGCGACCTGCACGGTCAGGCGTTCCTGCACCTGCGGGCGGCGCGAGAAGTGCTCCACCACGCGCGCCAGCTTGGACAGCCCCAGGATGCGGTGCCCGGGCAGGTAGCCGACGTGGGCGGTGCCGACGAACGGGAGCATGTGGTGCTCGCACAGCGAGCGGACCGGGATCGCTCGCGCCACGATGAGCTCGTCGTAGCCGCCGTCGTTCGGGAAGGTCGTCATCTCGAAGGGGCGGGGTGACATCAGCTCGGCCAAGGCGGCCGCCATCCGCCGTGGGGTGCGGGCGAGCGACTCGTCGCGCAGGTCGAGTCCGAGCGCATCGAGGAGCGCACCGGCCGCTGAGGTGGCCGCCGCCAGGTCGTGCTCCGCCACGGCCTCCGGACCACGCCACCGAGAACGCTCGGACGCCGGGTGGGATGCCGGCGTGGGTGTGACGGACGGTTCCGCCAAGGGGAACGGCGACGCTGCATTCATCGGTGGGGCCCTCTCCTCGCTGAGACGTTCGGGATGCCTGTTAGTGCGCGGGGATCGGTGGTTCTTACTCGCGTGCGACACGGTGGCTGTGCGACGGCGACCACCAGCCCGGTCCTCCCCGGTGGCGGGAGACGGCACGAGCAGGAACGATGAGGCCTTCAGGTCCACGACGTGGTGGGCCGACTCGAGTGGAGGCCCGTGATGACAGCTCTCACCCCTGAAGCGCCCGGTGGAGGTCCTGCTGCGAGCGGTGCCTCGAGGCGGCAGGCCCTGGCGGCTGCTGGACTGGCGGCTGGAGCCGCCACCAGCGTGGCCACCGCCACCCCGGCGAGCGCCTCGGAGGGGACTCGGCCGCCCATGGCGCCGACGCTCGGCTCCGCCCAGGCCCAGCGCGTCCTCGCCGCCGCCGAGCGAGCGGCGAGGGGCCTCGGCGTTGCCGCGTTCATCGTGGTCGTGGACGACTGCGCTGACCTCAAGGCGGCCTCCCGCCAGGACGGCAACAGCCGAGCCAGCCTGACCCTGGCCCCCCTCAAGGCCGAGACCTCGGTGGCCTTTCGCATCTCCACCGCAACCCTGGCCAGCCGCACCACCGACCCGGTGCGGGCCCAGTCCCTCCTGGCCGCAGGCTTCACGCTCCTCGGTGGTGGCGTTCCACTGATCGTCGACAGCCAGGTCGTCGGGGCCATCGGAGTCGGGGGCGGCAGCCCGGACCAGGACGTCCAGATCGCCGAGGCGGGCGCGGCGGCGCTACGCAGCTGAGCGTCTCCGTGTTGCTCCGAACGGACTGACAGCATGGCCGGCGTCGCCCAAGGGATGAGGAGCTGTCACCCGACGGCCATGCCCTGAGGGGGATCCACAGAGCCCCGGTCAGCAGGTGAGCTGACCGGGGCTTGCCGTGCGATCACTGCGTGCGCAGTCGCGCGGTGTCGAACGAGCGGGGTCCTCAGACGGTGGCGGGGATGGTCTCGATGGCGGGGGCGTTGACGCCCTCGACCTGGTGGGCGTGGCGCAGGCCGAGGACGCCCAGGGTGAGCATGACGGCGGCGCCGATGAAGGAGGCGATGGCCGCCCACATCGCGATGGTGCCGAGGGTGGCGAAGGCGTAGGCGTTGAGCAGCATGCCGCGAAGGGTGGTGCCCATGAACAGGGTCTGGCGCAGCTCGCCGAGGTCCTTGGTGGCCTGGGCGGTGGGGTCGGCCTTGGAGGCGGCGATGAACTCGCCGGAGACCTGCGAGTAGGTCTTGCC
>JBJMHU010000025.1:0-13834 GCA_045807225.1 Ornithinibacter sp. | reverse complement strand
ATCTCCTGCGCGTAGTGCAGGACCATCGTGGCCGGGTCGAGGGCGAGCGGGGCGTACGGGACGAGCTGACCGTCGTGCCAGCCGCGGCCCTCGGTCCACTTGATCGTCACCATGTGGTCGGTGAAGTGGCGGCCGAACCCGGGACTGGCCAGGATCGCCTCGCGCTCGGCGGCGGAGTGCGGACGGGCGGAGGGCGTGAGCTCGATCGTGGGCGTCGTCATGAGTGGTTGTCCTTCACCGGCTGTGTGTGACGGGCCGCGCTCACGTCCGTACGGCCGGTGGCCAGTGCTAGGACGTCCGAGCATTCCCTCAATCCGCGGCTCCGCGTTCGATTAACGCAAGCGGGGAGCCGAGGAAGAAACGGCGTGAAATGCGACCCTGGGGATGATGGTGGCACCCGGCGGGGGACATGCGAAAGCCGCCGGGTACGAGTGACCCGGCGGCTTCGAATAGTTTTCGAGTGGCCCGCCCGGTCAGCCGGCTACTCGTACGGCGAGCGCGTCGCCGATCTCCGACGTGCTGCGGGCGGGCTTGCCGGTGCGCTCGGCGAGGTCGGCGGTGACCGCCTCGTCGATGCGGGCGGCCTCGGCCTCGAAGCCGAGGTGGCGCCGAAGCAGGGCGACGGACAGGACCGTGGCGGTGGGATCGGCCTTGCCCTGACCCGCGATGTCGGGCGCCGAGCCGTGGACCGGCTCGAACATCGAGGGAAACTCGCCGGACGGGTTGATGTTCCCGCTCGCGGCGACGCCGATGCCGCCGGACACGGCCGCGGCAAGGTCGGTGATGATGTCGCCGAAGAGGTTGTCGGTGACGATCACGTCGAACCGGGCCGGGTCGGTGACCAGGTAGATCGTGGCCGCGTCGACGTGGATGTAGTCGGTGGTGACCTCGGGGAACTCCCCGGCCACCTTGTTGAAGATGTTCGTCCACAGGTGCCCGGCGAAGGTCAGCACGTTGTTCTTGTGGACCAGCGTGAGCTTCTTGCGCGGACGGGCCTGGGCGCGGGCGAAGGCGTCACGGACCACGCGCTCGACACCGAAGGCCGTGTTCACGGATACCTCGGTGGCGACCTCGTGCTCGGTGCCCTTGCGGATGGTGCCGCCGTTGCCGGTGTACGGGCCCTCGGTGCCCTCGCGGACCACGACGAAGTCGATGCCGTCCGGCGCCACCCGCTCCACGGCCAGCGGGCTCTGCACCCCCGGGTAGAGCTTGGCCGGGCGCAGGTTGACGTAGTGCTCCATCGCGAAGCGCAGCGGCAGCAGCACCCCGCGCTCGAGGACTCCACTCGGCACGCTCGGGTCGCCGATGGCACCCAGCAGGATCGCGTCGTGCTGCTTCAGCTCCTCGAGCACCGACGGGGGCAGCGTCTCGCCGGTGGCGTGCCAGCGGGTGGCGCCGAGGTCGTACTCGGTCGTGGCCACCGTCGGCCCGGCGTCGCCCACCACGGCCCGGAGCACCTTCAGCCCCTCGGCGACGACCTCGGGCCCGATGCCGTCTCCCCCGATGACGGCGATGTCCAGGGACGGCGGTGCGCTCTCGGTCATGCGCTCCAGCCTAGGGACGGGTATCGGGATGCGGACGGCCGTCCCAGCCCATGGATGGGCGGGACGGCCGGTGGGATGCCGGCCGACGCGTGGTCGAGCCGGCGGCGCAGCGTGTCAGTCGTCGGTGTGGCCCTGGTCGCGCAGGTCCATCGACTCCTGCAGGGCCTGCCGGGCGAGGGTGGCCTCGTCGAGCGTGCTGTTCTCGTTCATGGTGGTTCTGCCTTCCACGGCCCCTGGGGCCGGTCGTCTGGGGGATTCGGGGGCTCGAGCCGAGTGGTGCCTCGGCGAACCGGTCAGCGACGTCGCGGGGTCTCCGCGGCGAGGATGCTGACTACCCGACCTCGCCGCGGCTCGGAATGAGGATGAGTACCTCGAGCCGCTGCATGTTCTCGACGGTACGTGGACGTCCTAGTACCCGTCACCGCCCTCTCACCATCCGGACGCTCGACCGACGAGACGTGCGTCACTTCGGCTGCCGCAGGACGGAATCAGGAGCGCACGGCCGCCCTGGCACCCGAATCCGCCGCTGGGGTGGGTGGTGGGCTGCGCCCGTCCCCGGCGAGAAGATGACGGCCGCTGCCGGTTCACTCCCACCGGGCGGCATTCTTCGGGCAGACTGCGACCCGTTCTCCGGATGACCGGCCGACCCCGACCCGAGAGGGACCTCGTGCGCATCAGGTATGTGATCCACAACGCCTACGCGGGGGGTGGAACGGTGCGGACGACCCTGTCGATGGCCGCCGCCCTCGCCGAGCGCGGTCACGACGTCGAGGTCGCGTCCGTGGTGCAGCGCAGGCGCCAACCGGTCTTCCCGGTGGCCCCCGGGGTCAAGCTCGTGTCACTCACCGGTTTCCGCCCGCGACGTGCCCATCCGGGCACGCCCGGCAACGCCGTGCGCTGGGCCACGAGGGTGGCCCTGCGCAGGACGCACAGCAGGCTGGCTCATCCACGCGACACGCGCTGGGCCACGTTCACCCTGGCCCACGACCACGCCGTGCGTCGGTACGTGCGTGCCCAGAAGGACTGCGTGGTGATCAGCACCCGGCTGACCCTCAACCTGGCGCTGGGTACCCTGCGCACCGACCGCCAGGTGGCGATCGCCCAGGAGCACAACCACCTCACCCCGCACCTCGACCTGCGCGCGGACTATGCCGATCGCTACGCCGGCCTCGACGCGTTGACCGTGCTCACCGAGGTCGACGCCGCGGCCTACCGGCGGGTGCTCGGCGACGGGTGCCCGGTGGTGGTGGTGCCCAACGCGCTCCCCCACGACACCGTGCGCCGTCACTCGCCCCTGAGCGCGCCGGTGGCCGTGGCAGCGGGCGCCCTCATCCGCCGCAAGGGGTTCGACCTGCTCATCGACGCGTGGCGCACCGTCGCTGCGGCCTGCCCACAGTGGCGGTTGCGCATCTACGGCACGGGCGAGGAGCGCGCATCGCTGCAGAGCCGGATCGAGCGCGCCGGACTCGCCGAGGTGGTGAGCCTGGAGGGGTTCAACCGCGACATGGCGGCCCGCTTCGACGAGGCATCGCTGTTCGTGCTGTCCTCGCGCCGCGAGGGGATGCCGATGGTGCTCCTCGAGGCGATGGCCGCCGGTCTTCCCGTGGTGGCGTTCGACTGCCCGACCGGGCCGGCCGAGCTGCTGGACGGGGGGCGCAGCGGCGTCCTGGTGCCGGTGGGTGACAGCGCTGCGCTCGCCGACGGCATCCTGCAGGTGCTCACCGACCCCGCCGAGCAGCGCCGCCTCGCCGACGCGGCGGAGGCCAGGGCGAGCGCCTTCGACATCTCGGCCACCGCGGCCCGGTGGGAGTCCCTGTTCGAGGAGCTGGCCGACCGGCGGGGGCTGTCGGTGGGGCGTTGACCGAGCCGGCACTACAGCGCTGGTTCACCGCTGCCGGGGTGGTCGGCACGGTGCACGCCACGGCCGGCCTGTACTGGGCGGTGGGCGGGGACGCGCTCGCGGGGACGGTCGGGGCGTGGGCGCTGGACTGGCGGCGCGAGCCACCGGTGACCGTCGAACACCGTGGTCGCCGACGTGGCCCTGAGCGGGGCGCTCGGCCCGGTGGACGAGGTCGTGGCCCTGCAGGGCCACGCGTGGCGGTGGAACCCGCTGTTCCTGGCCTGGGGCCTGAGCCTCGGCACCGGCCTCTGGCGCACCCGGCGGATCAGACCAGGTCGACGACCCGCACCGTCTCCGCGCCGATCTCGCTCTCGATTGCGGTGACGACGTCGAGCGGGATGGCCTGGTCGACCGTGAGGGCGATGAGCGAGTTGGTGGCCTCGTCGTCGCGCGCGACCTGCATGCCGGCGATGTTGACGGCAGCCTCGCCGAGCAGCCGGCCGACCGCGCCGATGACGCCGGGGCGGTCGTCGTAGGCGAAGAAGGCCATGTGCACGCTGAGCGGGATCTCGAGGTCCCAGCCGTTGATGCCGATGAGCTTCTGCACCATCTTCGGCCCGGTGAGCGTGCCCGACACCGAGACGGTGGTGCCGTCGGCGAGGGTGCCACGCAGGGTGGTGACGTTGCGGAAGTCCTCGGACACCTCGTCGGTCACCAGGCGAGACTCGCAGCCGCGCTCCTTGGCGAGCAGCGGCGCGTTGACGTAGGTGACGGGGTCCTCGGTGACGTCGGTGAACAGGCCCTTGAGGGCGGCGAGCTCCCACACGGACACGTCGTGCGACGTGATCTCGCCGCGCACCTCGACGTCGAGCTGCACGGGCACCGAGCCGGCGAACGCGGTGAACACGCGGCCGAGCTTCTCGACGAGGTCGATCCCGGGGCGCACCTCCTCGGCCACGGCACCGCCGGAGACGTTCACGGCATCCGGCACGAGGTCGCCGCCGAGCGCCAGGCGCACCGACTTCGCCACGGCCACGCCCGCCTTCTCCTGGGCCTCCTCGGTGGAGGCGCCGAGGTGTGGCGTGACGACGACGGACTCGTGGTCGAACAGGGGGCTGTCCGTGCACGGCTCGGTGGCGAAGACGTCGATGCCGGCGCCGGCCACGCGTCCTTCGGCGATGGCGTCGGCGAGGGCCTCCTCGTCGAGCACCCCACCGCGGGCCGCGTTGATGACGCGCACGGTCGGCTTGACCTTGGCGAGCGCCTCCTTGCCGATCAGGCCGATCGTCTCGGGAGTCTTGGGCAGGTGGATGGTGATGAAGTCGCTCTCGGCGAGCAGCTCGTCGAGGGTGACCAGCCGGGCGCCCAGCAGGCCGGCGCGCTGCACCGAGACGTAGGGGTCGTAGGCGAGGATCTCGACGCCGAAGCCCTTGAGCCGCTCGGCGACGAGCTGGCCGATCCGGCCGAAGCCGACGATGCCGACCTTCTTCTCGAGCAGCTCGACGCCGCCGTACTTGCTGCGCTTCCAGGCGCCGTTCTTCAGGGCCTCGTTGGCCGGCGCGATGTTGCGCGCGCAGGCGAGCAGCAGGCCGACGGCGAGCTCGGCGGCGCTGGTGATGTTGGAGGTCGGGGCGTTCACGACCATGACGCCGGCCTTGGTGGCGGTCTCGACGTCGACGTTGTCCAGCCCTACACCCGCGCGCGCGATGACCTTCAGGCTCCTGGCTGCGGCGATCGCCTCGGCATCCATCTTGGTGGCCGAGCGGATGAGCACCGCGTCGACGCCGGCGAGCGCCGGGAGCAGGGCGCCGCGGTCGGCACCGTCGACGTGGCGGACCTCGAAGTCCGGGCCGAGGGCGTCGAGCGTCGCGGGTGAGAGCTCCTCGGCGATGAGGACGACGGGCTTGGTCACGAAAGGTCCCTCTTTCGGTGCTGCGGTCGGTCATCGGCCGGTCTGCCGGATGCCGGGTGCCCGGGTGGGCGGGCCGCCACCACGGCGGTGTGCGGGCTCCCCGGCACGCCGCTGGGCCGGGCCCCCATCCTAGGCGCGTGCCAACATGTGGACATCGGTGCCCACGATGTGACCATCCACCTCACCGGGACTACCGAGCGGGCAGGCCGCGCGGCGGCATCCGCGACCCGGTCGAGCGTAGGGACACGCCGCCACGGCGAACCGGTGGCGGCGTGTCCCTACGGTCGTCGATCGGGTGCGAGAGGTCAGCGTGCGGCGGAGCCCTCGACGTAGTCCTGGTCGCGGTCGGAGTCGACCCACGCCATCAGCTTGCGCAGGTCGCGGCCGGTGGCCTCGATCGGGTGCTGGGCACCCTTCTCGCGCAGCGCCTTGAACTCGGGGGCGCCGGCATCCTGGTCGTCGATGAAGCGCTGGGCGAACGCGCCGCTCTTGATGTCGGCGAGCACGGCCTGCATGTTCGCCTTGACCGACGCGTCGATGACCCGGGGGCCGGAGACGTAGTCGCCGTACTCCGCGGTGTCGGAGACGGACCAGCGCTGCTTGGCGATGCCGCCCTCCACCATCAGGTCGACGATGAGCTTGAGCTCGTGCAGGCACTCGAAGTAGGCGACCTCCGGCTGGTAGCCCGCCTCCACGAGGGTCTCGAAGCCGTACATGACGAGCTGCGACGCGCCGCCGCAGAGCACGGCCTGCTCACCGAACAGGTCGGTCTCGCACTCCTCGGTGAAGGTCGTCCTGATGCCGCCGGCGCGCAGGCCGCCGATCGCCTTGGCGTACGAGGTGGCCAGCGCCCACGCGGAGCCCGAGGCGTCCTGCTCCACCGCCACCAGCACCGGCACGCCGCGCCCGTCGACGAACTCGCGCCGCACCAGGTGGCCGGGGCCCTTGGGGGCGACCATGATGACGTCGGAGCCGCCCTCGGGCCGGATGTAGCCGAAGCGGATGGTGAAGCCGTGCCCGAACAGCAGGGCCGCACCCTCGGCGAGGTTGGGCTGGATGTGGTCGGCGTAGACGGTGCGCTGCACCTGGTCCGGCGTCAGGATGACGACGAGGTCGGCCTCCTTGACGGCGTCCGCCACCGTGAGCACCCGCAGGCCCTCGGCCTCGGCCTTGGGGCGTGACCTCGAGCCCTCGGCGAGCCCGACGCGCACGTCGACCCCGGAGTCGCGCAGGTTGAGCGCGTGGGCGTGGCCCTGGCTGCCGTACCCGATGACCGCGACCTTGCGGCCCTGGATGACGGCCAGGTCGGCGTCGTCGTCGTAGAACATCTCGGCCATCGTGTCGGCCTCTCCTCGTGTGGTGGTGGTGTGGTGGTGTCGGTGTGGACGATATGCCGTGCGGCTCGCGTCGCGCGGCCCGGTCTCAGGCGCGGCGGATGCCGGTCAGGGGCTGCTGCGACTGACGCGCTGCACGCGTTGGTCAGGCACGGCAGCCGCGATCAGGCACTGCGCAGGGCCCGGTCGGTGATGGAGCGCGGGCCGCGCCCGATGGCGACGATGCCGGACTGGACGAGCTCCTTGACCCCGTAGGGCTCGAGCACCTCGAGCAGGGCCTTGAGCTTGTCGGTGGTGCCGGTGGCCTCGATGGTGAGCGAGTCGGTGGCGACGTCGACGACCTTGGCGCGGAACATCTGCACCATCTCGAGCACCTGGCTCCGGGTGCCGGCGTCGGCGCGCACCTTGATCAGCATGACCTGGCGCTGCACCGCCGACTGCGGCTCGAGCTCGACGACCTTGAGCACCTCGACGAGCTTGTTGAGCTGCTTGGTCACCTGCTCCAGGGGAAGGTCCTCGACGTCGACCACGACGGTCATCCGCGAGACGTCGGGGTGCTCCGTCTCCCCCACCGCCAGGGAGTCGATGTTGAAGCCGCGACGGGAGAACAGCGCGGCGATGCGCGCCAGGACGCCGGGCTTGTTCTCGACGAGGACGGACAGGGTGTGCTTGTTCATCGTCATGTCGCCTTCAGCTCTCGTGCGAGCCCGTGGGCACGCCGTCGTGGTCGGGGTCGAGCCCCTGCTCGATCGCCTCGGACTCCTCGCGGTCCCACTGCGGGGCGGTGTCGCGGGCGACCTGGATCAGGTCGTTGCTGACGCCGGCGGGCACCATCGGCCAGACCATGGCGTCGCGGTGCACGACGAAGTCGACGACCACCGGCCGGTCGTTGATCGCCATCGCCGCCCGGATGGTGTCGTCGACGTCCTCGGGTCGCTCGCACCGGAACCCGGCGCAGCCGTAGGCGTCGGCGAGCTTGACGAAGTCGGGCACCCGTGAGCCGACCGAGGTGTGCAGGTCGGTGTTGGAGTAGCGCTCGTTGTAGAACAGGGTCTGCCACTGGCGCACCATGCCCAGGCTGCTGTTGTTGATGATCGCGACCTTGATCGGGATGTTGTTGATGACGCAGGTGGCCAGCTCCTGGTTGGTCATCTGGAAGCAGCCGTCGCCGTCGATCGCCCACACGGTGCGGTCGGGCTCGCCGACCTGGGCACCCATGGCGGCCGGCACGGCATACCCCATCGTCCCCAGCCCACCGGAGTTGAGCCACGCGTTGGGGCGCTCGTACTCGACGAACTGGGCTGCCCACATCTGGTGCTGGCCGACACCGGCGACGTAGACCGCCTCGGGCCCGGCGATCGCGCTCAGTCGCTCGATGACGTACTGCGGTGCGAGAGTTGACTCCTCCGGCTCGGTGTAGCCCACCGGGAAGAGCTCCTTCCAGCCGGCGACCCGCTCGCGCCACTCGACGTAGCCGCCACCGCGGCCGGCGTCGATGTCGGTGTCGACGGCCTCGATGAGGTCGACCAGCACCGCGCGGCAGTCACCGACGATCGGCACGTCGGCCTTGCGGTTCTTGCTGATCTCGGCCGGGTCGATGTCGGCGTGGATGACCTTGGCATCGGGCGCGAAGGTCTTGAGCTGGCCGGTGACGCGGTCGTCGAAGCGGGCCCCCAGCGCGATGATCAGGTCCGACTTCTGCAGCCCGGTGACGGCCGAGACCGAGCCGTGCATGCCCGGCATCCCGAGGTGCAGCGGGTGGCTGTCGGGAAGCGCACCGCGCGCCATCAGCGTGGTGACCACGGGGATCTGGCTCAGCTCGACGAAGCGCCGCAGCTCCTCGCTGGCCCGGGCCCGGATGACGCCGCCGCCGACGTAGAGGATGGGGCGCTCGGCCTCGGCGATCAGCCGGGCGGCCTCGCGGATCTGCTTGCTGTGCGGGCGGGTCACCGGGTGGTAGCCGGGCAGGTCGATGCGCGGCGGCCAGGAGAACATGGTGCGCGCCTGCAGGGCGTCCTTGGAGATGTCGACGAGCACCGGGCCGGGCCGGCCGGTGGCGGCGATGTGGAACGCCTCGGCGATGGTGCGAGGGATGTCGTCGGCGTCGGTGACGAGGTAGTTGTGCTTGGTGATCGGCATCGTGATGCCGCGGATGTCGGCCTCCTGGAAGGCGTCGGTGCCGATGGCGGCCGAGTTCACCTGCCCGGTGATGGCGACGATCGGCACCGAGTCCATGTGTGCGTCGGCGAGTGGGGTGACGAGGTTCGTCGCACCGGGCCCGGAGGTGGCCATGCAGACGCCGACCCGCCCGGTGGCCGCGGCATAGCCCTCGGCGGCGTGGCCGGCACCCTGCTCGTGGCGCACCAGGATGTGGCGCACCTTCACCGAGTCGAGCAGCGGGTCGTAGGCCGGCAGGATCGCGCCGCCCGGGATGCCGAAGACGGTGTCGACGTCCATCGCCTCGAGCGAGAGCACCAGGCTCTGCGCGCCGGTCACCTCGATGGGCGTGCGCGCCCGCGCCTGCTGCGCCACCTGCGCGGGGCTGGGGGCGCTCGGGGCCGCTGGGGCAACCGGGGTCGCCGGCCTGGTCTCGCTCACTGCTGTCACCGTCTTCGTCGAAGTCAACCGCTGTCGGCGGCCGTCGTCCGTGCACAAAAAAACCCTCCAGTCCCGGTGACGGGACGACGGAGGGAGCGCGTCAGATCGAAGGGATCAGACGCGCCGGGAAAGTACGAGGACTCGGGCCACACGTGCACTCTCCCCCCGGCCGTATGCCGTGTCAACCAACGAGACACCGGATCCCACGATCCGGAACCGTGAGGTCGCTCACCGGCCACACCCGCGGATGCCGGCGCGCGGCCGCGGCCTGCTCCGCTAGCGTTCCCGCCGGACGCCCTCGTCGACGGGCCGCGCACGAGGAGCACCGCAATGACCACCGAAGCCACCGTCGTCTTCGTCGTCGTGGTGGGCCTGCGCTTCCTGCTCCCCCTCTTCATCCCGAAGTGGCCGCTGCCGGCGGTGCTCGCCTGCCTCGTGCTCGACGGCATCGACCAGAGCGTGTTCCAGGCGTTCGGCTTCGACCCGCCGGGCTACCAGAACTACGACAAGGCGATGGACCTGTTCTACCTGTCCGTCGCGTTCCTGGCCTCGCTGCAGAACTGGACCCGCTCCGCGGCCGTCAGCATCTCGCGCTTCCTGTTCTTCTACCGGATGGTCGGCGTGATGGCGTTCGAGATCACCGGGGTGCGCACGCTGCTGCTGGTCTTCCCCAACACCTTCGAGTACTTCTTCATCGCCTACGAGCTGGTGCGGCTGCGCTGGGACCCGCGCCGCTTCGGCACCCGCTTCTGGGTCGTGACGGCCGCCTGCATCTGGATCTTCGTCAAGCTCCCCCAGGAGTACTGGATCCACGTGGCCCAGCTCGACTTCACCGACACCTGGCAGGAGGTCGCCTGGTTCCCGCCGCTCATCGTCGGGGCGGTGCTCCTCGGGCTGGCGATCCTCTGGTTCGTCGTGCGCCCGCGCCTGCTCACGGCCGACTGGAGCTGGCGCCTGGCGGCCGACCGGCTGCCCGAGGAGATGGACACCGCCGCCGAGCGCGACGCCTGGACGGCATCCCACGTGAAGGTGTGGTCGTGGTCGACGCTCGAGAAGGTCGTGCTCATCGGCCTGCTGTCGACGATCTACGCGCGCATCCTGCCCGGGCTCGAGGTGTCGGACCTGCGGATGTTCGTCGGCATCGCGCTGTTCGTCGTCGTCAACGCCGCCATCTCGATCGCAGTGGCCCGCCGGGCCGGCAGCCGCGAGGGGCTCGCGGCTGCGTTCGGCGCCCGCGTGGTGGTCAACGTCGGCCTGGTGCTGCTGGCCCGGCTCCTGCTCGGCAGCAGCGCGCTCGACCTCTCGGCGACGGTGTTCTTCGTGCTGCTCATCTCGCTGCTCGTCACCTACCACGACCGGTTCGCCCCGGTGGCGGCCGTGCGCGCCGAGCACGACGCCTCCGACCCCGACCCCGAGCCGGCACCGGTCACCGCGGGCACCGTCGCACCGGCCTGACACCACGAGGTTCACCTTCGCCGGGGAACAGTTCCCGTGCGCAGGTCAGCTGTCCCGCACCGGGCGGAAAAGGTGGGAACCGGGCGGTGTCAGATCTGGGCGGTGGCGAGCTGGCCGAGCAGCTCAGGCGCGCGCCGGTCGAGGCGCATGCCGCCCAGCAGCACCCCGAGCGTGAGCAGGCCGGCGCCGTAGAGCGTGCCCGCCACCAGGGCCACCCAGCGACCGACGGCCGAGCCCGAGGTGAGCACCGCGACGACGACGGCCGGAAGGGTGAGCAGCAGGGGGCCCACGAACGACACCACGGCGGTGAGGCAGCCCTGGGCCGCGCCGCCCGACGTGGCCGCGAACGGGTTGCCGCCGGTGCGCGGTGCCGTCCCCGGCAGCACGGCGCCCACGCCCACGGCCAGGCCGAGGCTCGCGAGGAACGACACCACGACGACCATCGCCCACGACACCGGGTGCGGGAGGACGCCCAGCACCACGCTGACGACGAAGGTGATCACGACGACCGGACCGAAGACGACGGTCGATGCGACCGCCCGCCCCAGCCGGTCCTCCCAGCCGCGCACGCCCACGGCCACGTGCAGCCACCAGGCTGGTCCGTCGAACGCCAGGTCGTTCATCAGGGTGAGGCCCGCGAACACCGCCAGGGTGACGACGCCGACGCCGGCCAGCCCTGGGGTGTCGGTGAACACCGCCTGCACGACGAAGAAGACCGGCAGCACGGCGGTGCGCAGCGCGATGCCGACCAGCCGGCTGTCGCGGTACCAGGACCGCACCCGGCGCGCCGCGATGGAGGCGGTGGGCGACGTGCCGAGCAGCACCGGCAGCAGCCGCCCCCGGCCGATGCGCTGGCCGCCGGAGGTGGTGAGCGGTGAGGTGAGCGTGCGGGCCAGCAGGCGCACCCACCAGAGGTAGAGCCCACCGACGAGGGCGACGGACAGGACCAGGTGCACGCCGCCCGCCAGCCAGCGGCCGGTGGCGACGTCGAACGGCAGCGCCCAGGCCCAGCCGAAGGGGGTCCACGACGCGACCAGCGCCGAGTGGGTCGCGTCGAAGGACCGGAGGTCTGCGCCGAGGGAGCCGGTGGTGAGCGCCGCGTTCATCGCGAGCGGCAGCAGCGTGACCAGGGAGACGACCACGGCACCCAGCAGCCGACCGACCCGAGTGGTCATCACGCGGGCCAGCGCGCTGGTGATGGCGCGGGCGAGCAGCACCGCGGTGAGCACGCCGAGCACGGCGGCGAGCGCCGCCGCAGGCACGGCCGCGGGCTGGCCGGCCCACGCAGCCACCTGGGCCAGGGCCAGTCCGCTCAGCAGCACCGCCGGGATGCCGGTGCAGGCGGCGGCCAGCAGGCCCCGGGCGAGCTCGCCGGCCCGCATCGGGAGCACCGAGAAGCGGGCCGGGTCGAGCAGCGAGTCGACGCCGGAGGCGATCAGGCTGAGCACGGTCCACATCAGCGTGATGAGCGCGAAGAGGGGGACGGTGAGCGCGGTGACCCGCAGCGGCCGCTGCGAGAGCAGCACCAGGCCGGGCCCGAGCACGGCCAGCACCGCCAGCGCGGCGATGCCGCCGGCGACGGAGGACAGGAGGTGGAGGGTGCTGCGCGTCATCGCGGTGCGCCACATGGCCAGCCGCAGGCGGACGATCAGCCCAACCACGTCAGGCCCTCGCCCCCCGTGTCGGACGCCCCGACCAGCTCGAGGAAGCGCTGGTGGAGCGACCCGCCCCGGGTCAGCCCGCCGACGGTGTCCTCGGCGAGCACCCGCCCGGCGGCGACCACGGCCACCCGGTCGCAGAGTCCCTCGACGAGCTCCATGACGTGGCTCGACATGACCACCGTGCCCCCACCGGCGACGTAGCGGCGCAGGATGGTGCGGATCGTCTGGCCCGACACCGGGTCGACCGCCTCGAACGGCTCGTCGAGCACCAGCAGGCGTGGAGCGTGGATGAGGGCGGCGGCCAGGCTGATCTTCTTCACCATGCCGGCGGAGTAGTCGGCGACGACCGTGCTCGCGTCGTCGGCGAGGTCGAGCACGGCGAGCAGCTCGTCGGCGCGCGCGGCGGTGACCTCACGCGGCATCCGGCGCAGGGCGCCCACGTACGTGAGCAGCTCGCGCCCGGAGAGCTGCTCGAACAGGCGCATCCCGTCGGGCGAGACCCCCATGACGGCCTTGGCCGCTGCCGGGTCGGCCCACACGTCGTGCCCGAGCACGCGGGCGGTGCCGCCGTCGGGCCGCAGCAGCCCGGTGGCCATCGACAGGGTGGTCGTCTTGCCGGCGCCGTTGGGCCCGACCAGCCCGTAGAGCGAACCGCGGGGCACCACGAGCGACAGGCCGTGGACGACCCGCCGGCCGCGGAACTCCTTGACGAGGCCGACCAGCTCGAGCGCCGGCTCCTCGCCGGCCGGGTCAGTCACACACCGCGCCGGTGCTCGCGCTGCCGACGAGGCGGCGGTACTTCGCGAGCACCCCACGGGTGTACTTGGGCTGGGGGTGGGTGACCCCCTCGGCGCGGCGGCGCTCGAGCTCGGCCTCGTCGACGAGCAGGTCGAGCAGGCCGTTGGCGACGTCGAGCCGGATGCCGTCGCCGTCGCGGACGAACGCGATGGGCCCCTCGTCGACGGCCTCGGGCGCGACGTGGCCGACGCACAGGCCGGTGGTGCCGCCGGAGAACCGGCCGTCGGTGAGCAGCAGCACGTCCTTGCCCAGGCCGGCGCCCTTGATCGCGCCGGTGACGGCGAGCATCTCCCGCATCCCGGGGCCGCCGGCCGGCCCCTCGTACCGGATCACCACCGCGTCGCCGGGTCGGATGTGGCCGCCGGTGACCGCCGCCATCGCGTCCGCCTCGTCGTCGAACACCCGGGCGGTGCCCTGCATCACGGCGGACTCGAAAGACGCGCTCTTGACCACCGCGCCCTCCGGCGCCAGCGAGCCGCGCAGGATGGCCAGCCCGCCGGTGCGGTGCAGCGGCTCGGACATCGCGTGGATGATCTTGCCGTCCGGGTCCGGCGGGGCGATGCCGGCGAGGTTCCCGGCGACCGTCCGGCCGGTCACCGTCAGCGTGTCGCCGTGCAGCAGGCCGGCGTCCAGCAGCGCCTTCATTACCACCGGGATCCCGCCGATCCGGTCGATGTCGGTCATCACGTACC
>JBJMHU010000024.1:0-52062 GCA_045807225.1 Ornithinibacter sp. | reverse complement strand
GAGGTGTGTGTGTTGGAGGAGGACGATGGCGGGCGTGGAGAACCTGGGAGGTCCAGGACGCCCCAACCTCCGTCTAGCTCTCGCGGTGGCAGTGGCTGCACTGCTGGTCTCCTCGTGCTCCACCGCGGAGGTAGTGGGGCTCCCTCACGCGAACGCCGCCTGAACATCCGCAACCGCCGCCTGTGCTCGCACGCCGCGGCAGCGCGGGCGGGCGGGCGGGCGGGCGGGCGGGCGGGCGGTCCTGTCACGCACCCACCGTGCGTGCCCCGGAGCTCCTGGCAACGGGGCCGACGACATGTCGGTCCGCGACCGGGAGCGTTCGACGCGCGCTGATGAAGCGTGCGTCCGCATGGGCAGGTCGCGCCTCAGGACCGGGCAGGCCCGCAACTCACCCTTCATTGAGCAGCGCCCAATGCCTGCCCCGGTCCCCCCGCGTTGCCGTAGTGGGCATCGCGACCGTCATCCGCGCTGTCCCTCCGCCCCCATCCCCGCTGTCCCCTCTGCCGTCATCCCCGCTGTCACCTCCGCCGAGATGCCGCTCGACCGCACGGATCCGTTGGTCCCATACTGGCGCCCGGGGCTCCGTCCGCCGTCCCCGGGAGGGACGAGCATGGACGTCAGCACCTTCTACGCGCTGTTCTCCGCGACCTGCTTCACGCTCACCGGGCTGTGGTGGGGCGTGGTGGAGAAGCACGGGCACTGGCTGCGCGCCCCCGGCATCCGCCGCCGAGTCGGGTCGGTCTACCTGGCCTTCCTGCTGCCGGCGCTGATGGGCCTGTTCGCCCAGATCGGCGGCACCGAGAGCCCCGCGTTCTGGCGGGTGAGCTTCGTCGTCATCGCGGTCATCGGCTGCGCGTCCACCGTCACCCTGCTGCGCCGGGCCCGCGCCGCGGAGGGCGCCGGGCCGTTCGCCCGCTACTGGTGGGCAGCGGCGGTGGTCTACGCGGCCGTCGCGGTGCTCGGGGTGGCCCCCGAGATCGCCAGCTCGGTCGGGATCACGCCGCTGCAGGCCGAGGCCACGCTGCTCGTGCTGCTCGTGGCCCTGGCGCACGCCCTGGTCTGGGAGTTCATGACGCACGAGGGGCACGCAGAGCCCTCCTGAGCAGCCGCCGTGGCTAGCGTGGAGCGATGGCTCACTACGAGGTGAACGAGGCCGGCGTCGCGCACGTGCGCGACCTGATCGACAAGCGCCAGTACGTGCTCGAGAGCAGCTGGGGAGACGTGCAGCCGGACGCCGCCGCCGAGAACGCCTACCTCGAGCGGCACTCCTGGGACGACTACGCCGCCTGGCACCTCGGCCTCACCGTCGGCGCCACCGACGAGACGAAGGCCCGCTACGCCTTCGTCGCCGGTGACCTGCGACGAGTGCACCGCAGCGCCCTGATCGCCTGCGTCTACCGGGCCGGCGAGTGGCGGCACAAGGACGTCGAGCTCGCCGCCCACGACCTGCTCCAGCACCTGGATGCCGTGAGCGGCCACGCGCGGGCGAGCGGCACCGCCTGAGCACGGCGCGGCCGCCGCTGCCGGGAGGCTGCGGGGGCCGGCTCCTGTGGGGTCGCGATGCGCCCGGCATCCGGGTCGGCGGCGAAAGACCCACCGCAGCGTGGCGCGCTCGGCATACGGCGAGGCGAGGCTCGGCACCGGTCGGGTGCCGTTCGAGCTCGTCGACGTGCCCCCTGGCCCAGGCCGCGGGCCGCGAACCCGTCCACAGCCGGTCCTGCCGAACGCCGCCGGATGCCGCGTGGCTAGGTTGGCGGCATACGTCACCTCCCCGACGCCAGGAGCACACCGTGAGCGGACCACTCGACGACGTCGTCGTCATCGACCTCACCCGTGCGCTCGCCGGGCCGCACTGCGGCATGATGCTCGCCGACATGGGAGCCCGGGTCATCAAGGTCGAGAGCCCCGGGCACGGTGACGAGTCGCGCGGCTGGGGGCCGCCGTTCGTCGGCCCGGACGACCAGCCGGTGTCGACCTACTTCCTGTCGTGCAACCGCAACAAGGAGTCGGTCACCCTCGACCTGAAGTCCGACGACGGGCGCGCCGTGCTCACCCGGTTGGTCGCCCATGCCGACGTCCTGCTCGAGAACTTCCGCCCCGGCGTGCTCGACCGGCTGGGCTTCTCCATGGAGCAGCTGCACGCCATCAACCCGGGGCTGGTCGTGCTGGCGATCAGCGGGTTCGGCCACGACGGCCCCCAGGGCGGCCGCGCCGGCTACGACCAGATCGCCCAGGGCGAAGGCGGTCTGATGTCACTCACCGGGACCGACCCCGAGCACCCGCAACGGGTGGGGGTGCCCATCGGTGACCTGCTCGCCGGCATGTACGGCGCCTACGGCGTGGTGTCGGCGCTCCACGAGCGCAACCGCACCGGCAGGGGACGCGTCGTACGCACCTCGCTGCTCGCCTCCATCGTCGGGGTGCACGCCTTCCAGGGCACCCGCTACACCGTGGCGGGTGAGGTCGGCAAGGCCGGCGGCAACCACCACCCGTCGATCTGTCCGTACGGCCTGTTCACCTGCGCCGACGGCATGATCCAGCTGTCCTGCGGCAGCGAGGGCCTGTGGCAGCGGCTCGCGTCCGGCTTCGGGCTGGACCCGTTCGCCCCCGGGTTCGCCACCAACCGCGAGCGGGTCGGCAACCGCGACGCCGTGATCGACCTGCTCAACGCCACGTTCGCCGACGTCCCACACGCCGAGCTGATGGCTCGGCTCGCCGAGATCGGGGTTCCCGCCGGTGAGGTGCGCACCCTCGACCGGGTCTACGACTGGGACCAGACCCGGTCGCAGGGACTCGTGGTGGAGGTCGACCACCCGGTGCTGGGCACGATCGAGATCCCCGGCCCACCCATCCGCTTCGACGACAACACGTATGCCGGGGGGCGCAGGAAGCACCTTCACCCGCCGCTGCTCGGCGAGCACAACGACAGCGTGCGGGCGTGGCTCGACGAGCTGGACGGCTCGGCCGACTGGGACGAACCTGGGGACGCCTGACCGGATGACATCCCAGGGCGCGCTGAACGTCTCGAGCGTTCGCCAGCGCGTCGCGGGACCTCCACCGAGCGGGTGGCGGGGCACGAGGCACAGTTGCCGAACGGCATCCCCGCGTTGGGCAGGTCCTGCCAACGCCGGTCTGCGGCCGCCGCTCCTAGGGTCGAGACCGGGCAACCAGCCCACGGACTCGAAGGAGGTGGCCGGCGATGCGCGTCCTGCTCGCCCTGGGCGGCAACGCGATGACCGCCCCCGACGGCAGCGCCACCCCGGCCGCCCAGATCGAGGCGGTCGGTGTCGCGATGCGCGCAGCCGCCCGGCTGGTCGCCGCCGGCCACGAGCTGGTCATCACCCACGGCAACGGCCCCCAGGTGGGCAACATCCTGGTCAAGAACGAGCTCGCCGCGCACGTCGTGCCGCCGGTCCCCCTCGACTGGTGCGGCGCCCAGACCCAGGGCACCCTCGGCTTCACCATCCTCAACAGCCTCGACGACGCGCTCGCGGATGCCGGCGTGCCTCGCCCGGTGGCCGCGCTCGTCACCCGCACGCTCGTCGACCGCGACGACCAGGGGTTCACCCACCCCAGCAAGCCGATCGGGCGCTACCTGCCGGGTGAGCAGGCGCAGACGCTGATCGACCACGGGCAGGTCTGGCAGGACCGCGGTGAGAAGGGCTGGCGCCGGGTCGTCGCGTCCCCGGAGCCGCTGGAGGTGCTCGACGTCGGTCCGGCGCGGGTGCTGCTCGCGGCCGGCCACGTCGTCATCGCGGCCGGCGGGGGTGGCATCCCCGTCGTCCGTGAGCCCGACGGCCACCTGCGCGGCGTCGAGGCGGTCATCGACAAGGACCTCACGGCCGCGCTGCTCGCCCACACCGTCGGGGCCGACGTGCTCGTCATCGCCACCGACGTCGACCACGCGGCGGTCGGCTGGGGCACGGCCGGGCAGCGCGAGCTCGGCCGGGTGACCCTCGCCGAGATGCAGGCGTATGCCGCGAACGGCCAGTTCGCGTCGGGCTCGATGGGCCCCAAGGTCGATGCCGCCACCCGGTTCGTCGCCGGCGGCGGGCCGCGTAGCGTGATCACCTCGCTGGCCCACATCCACGAGGCCGTGGAGGGCGGCTTCGGCACCGTCGTCGAGCCCGACTGAGCGACCGCCCCACCGACAGGCAAGCCAGCCCCACACGCAACGCCATGAAACCCAACCACACCCGACAGCCCGAGCCGGCCACCCGGCATCCCAGGAAGGAACCGCACCGTGCCCGACGCCATCGAGGTCCGCAAGGTCCCGCTGCACACCGTGTCCGACGCCAGCGAGCTGGGCAGGCTCATCGACGACGGCGTGTTCGACGCCGACCGGGTCATCGCCGTCATCGGCAAGACCGAGGGCAACGGCGGGGTCAACGACTACACCCGCATCATCGCCGACCGGGCCTTCCGCGAGATCCTGGTGGAGAAGGGCGCCGACCCCGCGAAGGTCAAGGAGGTGCCGATCGTGTGGTCCGGCGGCACCGACGGCGTGATCAGCCCGCATGCGACGATCTTCGCCACGGTGCCGGCCGACCGCGCCGAGCAGACCGACGAGCCGCGCCTCACCGTCGGCTTCGCGATGAGCGAGCCCCTGCTGCCCGAGGAGATCGGCTACACGCCGATGATCGAGAAGGTGGCCGCAGCCGTGCGGGTGGCCATGGAGCGGGCCGGCATCACCGACCCCGCCGACGTCCACTATGTGCAGACCAAGACGCCGCTGCTCACGATCCACACCATCCGTGACGCGAAGTCGCGCGGCAGGACGGTGTGGACCGAGCACACCCACGAGTCGATGGACCTCTCCAACGGCTGCACCGCGCTCGGCATCGCGGTGGCCCTCGGCGAGATCGAGATGCCGTCAGACGCCGACGTCATGCACGACCGCTCGCTGTACTCGTCGGTCGCCTCGTGCTCGTCGGGGGTCGAGCTCGACCAGGCGCAGGTGGTCGTCGTCGGCAACGCCCGCGGGGTCGGCGGCCGCTACCGCATCGGCCACGCGGTCATGCAGGACGCCCTCGACGCCGACGGCATCTGGGCCGCGATCAGGGATGCCGGCCTCGACCTGCCCGAGCGTCCGCACCGCAGCGACATCGACGGGCGGCTCGTCAACGTCTTCCTCAAGTGCGAGGCCTCGCTCGACGGCCAGGTGGCCGGTCGCCGCAACGCGATGCTCGACGACTCCGACGTGCACTGGCACCGGCAGATCAAGTCGTGCGTCGGCGGCGTCACCGCCTCGGTCACCGGCGACCCGGCGGTGTTCGTGTCGGTGTCGGCGGCCCACCAGGGCCCGGACGGCGGTGGGCCGGTGGCCGCCATCGTCGACCTGGGCAGCGGCGAGCCCACCGGCTACCGGCCCCCGACCGGCTGACCGCGTGTCGACGGTGGAGAGCTCGCCGTGGCTTCGAGCACATGGCGTTCCCCCGCGGTCGACGGCGCCGTCCGGCGTGAGCTGCGACCGAGCATGTATCGGGACCGCATCCCACTACCTCCTCTAGCCGCAGGGCGCCACCGGGGTGCCCGCGGAAGGAGGTCGTCATGGCGACCCGACAGAGCAGCGGGGCCAAGCGGACCAGCACCGTCCGGACGACGGCATCCGCGAAGCGCGCCGCAACCGCACCAGCCCCCGCCGACCACGAGCACACCCACGGTCACGAGCACGCCGACGGTCACGAGAACCCCGCTGGCCACGAGCACGCTGAGGGTCACGAGCACCCTGCTGGCCACGAGCACCCCGCCGGCCACGTGCACGGCGAGAGCGATGGCTTCGACGCCGCGTGCACTGAGTGCGTCATCGCGGCCGGCGGCCACCACCACGACTGGCAGCACTTCCCGAGCGACGCCGAGCTCGAGGCCGCCGGCACCGTCGTGCTGGCGCCCACGGCCAGCGAGATCGCCCGGCTCACCACGACCCGCCGGTTCCCGACCGCCCCGGCGTTCGACGCCCCGCATTCCCTCTCCTCGACGGCCAGGCGCCTGACGGACCGCGACCTGCGCGACCTGTTGCTCACGCCGCTTCCCCCGGTTCGCGACGAGGTGCTCCGGCCGGCCGTCCCCCACGGCCTGATGAAGCTGATCTCGTCGTACCGGCGAGTGCGCCGCAACGAGGCCACGCTCACGGCGGACGAACGGGCCCGCTTCAACACGGCACTGGCCGCCATGGACGGCACACCCGCCTGGCAGTCGCTCATGGCGGTGCATGCCTCCGGTGGGCTCTACCGGATCCACTCGATGCACGGCGTCGTCGGGCGGGAGCGGTTCCTGTCGTGGCACCGCCGCTACCTGTTCGAGGCCGAGCAGCTGCTGCGCACCATCGACAGCACCCTGACCATCCCGTACTGGGACTACGTCGCTGGCTCGAGCCGACCCGACTGGGTGCACCGGCCCGCCACCGTATCGCGGCCCACCCCGGGTTCGCCCGGGTTCCTGCCGACCGGCTCGACGGTCGCGGCGATCCTCGCGCGCGGCGACTACTCGGGCTTCACCGGCGACCTCGAGGCCAATGCGCACAACCAGGTGCACAACTGGTGCAAGGGCACCTTGCAGAACCCGGCCACCGCGTCGTACGACCCGGTCTTCTGGATGCTGCACGCCAATGTCGACCGGCTCTGGTCGATCTGGCAGGAGGGCCACCAGGATCCCGCTCTCCACACCCCGACGCTGAGCGCCACCGACCGGGTGCTCGACCCGTGGACCTCGACCGTCCCCGACGTCGACGACACCGTGTGGGACCTCGGCTACCGGTACGGCTGACCCGCCCGGGGTCAGTGGGCGAAGTGGCGCGTGCCGGTGAAGTACATCGTCGCCCCGGCCGCCCGGGCCGCCTCGACGACCTCGGCGTCGCGCATCGACCCGCCGGGAGCCACGACCGCGCGCACCCCGGCATCGAGCAGCACCTGCAGGCCGTCGGCGAACGGGAAGAACGCGTCGGATGCCGCGACGGCGCCGCGCGCCCGCTCCTCACCGGCCCGTGACACGGCCAGGTGGCACGAGTCGACCCGGTTGACCTGACCCATCCCGATACCGACCGAGGCGCCGCCGCGCGCGAGCAGGATGGCGTTCGACTTCACGGCGCGGATGGCGCGCCACGCGAACTGCAGGTCGGCGAGGGCGGCCTCGTCGGCAGGGTCGCCCGACACCAGGCGCCAGTGGGCCGCGTCGTCACCACCGGTGACGGCCCCGTCGTCGCCGGTCACCACGGCATCCACGGTGTCGCGCTGCTGCATGAGCAGGCCACCACCGATCGAGCGCACCTCCGCGCCCGAGCGCACCGGGGCCGCGCACTCGAGCAGCCGGATGTTCTTCTTCGCCTTGAGCACCTCGAGGGCGTCGGTGTCGAAGGCGGGCGCGACGACGACCTCGGTGAAGACGTCGGCGACCGTGCGCGCCATCTCGACGGTGACGGGGCGGTTGGTGGCGATGATGCCGCCGAACGCTGACACCGGGTCACACTCGTGCGCCTTGCGGTGGGCGTCGGCGACGTCGGCGCCGACCGCGATGCCGCAGGGGTTGGCGTGCTTGATGACGGCCACCGTCGGCTGGTCGCCGTGGTCGTGGGCCGCACGCACCGCGGCATCCGCGTCGACGTAGTTGTTGTACGACATCTCCTTGCCGTGCAGTTGGGTCGCCTGGGCAAGTGCCGGCTGCGGCTGGAAACCGTTGGTGTACAGGGCAGCTCGCTGATGGGGGTTCTCGCCGTAGCGGAGCACCGTGGCGCGCTCCCAGGTTCCACCGACCCACGCCGGGAAGCCGGTGCCGTCGGAGCTGTCGGTGTAGGCGTTCCCCATCCACGACGCGACGGCCACGTCGTAGGTGGCGGTGTGCACGAACGCCTGGGCGGCCAGGCGCTTGCGCTGCTCGAGCGTGAAACCGCCGGCGAGAACGGCATCCAGCACGTCGCCGTAGGTGGCCGGGTCGGTGACGACCGCGACGCTCGGGTGGTTCTTGGCCGCTGCGCGCACCATCGAGGGGCCGCCGATGTCGATCTGCTCGACGCACTCGTCTGGGCTGGCGCCGGACAGCACCGTGGCGGCGAACGGGTAGAGGTTGACCACCACCAGCTCGAACGCCTCCACCCCGAGGTCGGCGAGCTGGGCGACGTGGTCGGGTTTTCGGGTGTCGGCGAGGATGCCGGCGTGCACCTTCGGGTGCAGCGTCTTGACCCGTCCCTCGAGGCACTCGGGGAAGCCGGTGAGGTCCTCGACCCTGGTCACCGGCAGGCCGAGCGACTCGATGAGCCCGGCGGAGCCACCGGTGGAGACCAGCGCGACGCCGGCGTCGTGCAGGCCGCGGACCAGGTCGTCGAGCCCGGTCTTGTCGTAGACGGAGACGAGCGCGCGGCGGACGGGGCGGACGTCCTGCACGGGGCCGGGGGCGGAGACGGCGGCGGACATGAGGTGCTCCTTGCGGGGTCGGGTCGGTCAACCTCCGGGGCACCCAGGCGGGCGATGCCCCGACGTGTGACTTCCCGGTGGTGACCCACCCTCGCCAGTCGTCGGGCGAAAGTCTAGCGGCGGTGCCGGGGTCCCCAGGAGCGCCGCCGGCGTCCCGTGGCGTAGCTGCGCACCCGAAGGTTCACCTTCGCACCGGAAATGTTCCCCTGCTCAGGTGAAGCTCCCGGCACCGGGCGGGAAAGTTGGGACAGGAGGGGTCAGGTGGCGTAGGGGGAAGGTGGCAGCGGGTCGGGCCAGGTGCCGCCGAGCACCCGGTCGACGTGCAGCACCACGACCACCCGCTCGGGGTTCGGCCGGGGCCGGCGGTAGCGCACGGCATACCGCTGCTCGGCGTCACGCACGGAGTCAGCGTCCTCGAGCACCGAGGTGGTGCCCTCCAGGCTGATCCAGCGCCGGCCCTCCACCTGGGTCAGGGCAGCCCGGCGCCCCGTCCTCGCCTGCACCACCTTGGCGCTGGTGCGCGCCGCGATCACCCGAGCGACCAGCGCCTCGCCGTCCCAGGTGAAGCCGACCGGCACGGCGTGCGGCGAGCCGTCGCGGCGCAGCGTGGCGAAGGTCGCGAGGTGCCGCTCGGCCAGGAAGGCGATGGACGCCGGGGTCAGCTCGGCGGGGTCGGTGGCCACGGGCGAAGTCTGTCACCCGGCCCGGTCTCAGCCGGTGGCGGTCTCGAGGTGCAGCAGGAAGCCCTGCGCCGGCGAGAGCACCGGCATGGACAGCCCCACCGTGCCGAGGGCGGCGCCGCTGACGACGACGCCTTCCTCGACGGCGGCGTCCCACCACGCCGGGGGCGCCACCTGCGTGGTGGCCGGCATCCCGGCTTCCGGGCGCACCCGCACGTGGTAGCGGCGCCCGGGGTCCAGCCCGGGCAGCGGCACCGTGCCGGGCGTGACCCCGCGGCCGGTGACCGGCGCGACGACGGTGAACACGGCATCCGCCCGGTCGGGGGCCACGACCCCGCTGACGAGCAGTGCGTCGTCGGGGTGGTCGGAGCGCACCGCGTCGCCGTGGTGCAGCAGCGGCCGCAGCTCGCGGTAGAGCCCCGACCACGCCCGAAGGGCGTCGAGCTCCTCGGGCGTGCAGCTCGTGATGTCCCACTCCAGCCCGGCGTGGCCACCGAGCGCGACGAGCATCCGCAGCGACAGGTCGAGGTCGCGGTGGGTGGTGTGCGCCCGCGGCGGCCCGACGTGCGAGCCCATCCGCTCCGGTGGCACCAGCAGGCCGGTCCAGCGCTGGATGGCGACCCGCTCGAGCGCGTCGTTGCAGTCGGAGGTCCAGACCCGGTCGGTGCGGGCGAGCACCCCCAGGTCGACCCGGGCGCCGCCGCTCGAGCACGACTCGATCTCGAGGTCGGGGTGGCGGGCGCGCAGCTCGTCGAGCAGCCGGTAGGTCGCGAGGGTCTGGGCGCGCACGGCGGGCCGGTCGGTGCCGGAGGCGTCGGTGCGCACCGCCTCGTGCAGGTCGCGGTTGTGGTCCCACTTGACGAAGTCGACGGCGTAGCGGCCGAGCACCTCGCTCATCGCCTCGCGCACGTAGCTGAACGCCTCGGGGTTGGCCAGGTCGAGCACGTGCTGGTGGCGCGACGGCAGCGGCGCCCCCGCCACCGGGCCGAGCACCCACTCGGGGTGGGCGCGCGCGACGTCGGAGTCGAGGTTGACCATCTCGGGCTCGAACCACAGGCCGAACTCCATCCCCAGGCCCTTGACGTGGTCGACCAGCGGCCCGAGGCCGTGGGGCCACACGTCGGCGGACACCTGCCAGTCGCCCAGGCCCCGGCGGTCGTCGCGGCGGCCGCCGAACCAGCCGTCGTCGAGGACGAACCGCTCCACGCCGATCGACGCGCCGGTGTCGGCCAGCCGCTTCAGGCGGTCGAGGTCGGTGTCGAAGTACACGGCCTCCCAGGTGTTGAGCACCAGCGGCCGCGCGGTCGAGCGGTAGCCCGGCTGGGCGCGCTGGTGCCGCACCAGCGCGCGGGTCAGCCCGTCGAGCCCGTCGGTGGAGTGCACGAAGACGACCGGCGGCGCCGCGTAGGTCTCGCCGGGGGCCAGCCGCACCTCCCCGAGCGCCAGGGCCTCACCGCCACCGAGCACGGCGGCGTGCGGACCGGCACCCTCGGGGAGCCGCTCGACGAGGTGCTCGTGGTTGCCGCTCCACGCGACGTGCGCGGCCCACACCTCCCCCGACCGGAAGCCGAACCCCGCGGTGCCGACGACCATCAGCAGGGTGGCGTCGTGGCCGGTGCGCCCCCGGCGGCCGGTGCGCAGCCAGGTGCCGTCGGCGAGCGGATGCCGTTGGGGCGAGCGCTCACGGCACCAGCGGCCGGTGAGGTCGAGCACCTCCGCGGCGCGGGCCGGCAGCGGCAGCACCGCCCGCAGCGCCCCCACGTCGAGGGCCGTCGGGTCGTCGGAGGTGTTGGTCAGCGCCGACTCGACGACGAGCACGCCGTGCTCGTCGCGTCGGTAGCGCACGACCAGCTCCACCCCAGCGTCGGATGCCGTGGCGCGCACCTCCACTCCCCCGTCACCGCCCTGGACCGTCGCCACCCACCGGGGAGCCGTGCGTCCGCCGGCGCGGTGCGCGGCATACCCGGGGGTGCCGAGCCAGCCCTCACCCGAGGTGGGGAGCACGGTGAGCGGCCACGGGGCGTCGAGGGCGTTGTGCGGAACCGCGCTGGAGGTGACGAGGGCGAGGTCCGCGACGGCGGCATCCGGAAGGTCGGGTCCCCAGTGCAGGACGGACGGCAGCCCGTCGCCCGACTGGGCGAGGACGACCGCCGTCCCGGCGCCGCGGAGCACCGTGGTGGCAGGGCTCATCCCTTGGTCGACCCGAGGGTCAGCCCGGAGACGAACTGCTTCTGCAGCACGAAGAACACGATCAGCACCGGCATCGCCACGATGATCGAGCCCGCCGCCACCAGGTTGGTGTCCTGGAAGAACTGCCCACGCAGGTTGTTGAGCGCGCTGGTGACGGGGTACTTGTCACCCTTGGACAGCAGCACCGTGGCCCAGAAGAACTCGTTGTAGATCCAGGTCACCTGCAAGGTCGCCAGCGCCGCCAGGGCGGGCCGCACCAAGGGCATGGTGAGCTGCCAGTACTGGCGCCACACGCTCGCGCCGTCCATCTCGGCCGACTCGTAGATCTCGTAGGGCAGCGTCTTCATGTAGTTGCTGAGCACGAAGGCGCAGAAACCCATCTGGAAGGCGGTGTTGACCAGGATCAGCGCCCAGAAGCTGTTGAGCATCGTGCCGCTCTCGCTCATGAACGTCGGCAGCGGGATCTCCTTGAACATCCGGAAGACCGGGATGAGCAGCGCCTGGGGCGGCAGGAGGTTGGCGGCGAGGAAGATTCCGAGGAGGGTGAGGTTGAACTTGTAGGAGAACCGGGAGAGCACGAAGGCGATGAGCGAGGAGAAGAACAGGGTGATGATCACCGCCGGGATGGTGATGAGCAGGGAGTTCTTCATGTGCAAACCGAACTGGCCCCGGCTCCAGGCGTTCTTGTAGTTGTCCAGGGTCCACCCACCGAACGACAGGTACCCGTTGGTCTGGGTGTAGGAGTAGTTCCGGAACGAGTTGTAGAGGGCCCACAGAAGCGGGAAGAGCCACATCAGGGCCAGGACCAGCATGACGACGGTGGCGACCTTGCCGCGGCGCTTGTTGAGGACGCCCCCGCCCGGGCCGCGCGCCGCTGACTTCTTGGTGGGGACCGGGGCCGGAACGGTGGTGGTGGCGCTCATTGCCGGTCCTCCCGGAAGACGATCCGCAGGTAGATGATGATGAAGACCGAGGAGATCACCATCATGATCACCGAGAGGGCCGCGCCGAAGCCGTAGCGCGTCGCCTCGCCGATCACGTTCTGGGACACCAGGGCCGAGATCAGCTCGAGCCCGTTTCGTCCCTTGTTGATCACCCAGACGAGGTCGAACGCACGCAGCGACTCGATGACCACGATGACCAGCACGATGAGGTTGATCGGGCGCATCACCGGGAAGATGACCTGGAAGAACGTCTTGACCTCGTTCGCGCCGTCGACGGCCGCCGCCTCACGCAGGGTCGAGTCGACTCCCTTAAGCCCGGCCAGGTAGATGAGCATGATGTAGCCGGTGTGCCTCCACGCCGTCGCCACCAGCACCGCCCACAGGTTGACGTTGGGGTCGCCGTACCAGTCGACGTTGCTTCCGAACACCTGGTTGATCAGCCCCTGGTCGGTCGAGTAGAAGAGCTGCCAGATGAAGCCGACGAGTGCCAGCGACAGCACGACCGGGAGGTAGAACGCCGTCTGGTAGAACCGGCTGCCCCACATCTCGCGGTCGAGGATCACTGCGAGCAGCATCCCCAGCAGCGTGGGCAGGATGAAGAGGAAGACCAGCCAGATCAGGTTGTGCCGGATCGCAGGCCAGAACGCCGGGTAGATCGTCGCGATGTCGACGTAGTTCTTCGTGCCGATCCACTCGATGCCGCTGAGCTTGAACCCGTTCCACTTGGTGAAGGACAGGTAGATCGACGCCATGGCCGGCAGCCACACCAGCCACACCACCAGGATGGTCGGGATCGTGACCATCAGGATGATGACGAGCCGGTCCATCGGCGACTTGCGCCGCTCGTGACGGCGCGCCCCGGCGCGTCGCTTCTTGGCCTTGGCCTTGGGTGCTGCCGGGGCTACGGGTGGTGCGGTGCCTGTCGCCATGATGCCTCCGACGTCCGGATCAGCCGAGGATAGAGGTCGCCTGCTGCTGGATGGATGCCGTGATGGCGTCGATGTCGTTCGGGTTCTTCAGGAAGTCCTGCAGCGACGCCGTGATGACGGTGTTGGCCAGGTCGGCGTTGGTGTCGCGGTCGAGGAACTGGGCGATGGACTTCGCCTTCGAGACCAGCTCGACGGACTTCTTCTGGAGGTCGCCGTACGTCGACGTGCTGGCACCGGAGTTGGCCGCGATGAAGGGAGCGCTTGCGGCGTTGTTGCCGGCGTCGGCTGCCTCGGGCGTGCCGAGCCACTGGATGTAGGCCTTGGCCGCCTCCTGGTCCTTGCCGCCCGCGGCGACGCAGAAGCCGTCGATCGGGGCATCGAGGGCGTCGTTGCCGATGGTCTGGTCCAGGGCCGGGAAGGTGAAGAAGTCGAGGTCGGCCTGGGTCTCCTTCGGGACACCGTCGACGACGAAGGTGCCGAGCAGGTACATGCCGCTCTCGCCCTTGGCCATCGAGGTCGCGGCCTCCTGCCAGGTGCGGCCGAGGGAGTTCTCCTGCTGGTACGGCAGCAGCTTGTCCTTCCAGGTGGTGAAGACGTTCTTGACCTGCGCGCTGTCCCACTTCTCCTTGCCCTGGCACAGCGCCATGTGGAAGTCGTAGCCGTTCAAGCGCATGTTGAGGATGTCGAAGGTGCCCATCGGCGCCCACGCGTCCTTGGCGGCGAAGGCGATGGGGTTGAGCTTCTTGCCCTGCATGTCCTTCATCAGCGCGGTCATCTCGTCCATCGTGGTGGGCACGGCCCAGCCGTTCTTCTCGAAGACGGACTTGCGATAGAAGACCGCCCACGGGTAGTAGCTGACCGGGACGAAGTACTGCTTGCCGTCGGGCGCCGTGGCCGACTTCTTGAAGGCGTCGCTCATGCCCTCGATCGGCCACACGCTGCTGACGTCGGAGATGAGCTGGTTCTCGGCGAACTGCGCCATGCGGTAGCCGGCGAACCAGGTGAAGACGTCGTCGGGCGTGCCCTGCAGGTAGGTGTTGATGCTCTCCTGGAAGGTGTTGTGGTCGACCGCGTTGACGGTGACTGCGGATCCGGTCTTCTTGGCGTAGGCGTCGGCCATGCCCTGGAGGCGCTCGTTGGCGGGGCCCGAGCCCTTCGCCTCGTTGATGCCGAACGAGACCGGCCCAGCCTTGGCGCTGGCGCCCCCGCCGCCGGACGAGCTCGGCGTGGCGTCGTCGCCGCAGCCGGCGAGGAGCGCCGGACCGCCGAGCAGCGCGGCTGCTCCGACCGACCCGCGAAGGATGGACCGGCGGTCGACACCGCGGACCGAGTTGGGAACGACGTTCGCGAGTGACGAATCGCGGTGGGCCGGGCGCGCCATGGGGGTCTCCTTTGACATCCAACGGTTCTGACACATTCGATCAGAAACCAACACTGACGAGACCGAGTGTTGCCCTGCCCGCAACGGCTGTCAAGGGCCGACACGACTCGGCTCGATCACGATTTGGTTCGCGAGACCCGTGCGCCACAGCCCCGTTAATCTGCTCGGAGAACCTTGGACAACGGCTGGACCCTCGCTGGACGGCACGGTTGACTGTGTTGCAAAGTGTTGACTTTTGTTCGACGGCTCAACAGACTGGCCGACATGCGCGGATGGCCCGACGACCGGATCGCCTTCGGAGGGGACTACAACCCCGAGCAGTGGCCGCGTGCCGTCTGGGACGACGACATGCGGCTGATGCGCCAGTCGGGGGTGAGCTTCGTGACCCTCGGGGTGTTCTCCTGGTCGTGGCTGGAGCCGTCCAAGGGCGAGTACACCTTCGAGTGGCTCGACGAGGTCATGGACCTGCTGCACGCCAACGGCATCGCCGTCGACCTCGCCACCGCCACCGCCACGCCGCCGCCCTGGCTCACCTCGGCCTACCCGGAGATCCTGCCGGTCGACCGCGACGGTCACACGCTGTGGCCGGGCAGCCGGCAGTCCTGGTGCCCGTCCTCGCCGCTCTACCGCGAGCTGGCGCTGTCCCTCACCGACCGGCTCGCCACGCGCTACTCCGACCACCCGGCGCTGGCCATGTGGCACGTCTCCAACGAGTACGCCTGCCACAACCTGCCCTGCTACTGCGACACCTGTGCCATCGCCTTCCGCCAGTGGCTGCAGCGCCGGTACGACACCCTCGAGGCGCTCAACGACGCCTGGGGCACGGCCTTCTGGAGCCAGCGCTACACCTCCTACGACGACATCCTGCCGCCGCGACGCACCACCACGTTCAACAACCCCACCCACGTGCTCGACTACCACCGGTTCGGCTCCGACACCCTGCTCGACTTCTACCGGGCCGAGCACGAGGTGATCCGGCGCCACTCCCCCGACGTGCCGGTGACCACCAACTTCATGACGCTCGACCACTTCCGGCTGCTCGACTACCACGACTGGGCCCCGTTCCAGGACGTCGTGAGCACCGACCACTACGTCGTCGACGCCCTGCCCCACCCGCGCGCCGAGCTGTCCTTCGCCGGTGACCTGACCCGTGGTCTGGCCGGCGGGCGCCCGTGGCTGCTCATGGAGCACTCGACCAGCGCCGTGAACTGGCAGCCGGTCAACCCCGCCAAGGTGCCCGGCGGCACGATCCTCGACTCGCTGACCCACGTCGCCCGCGGCGCCGACACCCTCGGCTTCTTCCAGTGGCGCCAGTCGCGGTCGGGCTCGGAGAAGTTCCACTCGGCGCTCGTGCCGCACGCCGGTGAGGACAGCGACCGGTTCCGCGAGGTCTGCGAGCTGGGCGCCATCGCGGGCCGGCTCGGCGAGCTGGTCGGCTCCCGGGTCGAGGCGGAGGTGGCCGTGCTGTGGGACTACCAGTCCGCCTGGGCGGTCGCGGGCCCGTGCATGCCGTCCGCGGCGATCGACTACGCGACGGCCGGGCACACCGTGCACCGCCTGCTCCGAGACCGCGGCATCACCTGCGACGTCGTGCACCCCGATGCCGACCTGTCCGCCTACCGCGTCGTCGTGGTGCCCACGCTCTACCTCGTCTCGGACGCCCAGGCCGATGCCGTCCGCGCCGCCGCCGAGGGTGGGGCGCACGTGCTGGTGACCTACTTCTCGGGCATCAGCGACCCCGACGACCACGTTCGTCTGGGCGGGTACCCCGGAGCGTTCCGCGATCTGCTCGGCATCCGGGTCGAGGAGTTCTTCCCGCTGCGCGTGGCCGAGTCGGTCGCGCTGTCCGACGGCGGCTCCGGGTCGCACTGGAGCGAGCACGCCCGCGCGGTCGACGCCGACGTCGTGACGACCTACGCGGCAGGGCCGCTGGCGGGGCGGCCGGCCGTCACTCGGCGCGCCGTCGGGGAGGGGGTCGCCTGGTACCTCGGCACGCTGCCCGACGACGCCTCGCTGGGCTCGCTGCTCGACCGGGTCGTGGCGGAGGCCGAGGTCGCACCGGCCGCCGTGCCGCCCGCCGGCGTGGAGGTCGTCCGGCGCCGCTCCGGGCAGGGGAGCTGGCTGTTCGTGCTCAACCACACCGACGAGCACCGCGAGGTCGACGCCGCCGGTCACGACCTCGTCTCCGGCGTCCGGGTCGGTCCTTCGGTGCGCCTGGCCCCGCGCACGGCTGCCGTGGTGCGGGAGGAGTGAGCGTGCTCGCCAGCCAGCGCCGCGCGGCCATCCTCAGCAAGGTCGAGGAGACCGGGGCGGTGCGCGTCTCCGACCTGGTCGAGCAGCTCGGCGTGTCCGACATGACCGTGCGCCGGGACATCGAGCGGCTCGACGCCGACGGCCTGCTCGAACGGGTGCACGGCGGCGCCCTGGCCCTGCTCCCCCGGGCCACCGACGAGCCGGGGTTCAGCGCGAAGTCCTCGCTGATGACTGCCGAGAAGCACGCCATCGCCCTCGCGGCCGCCGGGCTGGTCGAGCCCGGTGCGACCATCGGCATCTCGGCCGGCACCACGACGTTCGAGTTCGCGCGCGCCATCCGCAACGTGCCGCACCTCACCGTGGTCACCAACTCGGTCCCCGTCGCGCAGCTGCTCCACGAGTCCGGCGGCGGCAGCCACGTGGTCGTGCTGACCGGCGGGGTACGCACCCCCTCCGACGCCCTGGTCGGCCCCGTGGCCGTCTCGGCGCTGCAGGGGCTGCACGTCGACCGGCTCTTCCTCGGCGCGCACGGCATCGACCGCAACGCGGGCCTGACGACGCCGAACCTGGTCGAGGCCGAGACCAACCGCGCGCTGGTGCGGGCCAGCCGGTCGGTCTGCGTGCTCGCCGACCACACCAAGGTCGGCATCATCGGGCTGTCGACCTTCATGGCGCTCGGCGAGGTCGACACCCTCATCACCGACGCCGGCGTGCCCAACCGGGCCCGTGCCGTGCTCGAGGAGCGCGTCGACCACCTGGTGCTCGCCGAGGTGGCGCCGGCCCTGGCTGCTGCCGTCCGCGGCGTGCGCCGCCAGGGTGGTGGTGAGGCGGGGTGAGGACCACGACCGGCGCGGTGCGGCGCATGTCGCACACCGTGCGTCGCACGTCACGCGCGCTCGCCGACGGCCGGGAGATCATCTACTTCGACGACACCCCCGGTGCTCCGGCGCGCACCGTCGACGACCCCCGCGACCTCGGGGAACGGGCAGCGGCCGGGCAGATGCGCTACGACGCGCTGGTCGGCGACTGGGTCGCGGTGGCCGGCCACCGGATGAACCGCACCCTGCTCCCCCCGCGCGAGTCGTGCCCGCTGTGCCCCACCGGCCGCGGGCCGCACCCGACCGAGGTGCCCGACCCCGACTACGACGTGGTGGTCATCGAGAACCGCTTCCCCTCCTACGCACCGGTCGCCATCGACGACGCCCCCGACACCTCGCCGTTCGAGCACCGCCCCGCCCTGGGCCGCACCGAGGTCGTCTGCTTCACCAGCGACCACGACGCCTGCTTCGCCACCCTCGCACCGAGCCGGGTGCGCACCGTGGTCGACGTCTGGGCCGACCGCACGGCCCGCCTCGCCCAGCATGACGAGGTCGAGCAGGTCTTCTGCTTCGAGAACCGCGGGCCCGAGATCGGGGTGACCCTGGACCATCCGCACGGGCAGGTCTACGCGTACCCGTACGTCCCGGCCCGTACCCGCGACATCCTCCGCCAGGCGCAGGCGCACCACGACCGCACCGGGCAGCTGCTGGGCCGCGGCATCCTCGACGCCGAGCGGGCCGACGGTTCCCGGGTGGTGACATCCGGTCGGCACTGGACGGCGTACGTGCCCTACGCGGCGCGCTGGCCGGTCGAGGTGCACCTCGCACCGCACCGCGACGTGCCCGACCTCGTGGCCCTCGACGACGACGAGCGCGACGAGCTGGCCCTGCTCTACCTCGACCTGCTCGGCCGCCTCGACCGCTACCACGTGACCGCCGACGGCGGGCCCGTCGCGCTGCCCTACATCGCCGCCTGGCACCAGGCGCCGGTGCGCACCGGGCGCGACGTCTCCCGCCTGCACCTGCAGCTGGCGTCGGTGCTGCGCGCCCCTGGCACCCTGAAGTACCTCGCGGGCTCCGAGAGCGGCGTCGGGGGCTGGGTCAACGACGCTCGGCCCGAGGCCATCGCGGCCCGGCTGCGCGAGGTCGGCTGAAGGCCGGCTACTGCCAGGAGCGGTCGGCGGCCAGCCCACGCACGACGTCGACGAGCATCTCCCGCTCGAGCACCTTGATCCGCTCGTGCAGCGCCTCGACGGTGTCGTCGGGCTCGACCCGCACCACGCGCTGGTCGATGATCGGGCCGGTGTCGACCCCCGAGTCGACCCAGTGGCAGGTGCACCCGGTCACCTTGACGCCGTGCGCCATGGCGTCGCGCACCGCGTGCGCCCCCGGGAAGCTGGGCAGCAGCGCCGGGTGGGTGTTGATGACCCGGTGGGCGGCGAGCACGGCGGGCCCGAGCACCTTCATGAACCCGGCGGAGACGACCAGCTCGGGGTCGAACCCGGTGACCAGCCGCTCGAGGTCGAGGTCCCAGTCGGCTCGGGTCACGTAGTCGGGCACCCGGGCGACGAACGTCGGGATGCCGGCCCGCTCCGCACGCTCGGCGCCGCCGGTGCCGTCTCGGTCGGCGCCCACGGCGAGCACGCGGAACGACGCGGTATCGAGCACCGAGGCGTCGATGAGGGCCTGCAGGTTGCTGCCCGAGCCGGAGACGAGCACGACGAGCCCGAGCGGCGCGGGAGCAGGTGGCACGAGGTCAGTCTGGCACGGTGCCCGGATGCCGGGCCGGCACCCGGGGGCTCACCGGCGCAGCCGCCAGGCGTCGCGCAGCACGACGGCCAGTGCGCCCAGCCCCAGCTCGAGGAGCAGGGCGAGGAACAGCCGACCGGTGGGGGCACCGACCGCCGCCAGCCGGAACTGCCCGGCCGAGCCGCCGGCCACCAGGTCGAGCGCCGCGAGGGTGAGGGCGGTGACCGCGCAGGCGGACAGCGCCACGGACAGCTTGGTGCGCAGCCGGGACAGCCGCGCGACCGCCTTGAGCGCCCGACGAGCGACGAACGCGCCCACCGCGACGACGACGAGCACCGACAGTGCGGTGAACCACGGGAACCCGCCGGGCTGCGGCAGCGCGGCGAGCACCGGCACCATCGGCAGCAGGCCGCCCTCGGAGCCCGACCAGGTGACCGAGCCGCCCTCCACGACGCGGAAGCCGGGGCCGGCCATGAACGACACGGCCCACAGCGCCAGGTTGGGCAGGGCGACCACCTGCGCCAGGGTGAGCACGACGGCGCCGAGGCCGCCGGCCGCGACGGCGGTCGAGATGGTGCTCACCTGGTCCCACGACACGGCGACCGTCGCCACGACAGCCAGCAGCCCGGCGCCGAGCAGCACGGCGGCACCGGCCAGCCCGGGGCGCATCCCCCGGCACACGCTGTCGGGCAGCCAGGCGAAGCCGAGGCGGCGGCCCAGCACGTCCGGGTCGTCGGAGACGACCGGCCGCAGGGCGAGCACGAGCGCCAGCAGCGGCACGGCGACCACGGGCAGCACCAGCGAGAGCGGGGTGACACGGAACGGGCCGGCGACCGTGAGCCCCACCGCGACGGCGACGGCGACGGCATACCCGGCCCACCAGGCGCCGAGCGCGGCCGCCAGCGAGCGCGGCAGCGTGCCCCGCCAGTGGTCACCGTCGGTGGACACGTCGACCATCGCCTCGCGCGCGCCCAGCCAGGCCACGCCGACGAGCGCGGCCGTGCCGAGCAGCGGCACCACCGACAGGGCCACTCCACCGGTGTCGAGGTGGGCGCCGGACACCAGCAGCCACAGGGCAGCGCCGGTGCCGGCCGCCTGCCAGGCGTCGCCGGTGGCCAGCGGCTCGACGAGCCAGGCCAGCACCACCGGCCCGAGCACCACCAGCACGGAGGTCAGCCCGGTCATCACCCCCACGCCCGCAGCGCGGAGCCAGCGCGACCCGGCGGGCGGCCCCCCGGCATCCCCGGTGTCGTCATCGGACCCGGGCAGCACGGAACGGAGGCGCTCACTGACACTCATCGCGGCCCAGTCTGCGGGAGAACGGCCCGCAGACGTCCGAGCAACGCCGAGCGCACCCCGACTACTGCCCCGACTTCTTGCGGACCTCGCTCACCAAGAGGGGAGCGGGGCACCGCGCGAAGGGGAGGATCCGCGCCGGGTCGGGTAACGGCGTGCGGCTCAGACGGGCTCGGCCCCGGTCAGGCCGCGCATGATCTCGCGCATCAGGTCGGCGGTCTCCGACGGCGTCTTGCCCACCTTGACCCCGGCGGCCTCGAGGGCCTCCTTCTTGGCCTGCGCGGTGCCCGAGGAGCCCGACACGATGGCACCGGCGTGGCCCATGGTCTTGCCCTCGGGGGCGGTGAACCCGGCGACGTAGCCGACGACCGGCTTGGTGACGTGGTCCTTGATGTAGGCCGCCGCGCGCTCCTCGGCGTCGCCGCCGATCTCGCCGATCATGACGATCGCGTCGGTGTCGGGGTCGTTCTGGAACGCCTCCAGGCAGTCGATGTGCGTGGTGCCGATGATCGGGTCGCCGCCGATGCCGACGCCGGTGGAGAACCCGTGGTCGCGCAGCTCGTACATCATCTGGTAGGTCAGGGTGCCCGACTTGGAGACCAGGCCGATGCGGCCGGGGCCGGAGATGTCGGCGGGGATGATGCCGGCGTTGGCGGCCCCGGGGCTGATCAGGCCGGGGCAGTTCGGGCCGATGATCCGCGTGGTGCGCTTCTCCTGGGCGTAGTTGAAGAACTCGGCGGTGTCCTTGACGGCGACGCCCTCGGTGATGACGACGGCGAGCGGGATGGCGGCGTCGATCGCCTCCATGGCAGCGGCCTTGGTGAAGGCGGCCGGCACGAAGATGACGCTGACGTCGGCGCCGGTGGCCTCCATCGCCTCGGCGACGGAACCGAACACGGGGACCGTGGTGCCGCCCTCGAACTCGACGGTGGTGCCGGCCTTGCGCGGGTTGACCCCGCCGACGATCGCGGTGCCGGAGCGCAGCATCCGCTGGGTGTGCTTCATGCCCTCGGAGCCGGTCATGCCCTGGACGATGACCTTGGAGTGTGCGGTGAGGAAGATGGCCATGGGTGTCGTTGTCTCTCTTCGCGCTCGGGGGGTCAGTTGCCGGAGGCCAGCTCGGCGGCCTTGCGGGCCGCGCCGTCCATGGTGTCCTCGATGAGGACGCGGGGGTGGGCGCGCTCGGCCAGGATGCGCCGGCCCTCCTCGACGTTGTTGCCGTCCAGGCGCACGACGAGCGGGCGGTCCTCCTCGTCACCGAGGGCGTCGAGCGCCCCCACGATGCCGTTGGCCACGGCGTCGCAGGCGGTGATGCCGCCGAACACGTTGACGAAGACGCTCTTGACCTGCGGGTCGGACAGGATGATGTGGAGCCCGTTGGACATCACCTCGGCGCTGGCGCCGCCGCCGATGTCGAGGAAGTTGGCCGGCTTCTGCCCGCCGAACTGCTCGCCGGCGTAGGCCACGACGTCGAGCGTGCTCATGACCAGGCCGGCGCCGTTGCCGATGATGCCGACCGACCCGTCGAGCTTGACGTAGTTGAGGTCCTTCTCCTTGGCGGCCAGCTCGAGCGGGTCGGTCTCGGAGGTGTCCTCGAGCGCCTCGTGCTCGGGGTGGCGGAAGAAGGCGTTCTCGTCGAGGGTCACCTTGCCGTCGAGCGCCACGATGTCGCCGGCGGCGGTCCTGACCAGCGGGTTGACCTCGACCAGCGTGGCGTCCTCCTCGCGGTAGACGGTCCACAGGCTGGTGAGCACCGGCTCGATCTTCGCGGCGGTCTCGGCGTCGAAGCCGGCGGCCTGCACGATCTCGCGCGCCTTGGCGTCGTCGATGCCGACGTTGGGGTCGACGGCCACCCGGGCCAGCGCCTCGGGGCGCTCGACGGCGAGCTGCTCGATCTCCATCCCGCCCTCCTTGCTGCACATCGCGAGGTAGGTGCGGTTCGCGCGGTCGAGCAGGATGGAGAAGTAGTACTCCTCGTCGATCTGGGCGCCCTGGGCGATCATCACCTGGTGCACGGTGTGGCCCTTGATGTCCATGCCGAGGATGGCGCGCGCGTGCTCCTGCGCCTCGTCGGCCGTCTTCGCGACCTTCACCCCACCGGCCTTGCCGCGGCCACCGGTCTTGACCTGGGCCTTGACGACGGTCACGCCGCCGCTGGCGGTGCCGACCCGCTCGGCGGCTGCGCGCGCCTCCTCGGGGGTCGTGGCGACGGCCCCGGCGAGCACGGGGACACCATGCTTCTCGAACACGTCACGGGCCTGGTACTCGAAGAGATCCACGAGGCGATCCGTCCTCACTGTCGCTGGTTGTCATTTCGGGCGATGGTCCGTGGGGGAGCCTAACGGGGCCGGAGCGGCGCGGCCTCCCGCGTTCCGCGCCGAGGCGGCCGGTGGGAGCCTTCTCACGCCCGAGCGGTCGCCCCGCGCGACGACCGGTGGTGGGATGGGCGGGTGCCGACGACGACCACGTCCCGGATGCCGAGCGCCCGCCTGGCGCGCCGTCGCCCGGGCCCCGGCGGGTGCCTTCGCGCCGGGGCCGGGACGGCCGCCCTGGCCCTGGCCCTGGTGCTGGGGGCCTGCGGTGAGCCCTCGACCGCGGGCGGCCAGGGCGGCGCGGGCGGCTCGGGCGGGCCGGCGAGGCCGACCGCGAGACCCGGCCCCACGGCATCCGACGTGCGGCTGGCCCGGGTCGGGGGCGTCGCCGGGTTCCAGGACGCGCTCGTGGTCGCGCCCGACGGCCGGGTGAGCGGCACGACGAAGAACGGTGCGGTCGCCTGCACGGTCCCCGACGCCACCGTGCAGGTGCTCGCCACCGCTCCCCCGCCGACGACCGGCCTGGACGCCGGCAACGACCGGATCGCCGCGAGCGTCGAGCGGGACGGGACGACGATCGACCTCGGGGAGGCCGCCGGCAGCGACCCGCTGTCGACCGCAGCCCGAGAGGTGCTCGACGACGTCCAGCTGCCGACGGCCCAGCGAACCGTCTGCCGCTGAGGCCGCCCACCATGCTCCTTCGAGGTGAAGTTCTGGCCCGTGCCGCCAGAACTTCACCTCGAACCAGGAGCCCGGGAGGCCCCCGGGGACTGCCGCTGCGTCAGTTGCTGCAGGTCTGGGTGCCCGCCGGCACCGAGATGGCGGTGAACCCGTTCGCCACGGCCAGGCAGTTCGCGGAGTTCCTGCCGTAGAGCTCCTTGGCCGAGGCGATCGCGCCGTTGCGCGCCGCGGCGTAGCCGCTGCTCGAGGTGAGCTTGGTGGTCAGCGTGCGGTACCAGACCTTCTCGGCGACGGCGTGGCCGACACCGGTCATCGTGGTGCCGTTGCACGTGGTGCTGTTGTGGGCGACGCCGCCGATGGTCTTGGCGCCCGTGCCCTCGGAGACCAGGTAGAACCAGTGGTTCAGCGGGCCCGAGGAGTAGTGCACGTCGAGCCGTCCGACCGTGCGGCTCCAGCAGTTGGCGCTCCTGCCGTCGAAGCTCGGGTTGTCCATGCGGCGCAGCGGGGTGCCGTTGCCGTTGATGTTGATCTTCTCCCCGATGAGGTAGTCACCCGGGTCGGCGGCCGTGTTGGCGAAGAGCTCGACGGCGGTGCCGAAGATGTCGGACGTCGCCTCGTTCAGGCCGCCGGACTCACCGCGGTAGGCCAGGTTGGCAGTGTTCTCGGTGACCCCGTGGCTCATCTCGTGGCCGGCGACGTCGATGGAGGTCAACGGCCGGGCGTTGCCGGTGCCGTCGCCGTAGGTCATCTGGGTGCCGTCCCAGAAGGCGTTGTTGTAGCCGCTGCCGTAGTGCACCCGGCTCGGGGCGCCCGCGCCCGTGTTCCAGATGCCGGCGCGGTTGTGCGTGGAGGAGTAGTACTGGAAGGTCTTCTGGGCGCCCCACTGGGCGTCGGCCGCAGCGGTCTGGCGGGCCGCGCCGGACACACCCGCGATCCCGGTGCCCCAGGTGTTGTCGGCGTCGACGAACAGCGTGCCGGGGCCGGAGGTGGCGCTGTTGAGGTCGGTGGTGAAGTTGCCGACGGCATCCTTGAGCTGGAAGCTCGGCGCGGCGCCGATGGTGTTCAGCGTGACGACGCCGGAGTACTGGGTGTTGCCCGTGCCCTCCTCGATCGTCTCGACCGAGTCGATGACCTTCCCGGTGCGGGCGTCGACCCAGGTCCTGAGCTTGCTGGGGGTCTGGCTGGCGCGGATGCCGGTGGTCGTCACCTGCCACGCCAGGCGGGGGGTGCCGGAGCTGGCGTACACCACGAGGGCGGCGGCGCTGGAGTCCACCGGGTATGCGGCGGACCTCGCCGCGGTCGCACTCGCGGCCGCCCTGCTCACCGAGGCCTTCGTGGTGGCCGGCGAGACGGCCTTGCCGCGGTTCCAGTGGCTGTCCTTGACGGTGCCGTCGGTGCCCTTGGCGACGACGAGGTCACCGCCCACGACGGGCAGGCCGTCGACCGTGCGGTCGTAGCGCACGTGGCGCGTGCCGTCGCGGTCGGTGACCACCGAGCGCACGATGAGCGACTGGTCGGCCGGCAGGCCGAGGTCGTCGCCGGTGGCGCCCGCCGCGGACTGCTCGGCGGCCTTGAGGGCGGCGTTGCCCCCGGGTGCTGCGACGGCTCCGGACGCGCCGGTCACGGACGCGGCCACGGCGGCGACCGTGACGGCGAGGGCGACTCCGGGAAGGTGACGTGTCGACATGGGACTCCTCGAAGGACGGGCGCCGCGTGGTCGCGGCAGGTCAATGGTGCGGGAGGGAGTGCCCCGACGCGCGCCGAACGCGAGATTCGGTGGGGCCGAGGCGGCGACTTCCCGGACCGCATGGTGACCACCTGCTCGGAGTGCGGGGTGGAGGAGCGGGCCCGGCCCTACAGTGGCGGGGCCATGGTGACGCTTCCGCTGCCGAGCGCGGTACCCCCCGCCGAGCACCCTGCACCGACGCAGGTCTCGGTGGTCCGGCGTGCGGGTGGGCTGGCGTCGGCCGCCCTTCGGCTGCTGGACCCGGCAGTGCTGGCCGGCAACGCCGTCGAGTCGGTCTGGCTGGCTGCCCACGTCGCGACCTGGCCGCTGGGCCTGGTGGGCGGTCGCGGCGCGCGGGCCGAGCGTGCCTACCGCCTCGAGCACCTGCCGCCCGTGCAGCGCGGGCTGCTGGTGTCCAACGTCGAGGCCGCGGGCACGCCGATCCTGCTGGTGCACGGCATCGTCAGCAACCGCTCGATCTTCACGCTCCTGCGGCGCGGGCTCACCCGGCGGGGCTTCTCCAACGTCTTCGCGATCAACTACCTCACCGTTGCCAACGACGTGCGCGCCGCCGCGGCGGGCCTGGCCGCGGAGGTGGAGCGGGTCGTCGAGGAGACCGGCTTCGAGCGGATCCACATCATCGGGCACAGCCTCGGCGGCCTCATCGCCCGCTACTACGTCACCCGGCTCGGGGGCGACGCGCGGGTGCACACCCTCATCACGCTCGGCACCCCGCACGAGGGCAGCTACGCCGCCTACGCGGTGCCGACCACGCTGATGCAGCAGATGCGGCCCGGCAGCCACCTGATGCGTGAGCTCGACCGGCCGGTGCGGGGCTGCCGCACCCGGTTCATCACCTACTGGTCCGACAACGACTGGGCCATCCAGCCCCAGCGCAACGCCGCACTGCGGCACCCAGACCTCGGCGCGCGCAACATCAGGTTGCACGCGGCGGGGCACCTGAGCCTGCCGATGCTGCGCGAGGTCGTGCACGGCATCTCCAGCGCCCTGGCCCACCTCGACGAGCAGGGTGGCACGGTGACCTCGGGCGTCACGCCGCTGGCGCGCGACGAATAGGGTTGGCCGGTGCCCCGACGTCGGGGCACCGGATGTGAGGTCTGTCACCGGGTTCGGGGCGAGCCGTGCGGGTATGGGCTGTTTTCGGCGTCCTCAGGGGCAGAGTTGTCCACAGGTTCCCTCCGGGGATTGGGTTGTCACGGAACGGTCACGCTACGGTGGTGGTAGCCCCGTCCATCCCCCCTGAGGTCATCCCCGCGTGAGTTCTTCGTCCTACCGAGGGCGGCACTACGGCGGACGTCACCGCGTCCGGACTCGTCGTGCCCGTCTGCCCCGAGCGTTCTCCTCCAGCTTCGTGCTGCCCACCGCGGCGGCCGCGGCGCTCGTGGTGACGGCAACCGGGGCGAGCGTCGTGCATCCCACGCCGCAGCCGCCGGCCCTGGCGCTCGACCGCACCCAGAGCGCCGTGGCCCTCACCGAGCAGGTCTCCGACGAGGCGATGGCGAGCGACCTCGCGCAGCGGCGCCATGCCGCGTCGGTCCAGGCCGCCGCCCTGCAGGGCCGCAACGAGCAGGCGGCCCGCGCGGCGCGCAGCGCCCAGCGCCAGGCCGCCGCCAAGGTCAAGGCGGCCGCCGCCAGGGCCAAGGCCGAGCGCCAGGCCAAGCGCTGGGTGCGACCCATCCACACCTGGCACATCACCTCCGACTTCGGGGCTCGCTGGGGCGCGTCGCACGACGGCATCGACCTCGGTGCCTCCACCGGCACCCCGGTCTACGCCTTGTCCAAGGGCACCGTCATCGGGTCGTTCTACGACTCCAGCTTCGGCAACAAGCTCGAGATCAAGTACTGGGACGGCTCGATCTCCTGGTACGGCCACCTCAGCAAGCGGTTGGCCCAGAAGGGCGACACCGTGCGCCCCGGCGAGCTCGTCGGGCGGGTGGGCAACACCGGCCACTCCTTCGGGTCGCACCTGCACTTCGAGATGCAGAAGACGACCAGGCAGGACATCCCGGTCGACCCGATCGCCTGGCTCAAGCGGCACGGGCTCGGCTGACGCCCTCCGGGGTCAGAGCTTCTCGAGCGGTGCGAACCGCAGGACGAACCGCTTGACCCCGAGCTCACCGCCGAAGTCGACCTCGGCCTGTGTCTTGTCGCCCTCACCGAGCGTGCGCACCACCGTGCCGAGACCGTAGCTGTCGTGGGTGACCCGGTCGCCGGGCGAGAGCGGGATGACCGGCCGGTTGCCGGGCGACCGCACTCCCGGGCGATTGGCCAGGGTGGCGACAGCAGGGCGCTGGTCGCGCCGACCGATGGCGGCGGCACCCGAGAGCTCGCGCTCCCACTGCACCAGCTCGGCAGGGATCTCGTCGAGGAACCGTGACGGCGGGTTGTACTGCGGTGCGCCCCACGCAGACCGGACCGCGGCACGCGAGATGTGCAGCCGCTCGCGAGCCCGAGTGATCCCCACGTAGGCGAGCCGACGCTCCTCCTCGAGCTCCTTGGCGTCACCCAGGCTGCGCAGGTGCGGGAAGGTGCCGTCCTCCAGGCCGGTGAGGAAGACGACGGGGAACTCGAGCCCCTTGGCGGTGTGCAGAGTCATCAGCGTGACGACACCGGCCTGCTCGGCCTCCTCGGTGTCGGGGATCTCGTCGGCGTCAGCCACCAGCGAGACGCGCTCGAGGAAGTCCTCGAGGCTGATCACCTCACCGGTCTCGCGGCGCTCCTCGTCGAACTCGCGGGCGACGGCGACCAGCTCGGCGAGGTTCTCGACGCGCGTCTCGTCCTGGGGGTCGTGGCTGGCCCGCAGCTCGGTGAGGTAGCCCGAGCGGTCGAGCACGGCCTCGAGCAGGTCGGACACCCCGGCATCCTCGTCGTCGCGGACCCGGCCGAGGTCCTCGAGCAGGGTGGTGAAGCCCTTGATCGCCGCCACCGAGCGGGTGGCGATGCCGGGGGCGTCCTCAGGGCGGCCCAGGGCGGCGACGAAGGGGATGCGCTCGCGCTCGGCGAGCGCGCCGATGCAGGCCTCGGCGCGGTCGCCGATGCCCCGCTTGGGCACGTTGACGATGCGCCGCAGGTTGACCGTGTCGCTGGGGTTGGACAGCACGCGCAGGTAGGCCAGGGCGTCCTTGACCTCGCGCCGCTCGTAGAACCGCGTGCCACCGACCACCTTGTAGGGCAGGCCGACGCGCACGAACACCTCTTCGAGGGCTCGGGACTGGGCGTTGGTGCGGTAGAACACCGCGACGTCACCGGGCCGCACCCCGTGCTCGTCGCCGAGCCGGTCGATCGAGCGGGCGACGAACGACGCCTCGTCGTGCTCGTTGTCGCCGACGTAGCCGATGATGACGGCGCCGTCGCCGGTCTCGCTCCACAGGTTCTTCTTGCGCCGGCCCTCGTTGCGGGCGATGACCGAGTTGGCGGCGCGCAGGATGGTCTGGGTGGAGCGGTAGTTCTGCTCGAGCAGGATGGTGCGGGCGTCGGGGTAGTCCTGCTCGAACTCCTCGATGTTGCGGATGGTGGCGCCGCGGAAGGCGTAGATCGACTGGTCGGCGTCGCCGACGACGACCAGCTCGCTCGGCTCGACGCCGTGCTCGCTGCGCGTCTCGGGCCGGCCCACCAGCTCGCGCACCAGCTGGTACTGGGCGTGGTTGGTGTCCTGGTACTCGTCGACCATGACGTGCCGGAACCGCCGCCGGTAGTGCTCGGCGACGTCGGGGAAGGCCTGGAACATGTGCACCGTGGTCATGATCAGGTCGTCGAAGTCCATGGCGTTGGCCTGGCGCAGCCTGCGCTGGTAGGCCGTGTAGGCCTCGGCGAGCACCTGCTCCTGGTGCGGGCTCGCCTCACCGACCCGGCTCGCGTAGGTCTCCTCGTCGATGAGCTCGTTCTTGAGGTTGCTCACCTGGTGGCTGAACGACCGGGGGTTGTAGCGCTTGGGGTCGAGGTCCATGTCGCGGATGACCATCGACATCAGCCGCTGGCTGTCGGCGGCGTCGTAGATCGAGAAGGTCGAGCGCAGGCCCACCTTGTCGGCCTCCCGGCGCAGGATGCGCACGCAGGCGCTGTGGAAGGTCATCACCCACATCGCCTTGGCGCGGGGGCCGACCAGGCCGGTCACCCGCTCGCGCATCTCGGCGGCCGCCTTGTTGGTGAAGGTGATGGCGAGCACCTGGCCCGGCTGCACGCCACGCGCGGCCAGGAGGTGGGCGATGCGGTGGGCGAGCACCCGGGTCTTGCCGGAGCCGGCGCCCGCGACGATGAGCAGCGGGCCGCCCTCGTGCAGCACGGCCTCGCGCTGCTGGGGGTTGAGCCCGACGAGCAGCTCCTCCGGGTCGGCGCCCGGCCGGCTCGCGCCCGGGCCGCCATCGGGGCCGAGCCCCGCGGCGGCGGCCTCCGCCCAGGTGGGCACCCCCGCGGCGTTGACCAGCGCCGCGTGGGCGCTGGCGTGGGTGGCGGGATCCACGTGCGGCTCGTGGCCCGGGTCGCCGAAGTCGAGGCCGTCGAAGAGGGTGCTCATGTCGGGGTCAACCCTACGTTGAGCCGCCGACCCCGCCCGCCCACCGGGCACAGCGCGCCGGTCCAGTCGTGTCCGGTTCCAGGTGGCCGCGCGAGCGACCCCGGCCCGCCCCACGGCATACGGTGTCGTCCATGGCCTCGCGCAAGGGTGAGTTCGGTGAACCGGTCGTGCTCGACGTCGACGGCTTCGACGTGCGGGTCTCGAGCCCCCAGCGCGTCTACTTCGCGGCCCGGGGCGAGACCAAGCTCGACCTGGTCAACTACTACCTGTCGGTCGGTGACGGCATCGTCAACGCGCTGCGCGAGCGGCCCTGCATGCTGCACCGCTTCCCCGACGGCGTCTCGGGGGCGAAGGTGCACCAGAAGCGGCTGCCGCGAGGGGCACCACCCTGGGTCGAGACGGTGCGCCTGCACTTCCCCCGCTACGGCCTGCACGCCGACGAGCTGTGCGTGACCCGGCTGGCCGACGTCGCGTGGGCGGTGCAGATGAGCACCGTCGAGTTCCACCCGTGGAACAGCCGGCGGGCCGACACCGAGAAGCCCGACGAGTGGCGCATCGACCTCGACCCGATGCCGGACGCGCCGTTCTCGAGGGTGCGCCGGGCCGCGCAGGTGACGCACGAGGTGCTCGACGAGCTGGGCGCGGTGGGGTGGCCGAAGACGAGCGGCGGCCACGGACTGCACGTCTACGTGCGGATCGCGCCCGACCGCGGGTTCGGCGACGTGCGCCGGGCGGCCCTGGCGTTCGCGCGAGAGGTGGAGCGCCGCATCCCCGACGACGTGACCACCACCTGGTGGCGCAAGGACCGCGACCCGGAGGCGGTGTTCGTGGACTACAACCAGAACGCCCGCGACCACACCATCGCCGCCGCCTACTCGGTGCGCGGCAACCAGATCGGCACCGTCTCGACACCCTTCCGCTGGGACGAGCTCGACGACGTCGAGCCGAACGACCTCACCATCGCGACGGTGCCGCAGCGGTATGCCGAGCTGGGTGACCTGCACGCCGGCATCGACGAGGCGGTCTTCGACATCGCTCCCCTCCTGGAGTGGGCCGAGCGCGACGAGGCCGCAGGCGCAGAGGCGCCACCCGAGCCCGAGGACGACACGGGGAAGCCCTAGTGGACCTCGTCGTGCCGCCCGGCCCCGGGGTGCCCCACGGACTGACGGTGCCGGCCGGCGAGCTCGTCGAGCGGTTCTCGCGGTCGTCGGGGCCTGGTGGCCAGGGCGTCAACACGGCGGACAGCCGGGTCGAGGTCGAGCTCGACGTGATGGCGTTCGGCGGGTTCACCGACACCCAGCGCGCCCGGGTGCTGCGCGTGCTCGACTCGCGGCTGGTGGGCGGGCGGCTGCTCGTCGTGGCCGCCTCCGAGCACCGCCAGCAGCGCCGCAACCGGGTCGCGGCGCGGGAGCGGATGGCCGAGCTGCTGCGCGACGCGATGGCTCCCCCGCCGGCTCCACGCCGCGCCACGAGGCCGACCCGTGGGAGCAAGGAGCGTCGGCTCTCGGCCAAGAAGCGCCGCGGCGAGACGAAGGCGGGTCGCTCGCGGCCGGCATCCGACGCCTGAGCTCTTGCGAAGTCAGGAGCACTTCGCGCAGTCAGGGCCGTATACGCCCCTGACTCGGCGAGAACCTCCGGAGCCCGCGAAGTGCCCCTGACTTCGTGGCGACCCTCCCTGGGAGGACAACCGGGTGCTGGCCGCGCGGAGACTCGCGCCTTCGACACCCCTCCCGGGCCCGAAGCCGGCGGTGGGGTCAGGCGGTGGCCCGGCCGACGAGTCGGACGACCTCGTCGGCGCACCCCCACGACAGCGTGACGCCCGCGCCGCCGTGGCCGTAGCTGGTCACCACCGGTCGCCCACCCACCTCGGATGCCGCGAGGCGCACCTCGGGCGCGACCGGCCGCAGCCCCACCCTGGCCCCGAGCACCTCGGCGTGGGCCAGGGCGGGCACCACGGCCCGGACCCGGCGCAGGATCGCGTCGTGCACGTGCCGGTCGGGCTCGGCGTGCCACGACCCGGCGACGTCGGTCCCGCCGCAGACCACCCAGTCGGGGTGCGGCAGCACGTAGACCATGCCGTCGGGGTGCTCGTCGTCGACGAGCCAGTGGGTCAGGCCGGGGTTGGCCAGCAGCGCCACCTGGCCGCGCGACGGCGTGCCGGCGTGGTCGTCGACCAGCGTGCCCGAGCGCAGTCCCGCGGCAAGGACGACGACGTCACCGGGAACCTCGGCCAGGTCGCTCACCCAGCCCCGGACGAGCTCGACCCCGGCATCCACACACCGGGCCTCGAGCCACGGCAGGAACACCGGCATGGTGACCAGCGGCACGGTCGCCACCACTCCCGCGGGCGCACCTCCCGGCAGCTCGTGCGGGCGCGCCTCGCGCCACCCGGGGACGGCGGCGGCCCACCAGCGGTCGGCGGCGCCGCGTTCGACGACCACGCCCTCGCGCAGGGCCACCCCCGCGCCGGGGTCCCGAGCCAGGTCGGTGAACCGCTCGAGGGCCACCCGGCCCCACTCGAGCACCCGGTCGCGCGGTTCGACGTGGTAGGGGAACCACAGGCCGCCCGCCACCGCCGAGGTGGTGTCGGCCACCGGTTCGTCGCGCACGCAGCGCACCGTGTGGCCGGCCCGCGCCAGCCCGAGCGCCGACGTCAGCCCGATGACGCCACCACCGACCACCGTCACGAGTGCCACCACCGCATCCTCCCCTAGCGTGGCCCCATGGACCCCCTCGACCCGCACCCGGTCACCGGAGAGCTGTTCGCCTCACCGGTGCCTGCCGGGAGTGGGTGGCCGGGCGACCCCGCCGACGCCTCGACTCCGGTGGCCCAGACCCCTGCGGCGGTGCGTCGGCTCGCCGCGGCAGCAACCGGCATCCCCGAGCTGCAGGCACGGATCTCGGTGTGCCGAGCCTGTCCTCGCCTGGTGCGGTGGCGTGAGGACGTCGCGCGGTCGGGGCGACGTGCGTCCTTCGCCGACCAGCCGTACTGGGGGCGGCCGGGTCCGTCGTTCGGCGACCCCGATGCCGAGGTGCTGCTGGTGGGGCTCGCACCGGCCGCGAACGGCACCAACCGCACGGGGCGGATGTTCACCGGCGACTCCTCGGGTGACGTGCTGTATGCCGCCCTGCACCGCACCGGGTTCGCGGCACTCCCGACGTCGGTCGCCGCCGGCGACGGGCAGTCGCTCACCGGCATCCGCATCGTCGCCGCGGTGCGCTGCGCACCGCCGGCGAACAAGCCCACCCCGGCGGAGCGGGCCACCTGCTCCGCCTGGCTCGAGCGCGACCTCGCCCTGTCGACCCCCCGGCTGCGGGCGATCCTGTGCCTGGGCGCGATCGGCTGGGATGCCGCGCTCGCGGCCGCCCGTGGGCTCGGCTGGGACGTGCCACGCCCCAAGCCACGCTTCGGCCACGCCGTCGAGGTGACGCTGACGACGCCGGAGGGGCACGGCATCCGACTCGTCGGCTGCTACCACGTGAGCCCGCACAACACCTTCACCGGGCGCCTCACCCCGGCGATGCTCGACGACGTGCTGCTGTCGCTGCGTGCCGGGTAGCTGCCGGGTGATCCGGTCGCCTCAGCGGCCCGGGTCGCCTAGCGTCGCAGGATGATCCGCCTCGACCGCCCCCACCTCCGTGTGCACCGCAGCTACCTCGAGGCGCACGACGAGTTCGGCGGCGCCCAGCGCGACGGCGACGGCGACTGGGTCGAGCCCGCTGACGACGGCGGCTACCCGGGAGTGGCCTGGACCCGCGAGGAGCTCGAGACGCCCGACGGCTTCGCTCGGTTCGTGCGGTGGCGCCTCGACCGGGCCCGCGACGACTCGCCCCGCCCGACCGGTCACGTGCCCGCGACCTTCTACTGGGTGGTCGACGACGCCGACCCCTCGACCTACCTCGGCTCGATCGCGGTGCGGCACGGGCTGACGCCGTTCCTGCTCGAGGTCGGCGGCCACATCGGCTACTCGGTGCGGCCGAGTGCCCGACGCCGTGGCGTGGCCACGGAGGCGCTCCGCCTCGTGCTCCCCCACGCGGCGGCCCTCGGCATCGACCCGGCCCTGCTGACCTGCGACCTGGACAACGTCGCCTCGGCCCGGGTCATCGAGGCCAACGGCGGTGTGCTCGAGGACGTGCGCGGCGACAAGAAGCGCTACTGGGTGCCGACGAGGGGGTGAGCCACCGGCTGCCTCCGCCGCGTCCTAGGCTGGCCGGATGACCGACACCACCGGCCCCGCCCTCGTCGTCACGGCCCACGGGGGCATCGACGTACTCGCCGTGGAGGACCGCCCGGCGCCGGATGCCGGGCCGGGTCAGGTGCTCGTGGAGGTCGCCGCCGCGGGAGTCAACTTCCTCGACGTCTACCAGCGCGAGGGCGTCTACCCGACGAAGCCGCCCTTCGTGGGGGGCAACGAGGGCGCCGGCACCGTCGTGGCGGCCGGTGAGGGCGTCGAGACCCTCCACCCCGGCGACCGGGTGGCCTGGGCGCAGTCGCTGGGCAGCGCCGCCCGCTTCGCCGCGCTGCCGGCATCCGGGCTGGTGCTGGTGCCCGACGCGGTCGACCTCGAGACCGCGGCGGCGGTGATGCTCCAGGGCCTCACGGCGCACTACCTCACCACCAGCACGCACGCCGTGCAGCCCGGTGACGTGGCGCTGGTGCACGCGGCGGCCGGTGGGGTCGGGCAGCTGCTCGTGCAGCTGGTGCGGGCACGCGGCGGGTCGGTGGTGGCCACGGCCGGCGGGCCGGCCAAGTGCGAGACGGCCCGGGCGCTCGGGGCCGAGCACGTCATCGACTACCGCGAGGTCGACGACCTGGCCCAGGAGGTGCGGCGGCTCACCGGCGGGCGCGGGGTCGACGTCGCCTACGACGGCGTCGGCAAGGACACCTTCGACGCCTCGCTCGCCTCCCTGCGGCCGCGCGGGATGCTCGCGCTGTTCGGCGCCGCGAGCGGGCAGGTGCCGCCGTTCGACATCCAGCGGCTCAATGCGGGCGGGTCGCTCTTCCTGACGCGGCCCATGCTCGCCCACCACCTCGCCACGCCCGAGGAGCTGCAGTGGCGGGCCGGGGAGGTGCTCGGCGCGGTGGCCGACGGCAGCCTGCAGGTGGCCATCGGCGGGCGCTACCCGCTCGCCGAGGCGGCGACGGCCTACACCGACCTCGAGGGCCGGCGCACCCAGGGCAAGCTGCTCCTCATTCCCTGACCGGGGCGGGCCGGGAAGGCCTGGGCGGGGAGGATCGATACCGGTCAGGTGGTGGGACGTGGGTCAGCCCGCGGTCCAGAGCACGGCGACGAGCACGTTGACGAGGGCGAGCACCCCGGCTGCGGTGACGAGCTGCGGGCGGGCGCCCTGGCCCTTGCGCTCCTTGGCTGCCGCGATCTCGGCGCAGGCCACCACCGCGATGGCGATGGCCAGCTTGACTCCGAACTTGGTGTTGTTGACCTCGTCGGGCTCGTTGGCCTGCACGAGGCCGACGAGGAGGATGCCGGTGACGAGCTGCGCGCGCGCACCCCAGACCAGGGCGGGGGTCACCGCGCCGCGCGCCACGAACAGCGCGCTTCCGATGATCGCGGCCATGCCGAGCAGGTGGAGGACGACGAGCACGTTCTGCAGGAATTCCATGGGCACACCCTAGGGGCGGGCCTGTTCAGAGCAGGCGGCGACCCATCGCCCAGGCGGTGAGCTCGTGGCGCGAGGAGAGCTGGAGCTTGCGCAGCACCGAGGAGACGTGGGTCTCGACCGTCTTGACCGAGATGAACAGCTCCTTGGCGACCTCCTTGTACTGGTAGCCGCGGGCGATCAGCCGCATCACCTCGCGCTCGCGCGCCGAGAGCCGGTCGAGCTCCTCGTCGACCTCGGCGATCTCACCCGCGGCAGCGCCGAAGGCGTCGAGCACGAACCCGGCGAGCCGTGGCGAGAACACGGCATCCCCGTCGGCGACCCGGCGGATGGCGGTGATCAGGTCGCGGGCGCCGATCGTCTTGGTGACGTAACCACGCGCCCCCGCGCGGATGACCGCGATGACGTCCTCCGCGGCATCCGAGACCGACAGGGCCAGGAAGCGCACCGGTGCGCCCGAGCGGGCCTGCACGCCGAAGCAGCCGTGGATGACGTCGACCCCGCCGTTGCCGTTGCCGCCGGGAAGGTGCACGTCGAGGAGGACGACGTCGGGCTGCTCGGCCCGGATCACGGCGACCGCGGTGTCGACGTCGGGCGCCTCACCGACGAACTCGCACACCGGGATCCCGCTGGCGGCCATCGCGTCGGTCAGCTCGGCGCGCACCCCGGTGCGGAACATCCGGTGGTCGTCGACGAGCACCACGCGCACGGGTCCGGGCTTCCCACCTGCGGTCGGGGTCGGTTGGCTCATGACGTTCCTCCTTCGATGGGTGGCAGCGTCAGCTCCACCTCGGTTCCGTCGTCGCGGCGCCGAACGCGTGCGGTGCCCCCGTGCCGCTCCATCCGCCCCAGGATCGACTGGCGCACGCCGAGCCGGTCGTCGGGCACGGTGTCGAGGTCGAAGCCGTCGCCGCGGTCGCGCACGAACGCCTCGACCCCGGTGGGCCCGATCTCGACGTAGGCCGTGACCGGGACGCCCCCGTGCCGCACCGCGTTGAGCAGCGCCTCGCGCATCGCCTGGGCCAGTGCCGCACCGTGCGGCTCGTAGGGGCGGTCTCCGGTCACGACGAGGTCGATGGCCACGCCGTGCAGGTCCTCGACGTCGTGGGCGACCTCGGTGACCGCCGCGGCGAGCGTCGACTGCGAGCCCTGCGGCCCGGCGTACAGCCACGAGCGCAGCTCACGCTCCTGGGCCCGGGCCAGCCGGGTGACGGCGGCGCTGTCGTGCGACTGGCGCTGGATGAGGGCGAGGGTCTGCAGCACCGAGTCGTGCAGGTGCGCCGCGATGTCGGCCCGCTCGGTGGCGCGGGCGGCGGCCACCTGCTCCCGGCGCAGGTCGCCCCACAGCCGCAGCGCCCAGGGGGCGGCGATGATCAGGGCCCCGACGAGCACGGCGACGGCGGCGAGCAGGGCGTCCCAGACGGCGGAGATCGACTCGCCGCGCGTGACGATCACGAGGATGCCGGCCACGGCCAGCCCGACGCCCAGCGCCACCCGCATCCAGCCGTAGCGCCCCTCGCCGGAGCCCAGCCACCGCGAGCGCTGGGCGTCGTCGAGGTTGGACCACGCGACGATGGCCCCCACCGCGATGGTGAACACGGGCACCAGGAGGGTGCCGATGACCCCGCCGCCGAGCACCGGGGTGAGCAGCACGGCGCCGCCGACCACCAGCAGGCCGCCGACGACGAGCACCAGCCCCCACTGCCGGCGTTCCGGTGGCGTGCCCTGGTCGGGCACCTGCGACGGGTCGAGGTCGAGGTCACCCTCGGGGGTGAGGGCCCAGAGGAACACGTAGGCGGCGAGGCCGGCGCCGCCGGCGAGGGTGAGCACGAGAAAGGTGATGCGCACGCTGCGGCGGGAGACGCCCAGGTGGCGCGCCACGGCGCCGCAGACCCCCGGGGTCCAGCCACGTGAGCGTGACCGCACGAGCGGGGGTCGAGGCGCGCGGACCGGCGGGTGGTCGTAGCCGTACGCCGACGGCATCCCGGCTGCGCCACCGGCGTCGGGACCACCGTCGGTCACCGGGCGCGGGTGCGCGGCTGCAGGTTCGTAGGGCGTGGGCACCCCCCCATCCTGACCTACGTGCCGGGTGCGTAGGGCCGGTCCCGGGGTCGGCTCAGGGGGGCGTCAGGGTCGACCCTCATGGCGAGCGCCCCGTCGCCGGACCACGCTGGAGCCATGACCGAGAACCCCACCCAGAGCGTGCCGCCACCGAGCACGTCCTTCCTCGACGACAGCTTCGCCCGGCTGCGCAGCAGCGGCTACTCCCGCGACACCGACGGCCGCTGGTTCGGCGGTGTCTGCACGGGCCTGGCCCAGCGCTTCGGCGTCGACCCGGTGCTCATCCGGGCCGCGGCGGTCGTGCTCGCCTTCCTCGGCGGCATCGGCCTCACCGCCTACGTCATCCTCTGGCTGCTCCTGCCCGACCGGCAGGGCGACATCCTCGCCGAGCGTGCGGTGCGCCAGGGCGACGCCGGCCCGATCGCGCTGCTCGTGCTCGCCGCCTTCCTGGTGCTCGGTGGGGTGTTCTCGATCGGCAACGGCAACGGCTGGTTCGCGCCACTGTGGCTCATCCCGGTGGCGGCGGTCGCCTGGCTGGTGCTGGCCCGCCGCAACGGCAGCGCGCCGCCGACCGGCTACGGCAGTGTGGTCGCCCCGCCGCCGCCCTACGGCACTCCCGTCCCGCCCGCGCCCTACGGCGCCCCCGTCCCCCCGGCGCCGCAGGGCGCCACCCCGCCCCCGTCAGGAGAGGCCATGTCCGCCACCCCCATCTACGCCGCGCCGCCGATGGCGAGCGCCCCGGCCCAGACCGCGCCACCGCCGTATGCCGGCGGCCAGCCGGGCGCCTACCGCGCCCCCCAGCCCGGCACCTACGGCGGCCCCCCGGCCGGCGGGCCCTCCGGCCCGTACGGTGGCCGGCCCACCCCGCCCGCCCCGCCGCGCCCGGTCGGCCCGGTCGGCCCCCCTCCGCCGCCGCGTCCTCGTCGCCGCCGCCCCAGCGCCTTCGTCGGGCTGGTCTCGCTCGGCATCGCCCTCGTCGGCATCGGCCTCGGCGCAGCGCTGGACGGCCCGCTCGGCTTCCCGGGCAGCTCGGCCACCCTCGGGCTCCTCATCGCCCTGACCGGCGTGTCGGTCGTCGTGCTCACCCTCGGGCTGCGGGGCCGGGCCTCCGGCTTCAGCGGGTTCCTCGTCGTGTGCCTCGCCCTGCTGCTCGTCAGCGCCTCGGCCGCCTCGCGCGTCGACGTCGGGGACGGCGTCGGCGACCGCACCTGGGTGCCGGTGCCCACGAGTGGTGACACCACCTACGAGCTGGGGGCCGGCGAAGCCACCCTCGACCTGCGTCAGCTCGACTCGGCCACGGTGTCCCCGACACCGCAGAGGATCACGGTCCAGATGGGCGCCGGCGACCTCACCATCCTCGTGCCCGACGGCCTCGACACCAGGGTCGACGCCAGCGTCGGCTTCGGCGACATCACCCACCGCGGTGGGGTCAACGGCAACGACACCAGCGGCAGCGACCGCAGCACCTCCACCCTCATCGGGGAACAGCCCGTGCAGGTCGTCGTCGACGCCGAGCTCGGCCTCGGCCAGATCACCATCCAGGAGCAGTGACATGAACACCCCGACCACTCCCACCCCCGACACGCCGGACGCTGCGCACGCCCAGGAGCCCTCGGACCTCACGCCGGCGGCCCTGGCCTCCGAGCCCGGCGACAGCCTGGCCGACCAGATGTTCCCCGACGACGGGCGCACCACGGCCCTGCCGATCACGGACACCCCCGCGGCCGGCTCCGGTGCCACCGCCGCTGGTGACACCCTGACCGCGACCGCAGCGGTGCCCGCGGCACCGCGGATCCCGGCACCGGCCAGCCCACCCGAGCCGCAGTGGCTCACCGGCCCGGCCCCGTTCGCCCTCGTGCTCGGCCTGCTCGGCCTGCTCGTGGCGGGCAGCGTGCTCGTCGGCGAGCTCACCGACATCACGCTGCCGTGGGGCGACCTCGGCCCGTGGAGCGTGGTGGCCGCCGGCCTGGTCGTGCTGCTGGTCGGAGCCATCGGCCTGCGCAGCAGCCGCAGCCGCGACAGCCGCGACAGCCGCGACACCCGCGCCTGAGTGCTCCGGTGTCGTCAGGCGAGCCCCGCCGCGCGCAGCGCAGCACCGACGCTCGCCACGACGGCCACCGACCCCAGGTCGTCCAGCGGCACCCACCGCGCGTCGGACGTCGACCCGCCCACGTCGTGCACGACGGGGCGGGTCGGCCGCAGGCAGCGGGCCGTGTGCAGCAGCCGCACCGCGTGGTAGTCCTCGAGCCCGCGGGGCGAGCGACCGACCCAGTGCTGGGTCATCACGTCGACCAGCCGCACCTCGTCCACGACCTGGCCGGTCTCCTCGGCCACCTCCCGCACCACCCCGTCGGTGGGCGACTCCCCGGGGTCGAGCCCACCACCGGGCAGGTTCCACCGGCCGGCCGCGCCCGTGTAGCCGGCCAGCTGGGTCAGCAACAGCTGTCCGTCGGCCACGACGACGGCGTAGGCCGCGACGCGCTGGTGCGGGTCGACCCCCCGCCGCTCGGCATCCGTGAGCCCCGGCCCCTCCGGGCCGAGCGGCGGGTCGACCGGTGGCGCCGGCTGCACGGCATACCGCAGGGTGAGGTCGCCCAGCACGCCCTCGACCCCGACGACGGTGCCCGGCCAGCCGCGCACCGCCAGGCCCACCGCAGGGTCCTCACCGTGCGCGAGCGCGAACCGGGTGACGACCTCACCGTCCTGGGTACCGACGACGGTGATCACGAGGCGCGCACCCCGGCGCGGTCGTACTCGGCGAGGGTGGCCGCCAGCACGCCGCCCCAGTCCTGCGCGGGCGGGGTGGCCAGCAGGTGAGCGCGCATCCGGGCGCGCAGCGCGTCGTCACCGGCGAGCCGGGCGAGGGCCAGTGCGAGCGGCCCGTCGCCCTCCGCGAGCAGGCCGTCGACGCCGTCCTCGACGAAGTCGTCGACCCCGGTGCCTCGCCGGGCCACCACCGGCACCGCGGCGGCCCGCGCCTCCAGTGGTGCGATGCCGAAGGCCTCGAGCCGCGCCGCGGTGAGGTAGACGTCGGCCCCGTGGTGCAGCCGGCGCAGCTCCTCCTTGCCGACCCGCCCGGGCAGCTCGACCCAGTCCAGCCCGAGCGTGCGCAGGCGGCGCTCCATCAGCCGGCGCTGCGGGCCCTCACCCACGATCGTCGCGTGCAGTGGGACGGCCGGGTCGAGCACCGCCCGCGCCCGGTGCAACACCTCCAGCGTGGCCAGGGGGCGCTTGCGCGACACCAGCCGCATCGCCGACACGACCTGCACCGGATGCCGGCTGCCCGTCTGCGCGCGCTCGGTCACCGGGCGCCACCACGCGGCATCCACGCCGTTGGGCACGACCTCGACGACCGCACCCCGCGCGGCAGTGGACACCCGGGCGGCCGCCATCGTGGACACCGCGTTGAGCGCCACGCCACGCCCGGCCCAGCGCGACAGGTGACCGAGCGTGCGGAACGCCGGCGCCGACCGCCCGATGACGCAGTGGAAGGTGGCGGTGACGGGCAGCCCGGCGTCGAGCGCCACCGGCACGAGGTCGGTGGCGAACGGGCTCACGACACCGAGGTGGGCATGCGCAGCGTCGAACCCTCCCGCCACGAGACGCCGGCGCACCTCGCGAGGAGCGAACGGGTTCACCGGAACTCCGCCCGGCAGCGGGATCGCGAGCCGGTGCACCGTGACGCCGTCGTCGCCGGTGGAGGTGTGGCCGCCGCGCTCGCCGTGCGGCCCGGCCGTCGCCGTGAACACCTCGACCCGGTGCCCCGCGCGGACGAGCTGGCGGGAGAGGTCGCGCACCTGGCTCTCGATCCCACCCAGCCGGGGCGGGTAGCAGTCCGTGAGCATGGCGACCTTCACGAGGGCTCAGCCTGCCATGCGGGAGGATGGGCGACGATGTCCCCCACCGTCGTGGCCTTCCACGCCCACCCCGACGACGAGGCCCTGCTCACCGCCGGCACGATGGCCCGTGCCGCGGCGGAGGGCCATCGCGTGGTGCTGGTGCTGGCGACCGACGGCGGGGCAGGCCTGGCGGCCGCCGAGCTGGGCAGCGACGGGCAGCTCGGTGACCGCCGGCTGGAGGAGGCGCGAGCGTCCGCCGAGGCCCTGGGCGTCGCCCGCGTCGAGTGGCTGGGCTACGCCGACAGCGGCAGCGGCCCCGAGCCCGAGCCCGACTCCCCCGGGGTCACCCGGTTCTGCCGGGCGCCCGTCGAGGAGGCCGCCGAGCGGCTCGCGGCGATCCTGCGCACCGAGCGGGCCGACCTGCTGCTGTCCTACGACGCCCAGGGCGGCTACGGCCACCGCGACCACGTGCGCGTGCACGAGGTGGGCGCCCGCGCCGCCGAGATCGCGCGCACCCCACGGGTGCTCGAGGCCACCGTGCCCCGCGACACCATCGTGCGCGCCGTGCGCGCCATCGGCCGGGTCTACCGCTTCCCGCAGGAGTTCGACCCGACGTCGTTCGAGCGGGCCTTCTCCTCCCGCTCCGAGATCACCCACCGGATCACCGTGCGCCGGTATGCCGGTGCCAAGCGAGCGGCGATGCGGGCGCATGCCTCGCAGGCGACCGGAGGGGGCGCGGCATCCGCCGGGTCCGGTGGCCAGACCGGCGACCGCACCCTGGCGGCCTTCCTGCGCATCCCCCGACCGGTCTACGATCTCGTGTTCGGGAGGGAATGGTTCCGCGACCCGGCCCTGGCGCCGGGCGAACCGGTGCGCACCGACATCTTCGAGGGGGGCCGATGAGCCCACGCACCCGGCAGGTGCTGCAGCTCGTCATCGGGCTGGGGCTGGCCGCTGCCCTGCTCATCTGGGGGCTGCCGTACTTCGCGAAGACCTCGTGGGCCGACATCTGGACCGTCATCCGCAGCATCCCCCTCACCCACGCACTCGGGTTCCAGGCGCTGATGCTGTTGGGCCTGTACAGCTACACGTTCACGTTCACCGGGTCGCTGCACGGGCTCTCGCACGGCAAGGCGCTCATCGTGAACCTCTGCGGGTCGTCGGTGTCGAACCTGCTGCCCGGCGGAGGGGCGGTCGGGCTCGCCGCGACCTACGCCATCTGCCGGTCGTGGGGCTTCTCCCGCCGCGCCACGTCGACCTCGGTCATCGTCACCGGCGTGTGGAACGTGATGGCGCGCATCGCGCTGCCCGTCGTGGCCATCGGGGCGCTGTGGTTCGGCGGGGTCACCCTGCCGGGTGCCCTCACCGACCTGGCCGTCGCCGGCATGTTCACCGGCCTGGCCATCCTCGGAGCCTTCATCGCGATCATGGCGAGCGAGCGTGCCGCGCAGGCGATCGGCCGCGGGCTCGACTGGCTGCTCGGGCCGCTGACCCGCCGGCGTCGCGCCACGAAGGACCAGGCGGCCGCCGTGGCGGCCAGGGCCGCAGGGCACGAGGCGCCCGCGCCCCAGCCGCCGACGAGCATCGAGGAGCTCGTGACCGACCTCCGGGCCCGGATCAACGACGTGGTCAGCACCGGGTGGGTCTCGATGACGCTGGGCATGATCGGCTTCTTCGGCGCCTACTACGTGCTGTTCGTGCTCATCCTGCGCAGCACCGGTGTCACCCTGCCGCTCAACCTGCTCTTCGCGGCCTTCGCCATCGGTCGGCTGCTCACCGCCGTGGGCATCACCCCCGGCGGCATGGGCATCACCGAGACGGCGACCTCTGCGGTGCTCGTGGCCTGGGGCGCCGACCGGGCCGAGGCAGCCGCCGGCGTGGTGCTCTTCTCGGTCTTCACCCACCTCATGGAGGTGCCACTCGGCGCCCTGGGCTGGCTGCTGTGGACCGGCAGCAAGAAGGTGGAGCCGCCCGCCGAGGGCGAGGAGCCGGCCTACCTGCACACCGCCACCTGACCTGTCGGTCGCCGAGGAGGTCGACCCCCGTTTCCGGGACTCCGTGACTCAGGAGTGCTTCGAGGACCGCTTTCGCGCCACCGAACCCGAGGGGTCAGTCCTTGCGCAGGAAGACCATCGCCATCGGGGTCTGCTCACTGCCCTGGCCGAGCGGGTTGTCGGCGAACATCTCCTCGAAGCGGGCCCAGTCGCCCGGCACGTCTGAGCCGAGGACGTTCCTGCCGATGTCGTTGGCGTCCATGATCACCGTGCCGCAGAAGGTCGAGCGCCACGGCTCGGGCACCCGCTGGCGGATGGCGGCGGACAGGCGCGCTGCGACGGCATCCGGGTCCTTGGGCGCCAGCTTGGCCGAGACGTTGCTCGGGTAGGCGCTGTACTCGGTGGGGCCGTCGATGGCGTTGATGTCGTTGCCGACGAGCTCGTAGAACATGCCCTTGCGGCCCAGCACCTTGCCGACCGCCCCGCCCGCCGAGGCGTAGAGGACGCGCGGCAGGCCGGCCTCCTGGATCGCCAGCTGCATGGTGAAGGGGCTGCCGAGTCCGATGCCGGCCGGGGTACGCGTGACGTAGCGCGAGAGGACGCGCGCAGGGCGGCCCACCTTGATGTCCCAGACGAAGTAGGACCGGCCCTGGGTGATGGCGACGACCTTCTCGGACAGGAAGAACCACCAGGGGCCGCGGGTGGCGGCGTCGTGGTCGGGGCCGGCGGAGGGCAGGCCGGCGAAGAACCGGTCGACGTACTCGAGCACCTTGGCGTCGAGGTCGTCGTCACGACTGAACAGCTCGGTGCGCACCGGGTAGCGCCGCACCGGCTCGCCGAGCGAGGTGGTGAGGTCGAGCGGCCGGCCCGCGTTGGGCTCGTAGTCGGTCTTGACGTGTGCGGCCTGCTCGGCCAGCGTCGCGTCGGCATCCGCGTCGTGGTCGTCGATGAACTCGCGCATCCACAGCTCGAGGTTGATCAGCCGCCAGAAGGTCATCGTGTCGACGTCGTTGGCGCCCTTGATCCAGCCCTCGAACGCGGCGATGACCTCGCTCTGGTTCACGTAGGGCCGGTTCGCGAACGACTCGCTGAGGAAGATGTTGTAGAAGTGGTTCTTCAGCCGCATGAACCACTCGACCTGGGGCGTCGTGAACCCGATCTTGTTGCGGCGGCGGTTGATCGACTCGGGCAGCAGGCCGCGGGTGGCGTCGCGCAGCACCCGCTTGTTCCAGCCGTCCTTGATGATCGCCTCGTCGGACAGGCTGAAGATGAACTTCAGCACCTCCTTGTCGAGGAACGGCACGCGCCCCTCGAGCGAGAACCGCATCGTGTTCTTGTCCTCGTAGCGCAGCAGGCTGGGCAGGCTGTTGTGGAAGAGGTCCTCGACGAGGCGCTTCTTGAGGTTGGCGCCCTCGGAGACGTAGCGCTCCCCCGTGTGGGCGGCGACGAACTCACGGTCCATCAGCTGGGTGACCGGGATGGTCTTCTTGAGCCTGACCTTCGCCTTGAGCTTGAAGCGGCCCAGCCGGTAGAGCACGTCGAGGCTCTTGGCGAGCTCGCCGGCCGCGGCCGTCATCCCCTGCGCGCGCAGCTGGCGCAGGTAGACGAAGTAGTAGGGGATGTAGCCGGCCATCATCTCGTCGGCGCCCTGGCCGTCGAGCAGCACGGTGACGTGCTCGGTCGCCTCGCGCATCACCTGGAACTGGGCGTACGGGCCGGAGGAGATGAGCGGCTCCTCCTGGGTTCGGATGAAGTCGAGCAGGTCGGCCTTGAACTCGTCGGCGGTCGGCAGGATCTTGTGCGAGTCGACGTGGCCGGTGCAGATGTCGAGGACGTCGTCGACGTAGCGCTCCTCGTCGTTGATCGACCCCGGGAAGACCGCCGAGAAGGTGTTCTGCCGGGTGCCGACCGAGCGCGTCGACAGCTCGTCGCCCTCGTTGAGCAGCTGGTTGATGATGACCGCCACCGCGCTGGAGTCGAGACCGCCCGACAGGCTCGTGCCCACGGGCACCTCCGACTGCAGGCGCAGCCGCACCGACTCCACGAGGCGGCGCTTGTACTCGGCGGCTGCCGCGTCGTCGTAGGGCCGCTGCTCGTGGGCGAGCTCGAGCAGCTCCTCCTTCAGGCGGGTGAACATGCGCCGTTGGATGCCGTTGCCGTCGGCGGTGAGCATCTCGCCGGGGGCGAGCCGCTCGATGCCGTCGAAGAAGGTCTCGGTGCCGTCCTCGTGGGCGCGGAAGCGCAGGTAGCGGTAGACCGAGCGCTCGTTGACCTTCTTCTCGTAGAGCCCGCTCGCGAGGATCGGCTTGATCTCGCTGGCGAAGAGCAGCACCTCGCCCTGGCCGCCGGGGGCGGGCACCATGGCCACGTAGAGCGGCTTGATGCCGAAGTGGTCGCGGGCCAGCGTGAGCCGCTTCTCCTCGCGGTCCCAGATCGCCAGCCCGAACATCCCGTTGAACCGGTCGAAGGCCTCGGGCCCCCACTGCGCGAACGCCTGCAGCACCACCTCGGTGTCGGAGTCGGTGCTGAACTCGCGGCCCAGCGCCACCAGCTCGTCGCGCAGGTCGAGGTAGTTGTAGACCTCGCCGTTGTAGGCGATCGAGTAGCGACCGTCGGCGGTGTCCATCGGCTGCTGGCCGTGAGCGACGTCGATGATCGACAGCCGCCGGTGGGCGAGGCCGCACGGGCCGCTGGTGACGACGCCCTCGCCGTCGGGTCCGCGGTGCTGCTGGCAGTCGTTCATCCGCTCCAGCAGGGCGTGGTCGGCGTGGAGTCCGTGGTAGCCGGCGATGCCGCACATGCGTTGGGTGGGTCCTCGTGCTCGGGGGGTGGCTCAGCGGCATCCGGGGTGGTTGCCGAAGCCCAAGCCTGCCACGGATGCCGGTGCAGACCGATTCCGCGCGCGCCCGGGGCGCGGCGGTCAGGCGGGCAGGGGCGCGGCGGTCAGGCGGGCAGGTGCGCGTCGAGCCAGGCGACGACGTCGGCGGTGACCTCGTCGCGGTTGGTCTCGTTGAAGATCTCGTGGCGCGCGCCCGGGTAGAGCGTGCAGGTGACGTCGGCCACGCCCACGGACTCGTACTGCTCGGCGACCGCCCGCACGCCCTTGCCGCTGTCGCCGACCGGGTCGGCGTCACCGGCGACGATCAGGATGGGCAGGTCACGACGAACGCGGGCGACCTGGCGGCGGTCGTTGATGCCGGCCAGGCCACCGAGCAGGTCGGCGTAGAAGCCGGAGGTGAAGGTGGCCCCGCACAGCTCGTCGGCGACGTAGAGGTCGACCTCGGCGTCGTCGCGCGAGAGCCAGTCGAAGCCGGTGCGGTTGGGCTTGAACGCCGAGTTGTACTGACCGAAGGTCAGCTTGTCGAGCAGCGTGCTCACGTGCCGGCGGCCGCGCAGCCGCGCCTCACTCCGGGCGACGAGGACGCCGACCTTGCCGAGCACGCCCGGGTCACCGCCGGTGCCGGACAGCACGAGGCCGGCCAGCCGACGGCTGTCCTCGATGACGTAGGCGCGCGCGAGGAAGGACCCCATCGAGTGGCCGAGCAGGAAGACCGGCAGGTCGGGGTGCTCCTCGCGGGCGAGGTCGGTGACCGTGCGCAGGTCGGCGACGACACTGGTCCAGCCCTCCCGGTCGGCGAAGTAGCCGTGGTCGGCCTTGCTCGCCGTGCTGCCGTGACCGCGGTGGTCGTGGGCGTAGACCGCGAAGCCGGCCGCCGTGAGCGCCTCGGCCAGCCGGGCGTAGCGGGCCGCGTGCTCGGCCATGCCGTGCGCGATCTGCACCACCGCCTTGGGCGACCCATCGGGCAGCCACCGGTAGGTGTGCAGCGCGGTGCCGTCGCTCGTCGTCACGGTCGTGGTCGTGCTCTGCATGGTCGCCGTCCTTGGTTACCGATGAGTATGCCGAGCACAGCCTGCCACGCCGGCCGCCGGCGGAACACCCGCGTCTCTCAGGCGAACCCCGGCCACACGGCGAGGGTGCGCGCGTCGATCGGGCCATGGGGTCCGGCTCGTCAGGAGCGAGCCCCCAGGTCGCGCAGCCACTGCACCAGCTCGGTGGCACCGGCGCGCTCGGCCACGCCGAGCGGGGTCAGGGCGTCCCACCCGCGCCAGCTGACGTCGGCCCCGGCATCGACCAGCACGGATGCCGTCTCGAGGTGACCGCCGTGGCACGCCCCCCAGAGCAGCGGGTCGAGCGACTCGACGTGGCCCGAGGCGAGCGCAGCGGCAACCCGGTCGGACATCCCCAGCGCGGCGGCGTCGAACAGCGACACGGTGGCACCACGCTCCACGAGGAGGCGGGCGGCATCCCACTGGGCGAAGGCCGTGGCGTCGTTGAGCGGCGTGCCCCCGCCGATGACCGCACCGCGCGCGTCGATGTCGGCCCCGGCCTCGAGCAGTGCCACCACGGCCTCCGTGTCGTCGTTGCTGGCTGCCCAGTGCAGGGGCGTCTCGGAGTGCTCACCGACGAAGCGAGCACCGACGTCGGCCCCGGCGGCCACCAGGGCGGCAATGGTGGCGCCGATGTGCGGGAGGTGCCCGGGCCAGTCGGTGGCGACGTGCAGCAGCGACCGGCCGCCGTGTCCCGGGAGCGGGCCGGCCAGCAAGGCGGGGTGGGCGGCGAGCACCGCTGCCAGCGCGTTCTGGTCGCCGGAGCGCACGGCCGCGACCGCCGTCTCGATCGCGTCGTCGGGGAGCCGCCCGCCGTCACCCATACCCGTCATCCTCGCCGCATCGGTTGCTCGGTGGCCCCGGAAATGCAGTGGCGGAGGGGAACGGGGCGACCTAGCGTGGCGGCCGGGTGAGCAGACCGGGAGACGAACCGACCGGGAGACGACGGATGACGTGTGAGCTGGTGGCGCTGGGCATCGACGCCAACGACCCGGCGGCCCTCGCCCGGTTCTGGGGCGGTGTGCTCGGCCGAGAGGTCGAGCATGCCGGGCACGGCGAGGCGGTGCTGCAGGCGGATGCCGGGGCCGGGTTCGCCGTGCGGTTCGCACCGACGAGCGCACCGAAGGTCGGGCCCAACCAGATGCACTTCGACCTCGCCAGCACCAGTGCGGACGACCAGGCCGCCACCGTCGCCCGGGCCCTCGACCTGGGCGCGAGCCACCTCGACGTCGGCCAGCTCCCCCGGGAGGAGCACGTGGTGCTCGCCGACCCGGAGGGCAACGAGTTCTGCGTCATCGAGGCGGGCAACGGCTTCCTCGCCGGGACACCGAGGATCGGCTGCCTGTCCAGCGACGGCTCCCCCCGGCTCGGCAGGTTCTGGAGCGAGGCCCTGGGCTGGCCGCTCGTCTGGGACCAGGACGAGGAGACCGCGATCCAGTCGGCCGGGGGCGGCTCGAAGATCTCGTGGGGCGGCCCGCCCTACGCGGTCCGCTCGGGGGCACAGCGGTGGCGGTGGCACGTGGCGCCACCCCCTGACGGAGACCAGCAGGCCGAGGTCGAGCGCCTCCTCCGGTTGGGCGCCGGCCGCGTCGACGGCGACCCCGGTCCGGACGGCGCGGTGACGCTTGCCGACCCCGACGGCAACGAGTTCCGGGTCCTGCCCGCCGGGGCCACCGGCTGAGCGCCGGCGGCCGGACGCGCCGTGCGCACCCGGCATCCGTCGTCGGTCCTGTTCGGGGCCGTCGAACCGGCCTACCGTGAGGTCCATGGTGCTGCTGGAGCGAGGCGAGCAGCTGCGCGCCTGCGCCGACTGGCTGGCCGAGGCAGCGGACGGTCACGGGCGCCTGGTGTACGTCGCCGGGGAGGCGGGAATCGGCAAGTCGACGTTCTCCGCACGCGTCGCGGCCGAGGCCGGGTCGACCGCCTCGGTCGCCGTCGGGGCGTGCGACGGGTCCGCCACGCCCGCGCCGCTCGGAGCGCTCGTGGAGATGCTCCCGCACCTGCCGGACGACGTCTGGCCGGTCGGCGCAACCCGGCAGGAGGTCTTCGCCCGACTCCTGGCCACCCTCGCGGGCCCTCCCGACGGCCGGCCCCGGCTCCTCGTCTTCGAGGACGTGCACTGGGCCGACGAGGCGACCCTCGACCTGCTGCGCTACCTGGCCCGGCGCATCCACGGGTGTCGCGCCGTGGTCCTGGTGACCTACCGCCCCGAGGACGCCGCCGGGCTGCCCGGACTACGAATCCTTCTGGGCGACACGGCATCCGCCGCTGGAACGCGGCGCATCGACCTGCTGCCACTGAGTGAGGATGCCGTGGGCAGCCTGGTCGCGGAGCACGCCCGCCATCACCCCGAAGCAGCGGCAACGGACCCGGCGCAGCTGTTCGGCGTCACCGGCGGGAACGCGTTCTTCGTCACCGAGGCCCTGTCGGCCGCCACTTCGGGGGTGCCGTCCACCGTGCGGGATGCCGTGCTGGCCAGGGTCGCACGGCTCGACGAGGAGTCGCAGCGAGCACTGGAGGTCGTGGCCCTCGCTGGCGCCCGCGCCGAGACGGGCCTGCTCGTCGACCTGCTGGCGCAGGGTCTCACCGCCATCGACGAGCCACTCGACCGCGGGCTGCTGCGCCGGGTCGGCGGTGACGTGGTCTTCCGGCACGAGCTCGCCCGGCTCACGGTGGCCGGCGAGGTGCCGGTGGGGCGCTCGGTGCACATCCACCGGCGCCTGCTCGCCGCATTCATCGAGCGCGGGGCGGACCCGGCGCTGCTCGCTCACCACGCCGAGGCGGCGGGCGACGTCGAGGCCGTGCTGGCGTTCGCGCCCGTCGCGGCGGCCCGCGCGACCGAGCTGGGGGCGCACCAGGAGGCCGGACGCCAGTACCGTCGTGCGCTGCACCACGCCGACCGGCTGACCGACCAGCAGCGGGCCGAGCTGCACTGGGCCCTCGGCTACGAGTCCTACCTGACCCTGCACATCGACGAGGCGATCAGCGCCACCCGCGCGGCCCTCGACATCTGGGACGCCGCGGGGGAGACCGTGCGCGTGGGTGACGCCTGGCGACGCCTGTCGCGGTTGAGCTGGTTCGCCGGGCGGCGGGAGGACGCGGAGCAGCAGGCTGAGGCCGCCATCGACCTGTTGGAGGGCACCGAGACCGTCGAGCAGGCCCGCGCCTACAGCAACCGAGCGCAGCTGCGGATGCTGGCAAGCAACCTCGCCGGTACCCGCGACTGGGGGCGGCGAACACTCGACCTCGTCGACCGCCTTCCGGTCGACAGCGGCCGGGAGGAGGTCCGGGTGCACGCCCTGAACAACCTCGGCACCATGGAGATCACGGCGGGTGACCTCGACGCAGGACACGCTCTGCTCGTCGAGAGCCTCGAGGGTGCTCGGGCCGCGGACCTGCACGAGCACGCTGCTCGGGCCTACTGCAACCTGGTCTCGATTGCCGTGGTCCAGCGGCGGCACGAGGAGGCTCTGCGCTACCTCGGCGACGGCCTCGACTACTGCAGCGACCGTGACCTCGACACGTGGACCCTGTACCTCGAGGGATGCCGGGCCCGCCTCCTCCTCGACCGCGGCGAGACGGTCGCCGCCCGCGGGCTCGCCGAGTCGGTTCTGGAGCGCAGCACCATGTCGGCGATCGATGCGATCGAGCCCATTCTCGTTCTGGCGCACGTGCACTCGCGGGCGGGTGACCCGCGGGCGGAGCGAGAGCTGGCGCGTGCCGCCGAGCTCGCCGCCGGCATGCAGGAGGTGCAGCGCGTCGGACCGGCGGTCTCGACCCGGTGCGAGGCCGCCTGGATCAGTGGCGACGCCGACACGTGCGAGACGATCGCGCTCGAGGCCTGGAGCACCGCCGAGTCCGCCGACTGCCCCTGGAACCGTGGAGCCGTGGCCACCTGGCTCCCTGCCGACGTCGTCGTCCGGGCCGACGGGCTGGCGCCGCCCTTCGCCGCCGAGCGAGCCGGGCGCTGGGCCGAGGCAGCGCAGCTGTGGGCGCAGCTGGGCTGTCCCTTCGAGCACGCCTTGGCCCTCGCCCGCGGCGGTACGCAGGACGGGCTCACCGAGGCGGCCCTGCTGTTCGACCGGCTGGGCGCCGACGCGGCCGCTGCCCGCGCTCGCGCACTCCTACGGGCGCAGGGGTGGGTGGCGCCGCGCGTGGCACGGTCGGCCCGGGCGGCACGGCATCCGACCGGGCTGACGGCGCGCGAGGTCGAGGTGCTCGGCCTGGTCAGTGAGGGGCTCACCGACGCGCAGGTCGCGCAGCGCCTCTTCATCTCGCGGCGCACGGCCGAGCACCACGTGTCCTCGATCCTGGCGAAGGTGGGTGCCAGCAGCCGTCGCGAGCTGGCCGATCTGGGTAGTGGCGCGGGTGGAGATGGGTAGCGGCTACCGATGAGCGGCCGGCAGCCGCGCGGCTAGAACTGAGGGACACGCAAACATCTCGGAAGGAACACCGCAATGCCGCTCTTCATGGACGTTCACTCTCTCGGTGACGGGGTCACGTTGCAGGACGTGGCCACGGCCCACGCGGCCGACCTCGCCACCCAGGACGCGCACGGGGTCAACTACCTGCGCTACTGGGTCGACGAGGGCAAGGGCCAGATCTTCTGCCTCGTCGACGCGCCCGACGCCGAGGCCGCCAACACCGTGCACCGCGAGGCGCACGGGCTGGTGGCCGATGCCGTCTACCGGGTTGAGGAAGGCGTCTGACGCCGCACCTGGTTCACCGTGCGAGCCGGGGGTCGTCAGTGCGACCCCCGGCTC
>JBJMHU010000023.1:0-20634 GCA_045807225.1 Ornithinibacter sp. | reverse complement strand
CACGCCACCGAACGAGCGGTTGTCGAGCAGTCCGCCGTACTCGCGGGCGAACGGCACACCCTGCGCGACGCACTGGTCGATGATGTTGGCACTCACCTCGGCGAGCCGGTAGACGTTGGTCTCGCGGGCGCGGTAGTCACCGCCCTTGACCGTGTCGTAGAAGAGCCGGTAGGTGGAGTCGCCGTCCTCCTTGTAGTTCTTCGCGGCGTTGATGCCACCCTGGGCCGCGATGGAGTGCGCCCGGCGCGGGGAGTCCTGGAAGCAGAACACCTTGACGTTGTAGCCGGCCTCTCCGAGGGTCGCGGCGGCAGCACCACCCGCGAGCCCGGTGCCGACGATGATGACGTCGAGCTTGCGGCGGTTGGCCGGGTTGACCAGGGCCGCCTCGAACTTGCGCGTGGTCCACTTGTCGGCGATCGGGCCGCCCGGCGCCTTGGTGTCGGCGATCGGGTCGCCCTCGGTGTAGAGCCGGTGGGCGATGCCCGCGTTCACGGTGGTGTCGGTCATGTCAGTGCCTCACTAGATCAGGCCGAAGAGGATCGCCAGCGGCGGGATGATGAACCCGACCGCGATGACGGCGGCCAGGGTGTAGCCGATGGCCTTGGCGCGCCCGTAGGCGGCCGGGGAGCTGGTCCAGCCCAGCGTCTGCTGGGCGCTGAAGGTGCCGTGCGCGAGGTGGAGCCCCAGCGCGCCCATCGCCAGCAGGTAGACGATCGTCAGCCAGGGCACCTGGAAGCTGGCCTCGACGAGCCGGTAGGGGTTGTTGACCACGTCCGCGCCCTGCGCGTCGGGATTGACCGAGATCTTCACGATCGTGAACTCGAGCAGGTGCCAGATGAGGAAGAGCAGCACGGCGATGCCGCCCCACCGCATCCACTTGGTGCGCATCGCCGTGCGCGCCGCGGAGTAGCGCGTGCGGCGGGCGTTGCCAGCGAGCCCCCACAGCTTCATCCCGGCGTAGAAGTGTCCGACCAGGCAGAGGATCAGCACGACGCGCAGGATCCACAGCAGACCACCGCGCGGCAGGATCGGCTCGCCGAAGGTGCGCAGGTGCTCGGCGTAGGTGTTGAAGCTCTCCTCACCCGAGAGCAGCTTGAGGTTGCCGTACATGTGGAGCAGGACGAACCCGACGAACACCAGCCCGGTCGCTGCCATGAGGACCTTGAGGGCGATGGTGGTTCGGCGGGCCGACGCGGGACGCGAAGGAGCTGTCGTTGTGGCCACGGATCGGATCCTAACTACCGGTCGAGGGTGAGGCGAGGGCAGGCGAACCTTACTCAGGTGTGACATTGCCCCGGTTACCAGCCGGTATGCCGCTGCGGGTCACCCACCCGGACACCGCGAGGGCTCGGCCCGGATGCCGTGGTCGGCGCATGTCCGGCGCCCCGACCGACCGGCTCAGCCGCCGGGTACTGGCGTCGGGCTGACCGCGGGGAAGCCGGCAGCGCCCGGGACGCCGTTGATGTCGGAGGTGTTCATGGCGTACTGCAGGACCGCGAAGCCCAGGGCGTCGGCGTTGACGTCGAGCGCGCCGAGGTCGACGTTGTCCAGCGTGTCGCAGGCCCGGTGGTAGCAGGGGTCGTAGGGCTCGCCGGCCGTGCCACCCCAGAGCTTGGCCTCCTGCGGCGTCTTGATGCCGTCGCCCCCCGAGAACAGGCCACCGGACGGGATGCCGGCCCGCAGGAAGGGGCCGTTGTCGGAGCGACCGTCGAGGTCGGTGCCCTTGACCGGCAGGCGCCGCTGGGCGAAGAACGCCTCGAAGGTCTGCTCGATGCGGTCCGAGCCGCTCGGGCCGGGCCCGGCGCCGATGGCGTCGGAGTCGTCGCCGTCGTGGACGAAGAACACCGGGTTGGGCGAGCCGAGCATGTCGACGTTGAGGTAGAGCGCGATCCGGCTGCGCTCCTCCTCGGTGAGACCGGTGACGTAGCGGGTGGAGCCGACCAGGGTGGACTCCTCACCGCCCCACCACGCGAAGCGCACCCGGTTGACCGGCTCGACCCGGGCCAGCTGCTCGGCCACCTCGAGCAGGGCGGCCGCACCGGAGGCGTTGTCGTTGCTGCCGGGCCCGGCGTTGACCGAGTCCAGGTGCGCGCCGGCCATGACCACGTTGCCGTCGTTGCCGCCGCGGGTCTCGGCGAGCACGTTGTAGGTGGTGGCGGGTCCGCGCGAGGTCGAGGTGGCCACGCGCACCACGGTGCCGCTCGCGGCTGCCAGCTCGGCGCCGACCTCCTGGGTCACCGACGTGACGGGGATGCCGAGGGAGAATCCTTCGCCGAGGGTGCCGTCGAGGACACCGGGCACGTTGTTGACGATGACGACGGCGGCCGCCCCAGCGGCATACGCGTTCTGGGCCTTGGTGGCGAAGGTGCAGCCACCGCGGCTGACGAGCGCTACCGTGCCGACCGGGAACCCGCCGTAGTCGGCGACGTCGCAGCCCGGCGTCGCGTCGACCGGTGCCGCGGGCAGGGCGGTGAGCGCGGCAGTGACGTCGCCACCGCCGGAGTAGCCGAGGATCGTGTTCTGCACCGGTGCGGCGGGAGCCGGGGACACCCGCTGCAGCACCGCGGGCTTCACGGAGACGAAGGTGGTGAAGGTGAACGCCCGCACGTCGGGGGTGTAGCCCGCTGCCTTGAGCCGTTGCACCACGTAGTCGACCGACGCGTCGTAGCCCGAGGACCCCGAGACCCTGGTGCCCTGGTGAGCGTCGGCGACCCGTTGCAGCGCAGCCTGGTGCCGGCGCACACCGGCGACGGTGATGCACTCGGCCAGCAGGGCGTGGGTGTCGTTGACCCGGGTGGCGCAGGCGGCAGGACCCCCAGGCGCCGCCGGGGGGGATGCGTGGGACCACGGCGCGACACAGACCACCGCCGCGGCGGCCGCGAGGGCCGCCCAGGGTCTGCGGGACGTGCGGGGCATGATGGGCTCCAGGATCCGAGGTGTGCTCGACGGGATGGCCACCCGACCGTAGCCGCGCGACTCCTCCCAGGTGCCATCCCAGCGTAAGGACGTCGTCAACGTCGGGTAAAGGGCAGCGGGGCGGGGCGGAGGTTGCTCAGCCGCGGCGCTGGGCGATGGCCGCGTCGTAGAGCGACTTCTTCGACAGGCCGGTGGCCGCGGCGACGTCGGCGCAGACGTCCTTGAGCCGCTCACCCTCGTCGACCCGGCGGCGGATGCCGTCGAGCTGGCTGGCGAGGTCGGCCACCGGGCCGCTCGACCCCGCCACGACCACGGTGATCTCGCCGCGCACGCCCTCGTCGGCCCAGGCGACCAGCTCGGACAGCGCGCCGCGGCGCACCTCCTCGTAGGTCTTGGTCAGCTCGCGGCAGACCGCGACCCGCCGGTCGGCCCCGAACGCCGCCTCCATCGCCGACAGCGTGCGGGCGAGGCGGTGCGGCGCCTCGAAGAACACCATCGTGCGCTGCTCGGCGGCCAGCCCGGCCAGGGCCGCCGCCCGCTCCCCCGCCCGGCGGGAGAGGAACCCCTCGAAGCAGAACCGGTCGACCGGCAGCCCGGAGACGGCCAGCGCCATCAGCACCGCGGACGGCCCCGGCACGCCGGTGACGCGCACGTCGATGCCGACGGCGGCGCTGACCAGGCGGTAGCCGGGGTCGGACACCGACGGCATCCCGGCATCGGTCACCACGAGCACCCGAGCGCCCTCGCGCAGCCGCTCGACGAGCTCGGGGGTGCGGTCGGCCTCGTTGTGCTCGTGGTACGACACCACGCGGCCGGTCGGCGCGACGTCGAGCTCCTGGCAGAGCCGGCGCAGCCGGCGGGTGTCCTCGGCGGCGACCACGTCGGCCAGGCGCAGCTCGTCGGCCAGGCGCGGCGCGGCATCCCGTGGGTCACCGATCGGGGTCGCTGCCAGCACCAGCACGCCGCCGCTCATGGGGCGATCCTCGCACGGGTGGAAGGCGGAAGGCGGCCACCATCCCCCGACCTAGGATGTGCCGGTGACCCGGACCGACGAGCTGCGCCTGCGGCTGCTCGGGACTCGTCCGACCGACCGGTTGTGGGGCTGGCTCGGCCCGGGGCTGATCGCCCTCGTCGGTGGCGTGCTGCGGTTCTGGAACCTCGACCACCCCCGAGCCCTGGTCTTTGACGAGACGTACTACGTGAAGCAGGCTTACTCGCTGCTGCACTTCGGTGTCGAGATGCGGGTGCTGGACTCGCTGAAGAAACCCGACGACGCCTTCGTCAGCGGCAGCCAGAACATCTTCTCCACCACCGACGGCGACATGGTGGTGCACCCGCCTGCAGGCAAGTGGCTGATCGCGGCCGGCGAGTGGCTGTTCGGGTCGGGATCGGGCCTGGGCTGGCGGTTCTCCGTGGCGCTGGTGGGCACGCTGTCGATCCTCGTCGTGGGGCGGGTCGCCCGGCGGATGTTCGGGTCGACGGCCCTGGGCTGCGTGGCGGCCTTCCTGCTGGCCTTCGAGGGGTCGCACTTCGTGATGTCGCGCACCGGCATCCTCGACATCATCGTGTCGTTCTGGGCGCTGTGCGGCTTCGCGGCGCTGCTCGTCGACCGCGACCGCAGCCGCGAGATCCTCGCCGAGAAGGTGGGCGCCCTGCCCCGCGGCAGCTGGCCGGTGGGGACGGGGCCCTGGCTCGGCTGGCGGCCGTGGCGGTGGGTGGCCGGCCTGTCACTGGGCCTGTGCACCAGCACCAAGTGGTCGGGGCTGTTCTTCCTGGCGGCGTTCGGCATCATGTCGGTCTGGTGGGACATGGGGGCCCGGCGGGCGGCCGGCGTGCGCCGGTGGGGGCGCGGCGCACTGTTCAAGGACGGCCCGTACGCCGCGCTGGCGATGGTGGGCACGGCGGTGGTCGTCTACGTGCTGTCGTGGTCGGGGTGGTTCCTGACCTCGATCGGCTACCACCGCCAGTGGGACACCTTCAACCCGGGCCAGGGGCCGCAGTGGCTGCCGCCGGTGCTGCGCAACTGGTGGAAGTACCACCAGGACGCCTACCAGTTCAACACCACCCTGCACACGCCGCACCCCTACCAGTCGAACCCGTGGTCGTGGCTGGTGCAGACCCGGCCGACGTCGTTCTACTACGAGACCAAGGCCCGCGGCGTGGCCGGTTGCACGGTCGACCAGTGCTCGCAGGCGATCAACCCGATCGGCACGATCTCGGTCTGGTGGGTCGGCATCCTCGCCCTGCTCGTGGTGATCTGGTGGTGGCTCGTGCGGCGCGACTGGCGAGCCGGCGCCATCGCCGCGGGGTTCGTCGGCGGCTACCTGCCGTGGTTCGAGTACCAGGACCGCACGATCTACACCTTCTACGCCGTGGCGTTCGAGCCGTTCGTGGTGCTGGCCGTGGCGTTCCTCATCGGGCTGTGGGTGGGTCGGCGCGAGGACGACCCGGCCCGCTGGCGGTGGCGCTGGTACGTGGTCGGCGGCTACCTGGCGCTGACGCTGGCGCTGTTCGCCTTCTTCCACCCGGTCTACGTGGCCGACACCATCCCCTACGGGCAGTGGCGCTGGCGGATGTGGTTCCCCAGCTGGATCTGACCTCCGCGTCGCGCCGCCTGGATGCTGGTGGACCGCACACGCCGACGGGCCGGAGGAGGTGTCCTCCGGCCCGTCGCCGTCGTGGTGCTCGGGTGGTTCCCCTGGTTACCGGGTGGCCGCCCGAGTGTCGATCCGGATCTTCACCGAGGTACCGCGCTCGTCGAGCACCCGGATGGTGGTGCCGCTACCGGCGACCTTCACCCCAGCGGTCGGCTGGTCGGTCTTGAAGTAGCGGTTCGGGTTGCTGTCGTCGAACAGCGGGTTGCCGTTCTGGCCACGCAGGTAGCTGGCCTGACCGGTGACCTGGTCGTGCAGGGTGAACGAGTCGACCTTCTGCAGCCCGAACGTGGCGTCGTACATCTGGATGCGCGGGCGCCACGGCTGCCCGTCGAGCTTGTAGACCGTGCGCGGGTGCGCGTCGATCGGGAGGATGAGCCCCTCACCGGGGTGCTGGCTCGTGTTGTTGTCGCTCTGCGAGGTGTCCCAGTACGAGATCAGCAGGCCGTCCTGGTACGGGAAGTGCTCCACGAAGTCGGGCTTGTTCGGGAACCCGAAGTTGTACGGGCCCGTCTTCAGGTACTTGTCGAACGACACGTACTCGCGGTTGCTCGCGATGTAGTGCTGCTGGAAGTCCTGGCTCGAGGAGGCCCCGACCGAGGAGAAGCCGTCCAGCGTCCAGCCGTTGGGGCTGGTCTCGGCACCGTCAGTCAGCAGCGTGGTGCCGTTCGCGGTCAGCACGATGTCGTCGACGAAGATGCCGCTGACGACGTCGGGGTTGTTGCCCTGTGCAGCACCGTCGGTGGAGTAACGCACCCGCAGCGTGACCGTCTTGCCGGCGTACGCCGACAGGTCGAAGGAGGCCGGGGTCCAGGCCGCCTGGTAGCCGTCGATGCCGTTGCCCTCGGCACCCTTGGTGATGTTGCCGGCGACGGCCTTGAAGCCGGTGCCGTCGTTGACCTCGACGTAGGCGTAGTCGCACGCGTCGGCATCGCAGTCCTCGATGTTCCAGCGAGCCTGGAACGACAGGGACGCCGAGCCGGCCGGGAGGGTGACCGAGCGCGACATCGTCGACTCGAGGTTGTCGCCGGCACCGGAGTACCACTGCTTGGTACCGGTGCGGGGTGCGCCAAGCTCGGTGGTCACCGTCTTGTCCGGAAGGTTGACGACGACGGCCTGGGCCTTCTTGGAGTTGTACTCGTGCGGGCCGAGCTCCATGGTGCGGCGCTGGCCGGTGTTGACGATCTCGTAGTCGAGCCAGCCGAGCTGCAGCTTGTCCCAGGCGCCCAGGTCGGCCGCTCGCGAACCGATGGCGTTGTCGCCGGGTGCGGAGACGCGGCTCTGCGCCATCAGGGTCCACCAGTTGACCGGGTTCTCGCGGCTCGAGGGCGGGCCGGAGGTGTCGTACTCGTCGGGCAGGCCGAGGTCGTGGCCGAACTCGTGCGCGATGACCGACAGGCCACCGTTCTCGGGCTGCACCGTGTAGTCAGCCGCCCAGATGCCGGTGGAGCCGACGGGCGTGCCGCCGAGGAGCGGGATGGGCGCGGCCGGGTTGTTGCCCTGGAAGGCGCGCCAGCGGTGCGACCAGATGGCGTCCTCGCCCTGGTAGGGGTCACCGTCGGCCTGGTCGCCACCGGCGTGCACGATCTGGAGGTGGTCGATGTAGCCGTCGGGCTCGTTGAAGTTGCCGTCGCCGTCGATGTCGTAGCGGTCCCACTTGTCGAACCGGGTGATCGTCGCCTTGATCTGCGCGTCGGTCTGGCCGGCGGCCTTCTGCTGCGTGATCCAGGCGGCCATGCCGTCCTTGACCAGCTGCCAGGTGTTGCTGCAGACGTTGCTGGCGCAGGGGAAGCCGTCGCTGCGGCCGTAGCGGGCCTCGTTGTAGGGCACCGTCACGGGGTCGGTGACCAGGCCGGCGATGGAGTAGCGGCCCGAGGACTGCTTCTCGTAGTACTGCCGCATCGACTCGGTGCCGGTGACGGAGCCGTTGCCGAAGTAGAGGTCCTGGTAGTAGGCCTTGCCGTAGTTGCGGTACCAGTCGGTGGAGTTGTCCAGGGCGCGGTTGGGCTCGGGGATCTGGTTGAACAGGGGACCGTCGAACCGGGTGGGACCGGGGGTGTCCGGGTCGGTGTCCTGGTCGGGGTAGCTCGGGTGGCGCTGGTTGCCGAACTGCACGACGAGCACGAAGAGCTGGTCGGTGTCCTCGCGAGCGAGCTCGACGTACTGGTCGACCTTCTTGGCCTTCTGCGCCTTCTTGGTGCCCTTCGCGGCCGTGGCGGCCCGCTCGGACTCGCCGACCTTGACGACGGTGCTGCCGCCGATCTCCTGCGGCGTGGCCTCCCCCTGGAGCACCGAGGAGACGGCGGCCTTGCGCAGCTCTGCCTGCTTCTCCGCAATGGGGTCCGGCAGGTTGTCGCTCGGAGTGGCGGCTTGTGGCCCGCCGAGCGCGCTCCGCGGCTGGGCCTTGGTGGCGCTGGCGGCCGCCATGGGGGCGGTCATCGTCGCCCCCAACCCCGCGGCGAGCGCCAGGCTGAGTAGCCCGGTGGTGGTCTTTCGCACTGGTTGTCCTCCTGCAGATGGGAATTGGGACGGTGCTGCCCACGAGATCACCGAAGAGGCAACACTGCAGGTGACCATAAATGGCGCTTCCCGCGTCTGCGACCGGAGCAACCAGCCGATCTGTGAGCGGTAGAACCGCACCGCCGCGCCCCCTCGGCAATGCAGGTGGTGCCGACCGCCGCGCCGGATGCCGGTGCCCGAGCCCTGTCGGTGGGCCCCGCTAGGTTCAGGTCATGTTCCTCCTCGGCGACGACCGTCGCCTCGTCATCAGCGCGAGCGACCTGCGCACGGCAGCGGCCTGTGAGTTCGCGCTGGTGCGCGAGCTCGACGTGGCGCTGGGCCGGGCCGAGCGGGCCGCGGCGGTCGACGACCCGATGGCCGCGCGGGTCATCGCCCTCGGCAACGAGCACGAGCAGAGCGAGCTGCGGCGGCTGGCCCGGGCGCACCCAGGTCGGGTCGTGCAGTTCGAGCGACCGGGCTACTCCCCCGACGACCTCGCCCGGGCGCACGCGCAGACCCTCGAGGCGCTGCGCTCCGAGGCCGAGGTCGTCTACCAGGCCACGTTCTTCGACGGCGGCTTCGTGGGCCACGCCGACTTCCTCGAGCGCACCGACGACGGCTGGCTGGTCAGCGACACCAAGCTGGCCCGCACCGAGAGCGTGCCGGCGCTGCTCCAGATCGCTGCCTACGCAGCGCTTTTGCGCGAGGCGGGCGTGCCCACCGCCCCCTCCGCGCGGCTCGTCGTCGGCAGCGGTGAGGTTCGCGACTTCGCGCTCGACGACATCGTGCCGGTCTACCTGGCCCGGCGTGCCCGCCTCGACGCGCTGCTGTTCGAGCACCGGGCATCCGACGGTCCGGCCGGCTGGGGCGACGCCGCCTGGCTCGCCTGCGGACGGTGCGAGGTCTGCGGGCCCGAGGTCGAGGCCGCACGTGACCTCCTCCTCGTGGCCGGGGTCCGCGCCCCAACCCGCCGCAAGCTGCTCGATGCCGGTGTCTGCACCATCGACGAGCTCGCCGTGCGCACCGAGCCGGTGGCCGACGTGCGCGGCGCCACCCTCGACCGGCTGCGCGAGCAGGCCCGCCTGCAGCTCGAGCAGGAGCGCGACCCCGACGGCGGTGTGCGCTCCGAGGTCACCGACCCCGACACGCTCCGGCGGATGCCACGGCCCAGCCCGGGGGATGTCTTCTTCGACTTCGAGGGCGACCCGCTGTGGTCCGAGCACGGCTCGCGCACCTGGGGGCTGGAGTACCTCTTCGGCATCGTCGAGGTCGACACCGGCGCACCGGTGTTCCGCACCTTCTGGGCCCACGACCGCGAGGCCGAACGGCAGGCCCTGGTCGACTTCGTCACCTGGCTCAACCAGCGTCGCGCGCAGTGGCCCGACCTGCACGTCTACCACTACGCCGCCTACGAGACCGCCGCCCTGCTCCGCCTCGCGGCACGGCACGGGGTGTGCGAGGACGAGGTCGACCAGCTGCTGCGCGAGGGCGTGTTCGTCGACCTGTATGCCGTGGTGCGCTCGGCGATCCGGGTGTCGCAGCGCTCCTACTCGATCAAGAAGCTCGAGCCCCTCTACATGGAGGCCCGCGAGGCCGCCGTCACCAACGCCGCCGACTCGATCGTCGTCTACCACCAGTTCATGGCCGCCCGCGACGCCGAGCGGCATGACGAGGCCGCGCGGCTGATCGAGGAGATCGCCGTCTACAACCGCGACGACTGCGTCTCCACGTGGATGCTGCGCGACTGGCTCCTCGCGCAGGGCGCCGGTTCCAGCGTGGCCGGCCCCGACGACGCCCCGGTGCTCGGGGTGGAGGCGGGCACGGCCCAGACCCCGAGCGAGCAGCGGCTGGCACTGATCCGCCTCGAGACCCTGCTGCGCGACCGTCTGGTCGGAGTCAAGCCGCACGAGCGCTCGGCCGAGCAGCAGGCCGTCGCACTCGTCGCCTCGTCGGTGCTCTTCCACGCCCGCGAGGACAAACCGGTGTGGCAGGCCCACTTCGAGCGGCTGCGGCTCCCCGCCGGCGAGTGGCGCTCGGCCGAGGGGGTCTTCCTCGTCGAGGGCGGTGAGGTGGTGCAGGGCTGGCACAAGCCGCCTCGCGCGCGCAGCGCCCGCCGCCTGCTGCGCCTCGACGGTGAGCCGATGCGCGGCATCCCGCTGGCGCCCGGGAGCAAGGTCAGCACCGTCTACCCCGACCCGCCGCCCGACGGCATCACCACGCTGCCCGGTCACGCCAACGCCTGCTCGTCGGCCACCGTCACGGTGCTCGAGGTGCACGACCGCATCGCCGCCAACGGCCGGCTCCACCAGGGCCTGGTCGTCGAGGAGCTGCAGCCCAAGCCGGCCTGCGAGCACGACGACCTGCCCCTCGCGCTCGTGCCCGCCGACGTCATCAGCACCCGCCCGATCGACGAGGCCCTCGCGGAGGTGGCGCAGCGAGTGGTCGACGCGGGTGACGAGCTGCCGCGCTCGGCCGGCATCGACCTGCTGGCCCGGCGCCTCCCGCGCCTGCGTGCTGGTGGGCCCCTGCCGGGCGTCGGTGTCGGGCCGAACCGCCACCTCGAGGCCATCGAGGCGGCGCTGCTGGCCACCGACGGCTCCTACCTCGCCGTCCAGGGTCCGCCCGGCACCGGCAAGACCTACGTCGCCTCCCGGGTCATCGCCCGGCTCGTGCTCGAGCACGGCTGGGCTGTGGGGGTCACCTCGCAGGGGCACAAGGCCATCGAGAACGTCCTGCGAGCCGTCGTGGCGGCGGGGGTGCCGGCCGAGCAGGTCGGCAAGGCCACTCGTGAACCCGCCGGCGCCACCTGGACCCCGCTCGCCAAGGCCGACGACCTCGCGGCCTTCGCGGCCGAGCACGTGCGAGCCGGTCGCGGCTACGTCGTCGGCGGCACCGCCTGGGACCTCACGAGCACCAAGCGCGTGGGCCGGGGCCAGCTCGACTTGGTGGTGGTCGACGAGGCGGGCCAGTTCTCGCTGGCCAAGACCCTGGCCTGCTCGGTGGCCGGCGACCGGCTCCTGCTGCTGGGCGACCCGCAGCAGCTGCCGCAGGTCTCGCAGGGCACCCACCCGGACCCGGTCGACGCCTCGGCCCTGGGCTGGCTCATCGGCGACGAGCCGGTCCTGCCCGCCGAGTTCGGCTACTTCCTCGAGACCACCTGGCGCATGCACCCCGCCCTCACCGAGCCCGTCTCACGGCTGTCGTACGCCGGCCAGCTGCGGTCCGAGGCCACGGTCACCGCCGCCCGCGACCTCGAGGGCATCCGGCCCGGGCTGCACGTGCGCCTGGTCGACCACCACGACAACTCGACCTGGTCACCGGAGGAGGCCGTCGTCGTGCGCGACCTGGTGCACGACCTGCTGGGCCGCACCTGGCACGACCCGGCCGAGCGCGACCCGGACGGCGCACCGGTCGGTCCACGCCCGCTGCGGCCCACCGATGTCGTGGTCATCACGCCCTACAACGGCCAGGTGGGCCAGCTGCGGCGCACCCTCGACGACGCCGGTCTGCTCGACGTGCCGGTCGGCACCGTCGACAAGTTCCAGGGCCAGGAGGCGGCGGTGGCCATCCTGTCGATGGCGGCGTCGTCGCACTCCGACGTGTCGCGCGGCATGGGCTTCCTGCTCGACCGGCACCGGCTCAACGTGGCGATCTCGCGCGGGCAGCACTGTGCCTACGTCGTGCGCTCGAGCGTGCTCACCGACTTCGCACCACGCACGCCGGCCGAGCTGATCGACCTCGGCGCCTTCCTCGGGCTGTGCGAGTCAGCCGTCAGCACGCACGACTGCACGCCGCCCGAGGTCGCCGTGGTGCCTGTGTGAGGAGGCCGGCACCAACCCGCGGTCCACGTGGTGCCGGCCTGCCCAGGCCGGCACCACGGGCCACTCACGCGCTGTGGCAAGCGGGGGTCACGTGACCCCCGCCGTCGTCATCTCACGCGGCCGGCGGTCCAGTGCGTCGTCCAGAGCGTCGACAGCTTGACGACACCGCCCGGCTTGGGCGAGTGCCAGATCTTGCCGCCGCCGGCATAGACGCCCACGTGGGTCACCCGTGACGTCGAGCTCGGGGCGAAGAAGACGAGGTCGCCGGGCCGGATCGAGCTCTTCGCGATCCGCGTGGTGGCCCTACGCTGGTCTGTCGCGGTGCGCGGCAGTCTCTTGTGGAGCTTGGTGTTGTAGACGTAGACGACCAAGCCGGAGCAGTCGAACGCGCGGGGGCCGACCGCCCCCCACTTGTACGGCTTGCCCTTCTGGGCGGCCGACCAGGAGACGGCCTGTTGGCCGAAGGTGGCGGCGTCGGCCTGGGGAGCGGGCGCGAACAGGACCAGGCCGAGAACGACAGCCAGGGCTGCCAGCAGGTTTCGGGCAGCGCTTGGCCGCCCGAGCGTCACGGTGTGCACAAGGGAGTCCCTTCCAACCGCCTGCGAGGTCAGCTGTCGGGTTCGGACGGAAGGCGCCCGGCCGCGCTCTGCGCGGCTTCACCCCAAGGCCGGTCGGTGGACCGGCCCAAGGTGGGTCCCCCGTTCCTGCCCCGGTTTGAACGTCTGCGGGCGAACGTCGGGGGACAGGACTCGGCGGCCGACGTTCGCACCGGCCCCTGCGGACCGGTGCATATAGAGTGCCCTGCCGCGTCGCCGTTTGCAGCATTTGCACCTCAGCGACTTGTCAGCCGCGTGGCGCCTTCTCACCTCACCGGGTCGGCGGTGGGAGCGGATCCGGTGGCCGGGGTGACGGCATCCGGCTGCAGGTGGGTGCGGTGGCCGAGCCGCTCCAGCCAGCGCACCATCTGGTGGTGCACCGTGTCGGCGCCGCGGAGCCGGCCGCGCTCGTCGAGCAGGTCCTCGTCGATCGTCCACTCCGCCGGGTGCACCAGCAGCGGCCGGGTCTGCCACCCGCCGAGGCCGCCGTGGCAGCCGACCAGCTCCTCGAAGGCCGCCACCTCGTCGAGCACCGGGTCGTACAGCGAGTTGACGTAGATGTCGGGGGCGTTGGCGTAGGAGGAGACGTGGATGAAGTCGCCGACGGCATCGGGGCCGAACAGGGCCAAGGGGTCCTCACCCACCACCTGCCCGGTGGTGAGGTCGTGGGTGCCGTCGGCACCCAGGGCCACCGGCCCGTGCTCGGCCGCCACCACGACGAAGCCGATGCCGGGGTGGGCCGCGAGCATGGCGAGCAGACCGGGGTGCAGCCGCTCGATGTCGGTGAGGGTCAGCCGCTGCTCGTGCTGGCTGAACCAGACCCCGCCCAGGTTGCCCGACCCCACGACGGTGATCTCGGCGGGAGCATCGCCGGGCCCGGTGGTGTCGGCCGTGATGCCGGAAGGCCCGACGGGTGCCTCCTGGTCACGGTCGGAGATGGCCCGCTTGGTGATCCGGCCGGAGACCGAGTCCTGCCCGGACAGCTGCCCGACGAGCATGTTGACCGGCCCCCAGGCCTCGACCTCGCCGGTGGCCGCCGTCACGGTGGCGTCGCCGTCGAAGTAGCCGAGGATGAGGTCCTCGAGCGAGACCCCGTAGCGCTGCAGGAAGGTCGCGCCCTGGCTCTGGCCGTGGTCGGACACCAGCACCACGTGGTAGGGCCGCGGCGTGATGCCGGCAGCGATGACCTGCTCGATGCTGCGCAGCACGTCGTCCAGGCCGTAGAACGCCGCGAGCGACTCCGAGCGCGTGACGCCGGCGTGGTGCGCGATCTCGTCGTAGTCGACGAAGTCGACGTAGATCGCCTTGGACCCCTTCATCATCGCCTCGACCACCAGCGCGACGTTCAGGTCGCGCAAGAAGACGTTGGTGACGGCCCGCAGGGCGACGTACGAGCCGCCCCGGTGGATGCGCGGCTCGACCCCGCGGCGCACCTGGCGCCGGGCCTGGAAGACCTCCTTGACCATCTCGCCGATGGTCATGATGACGGCCCGCAGGATGCCGGCGGGGTGGGTGAAGAACGCGGCGTAGGACTGGGACGGGCCCAGCCCCTTCCTGCCCTGCTTCAGGCCGCTCATCGTGAGGAGCGAGGTGGCCGCGTCACCCGAGAACAGGTTGGAGATGCTCACGCCGTCGTCGGCGAGCAGGCCGCGGCCGTTGCTGACCCGCGCCTCGATGATCGCGGCATCCTCGGGTCTGTTGGCGACGAGCAACCGACCCATGTCGCGGTCGAACCACCGGAAGGCCGGGATGCCGTCGTTGTTGCCGTGCAGGAGCCCGGCCTGGCTCACCGGGGTCGTCGAGGGCACCCGAGCGGTCCACTCGGTCCAGGTGTGGGTGCCAGAGCGCACCCAGCGGCTGATGGTCGGGACGTTCCCGGAGCGGATCTCGCTCTCCAGCAAGGGGGCCGGCACGCCGTCGAGCTGCACGAACACGACCCCGGGCACGTCGGAGGAGGTCTCCTGCGGTCCGCGGGCCCCCATCCGCATGGCGTGCACGGTGAGGTAGTCGCGGCTGTTGATGCTGAAGGCCCAGCCGATCAGCGTCATGACGAACGCGTAGATCCAGGCGGCGACGAAGACGCTGAGCGCACTGCTGGTGTCGATGCCGGGGGTGATGTAGAGGCCCGCCCCCAGCACGGCAGCGTTGGCGAACAGCGCGAGCAGCACCGCCCCGAACCAGCCGAAGACCAGGGCGATGCGCAGGAAGATCGGCTCGAGCAGCCAGCCCGCGATGGCTATCGCCACCACCGCCACGAGCAGCGAGAGGGTCGACGACACGGTGATGCCGGGGGTGAGGGCGATGGTCGTCCCGAGCACGATGAGCCGCAGCACGAAGTCGAGCACCCGGGTGCCCGAGGCCTGCCGTGGTGCACCGGACGCGCCGTCGAGGGAGTCGGCCAGGGCCTCCTCGCGGTCACGGTCGAACCACGACGAGGCGTTGGGGTTCCACAACAGGAACACCACGACGACGGCGACCGCCAGGCTGGCGAAGCCTTCCGGTCGGTTGGGGCGCAGGTCGTCCAGCATCGTCCAGGAGTGGGCCTGCTGGACGACGAGCACGAGCGTGGCTGCCAGTCGTCCACCGTTGACACCGCGCACCAGCAGCAGCGCAATGACAGCCTCCAGCGCCGCCAGCACGATGATGACCACCGCGATGGCCCGAACCGTCCCAATGGTCTGCGCCACATCGAGGGAACCGATCGGGTCGGCGCTGCCGGACCTCACCAGGACCAGGACGCCGAGCGCGAGGTTGACCAGCGCACTCAGCGCTATCAGGACGACGGCCAGGGTGACGGTCGGTGGGCGCCGCCCGATGGTGGGCCTGCTCATCGGCGGACGCCGTCCGACCGGCCCGACCGGCGGCCCCGGCGTTGCGCGACTCCCGCGGGGCTGCCCTGACGCACCATCGACCACTCGCTCTCTCCGGGCCCAGAGCAGGCCACTCAGCCAGTGTTGGGCATCGCGCCAGTGGGCGGTTCACCCCACGGGGGTGACCGCCGACGTGCAGGCTCCTGGGCCGGCAGCCACCGGCCGGCGACCTCCTGGTGCCGGCACGCGACCCCTCGGGGTCAGCAGCACTCCACCCGTGGTGAGCGCAGGTCGCAGCACCCGCGCACGCCGATCTCGGCGGCCCCCATGGCCACGACCACGAGGAGCCCCCCGACCCACCGGGCCCCGGTGAGCACCTCTCCCGGCCACCAGCCCCGCGAGCAGCGCGGCGGAGACGGGCTCGATGGTCATCGCAGGCCAGCCCTGGCGGGTCAGCCGCCCGGAGAAGAGGACAGATGCGAGCACGGGCACCACTACCACCGACGACCCGGTGAGGGAGCCCGACGCCCGCCGAGGTGTGCAGCAGGCCCGTCGTCTGGTGCAGGAGGCCGACCCGAGCAGCATCCCCAGCACGACGGCCCGCCACTGGTCGTGGCAGCGGAGAACGGCCGCACCCGGCGGGTCGATGACGTCGAGCCCCACGCCGCTGCTGTTGCCAGGAGCAGCGCCACGGATGCCGCGAGGCGGCTGGGGGATGCGGCGTCAGGTGGTACCAGTCCGCAAGTCTGCTCCGTTGTGTCCTAGCGGGTCTCAGATCCTCGGATCGACGTCAGGTCGTGACGCCGTCAGGTCGCCCGTGGACCGCGGGTCAGGTGAGCCGTTCGGTCGTCGTGACCGCTGCTGCCCGCCCGAGTCCGCGCAGGGACCACCCGATGAGGAACAGCATGATGCCCAGCACGGCTGCCAGTGCGGCGACGCCGAAGGCGACCACCGAGGTGAACAGCGAGGCCCGCAGGAACGACGCCTGCATCGCGGTCTCCCGCAACGGGTCCTCACGGTCGAGCTCGGCGTAGGTCTTGCCCCCGGTGGCCTCGAGCGCGTGCTTGCTGATCGTCTCCGCCTCGGAGTAGGCGGTCCACGGCGAGTTCACGGGCTGGCCGGCGAAGTAGGCCGCGTCATCGGAGACCTTGATGTTCTCGGCGGCCAGCTCGTTCGCGACGAGGATGTAGGTGGTCACTCCCGCCACCGCGAAGATGACCCCGACGACCATCGTGATGAGCCCGATCGGTCCCGACCTGCCCGGTGTGCTTGCCATGACTTCGCCTTCCCCTCGCCCAGTGGATTCGGCAAGTCTGGGTGCACGCACGTGGGCGGCGGGTCACCCGCACTGGGTGAGCAGGCTCCCCGCGAGGACCTCGACCTCGGTGGTGAGGGGCGGGCCACGCCCGGAACCGGCGACGGGCGGCCCGCGCACCGTACCTTTCTCTGCGTGGGCAACGTCGGTTGCCGGCATCCGACGTGGACGCAAGGAGACAACCGTGGGTGACCAGGGTGGACGGCAGAACGTACGGTTCCCGGGCGGTGACGGCGAGGCATTCGGCTACCTGAAGGCGCCGGAGTCGGGCTCGGGCCCCGGCGTCGTGGTGATCCAGGAATGGTGGGGGCTCACCACCCACGTGGCGAGCATCGTCGAGCGGTTGGCGGATGCCGGGTTCGTCGCCCTCGCCCCCGACCTCTACGGCGGCTCCACGACCCACGACGCCGCCGAGGCGGCCCAGCTCCTGAAGAGCCTGCCGATGGAGCGCGCCGCGGAGGACCTCGCCGGCGCGGTCGACTACCTCGTGGGCCTCCCCGAGGTGACGAGCTCGACGGTGGGAGCCATCGGGTTCTGCATGGGCGGTGGGTTCGTCTTCGCCCTGGCCGCCCGCCGGCCCGACCTGGTCAGTGCTGCGGTGCCGTTCTACGGGCTGCCGCGCGACACCTCCCTCGTGCCCGGCATCCGAGCGGCGGTGCAGGGTCACTTCGGGCTCGAGGACCACAGCATCCCGGTCGACCAGGTGCGCTCGGTCTTCGGCGCCCTCGACGAGCGACCCGGGGCGGTTCCGGCGGAGCTGCACCTGTACCCGGCCGGCCACGCCTTCCTCAACGACGAGAACCTGATCGGCACCTACGACCCCGAGGCCGCGGCGCAGGCGTGGTCACTGGCGGTCGCTTTCCTGACCGAGCACGTGCGGTAGGTGCCGCAGTCACCGCGAGCCCGACGGCGCTGCAGCACATCGTCGCGCTGCTGGAGGACTCGGGTCAGAGATCGAGCGCCCTCATCACCGACTGGTAGCGGGCCAGCTCCGCGACCTCCCCGCCGTGTGTCGGGGAGACTCCACTCGAGGTCAACAAGCGGAAGAAGAGGCCCCGCGCAACCGCCTCGATCGGCACGGCGAGCTCGTGAAGGATCTCCGGCGGTGCGCCGTGCCAGCACAGCGCGTCGGCCAGCACGATGCCCTCGGCATAGGAGGAGGGACGCCAGTAGGGCGAGAAGTCGATGACCGACGGTGGGCCTGCGGGCACGACGAGCACGTTGCCCGCCAAGTCACCATGCACCAGCTGGGGACGTCCGGGGGGTGCGGGCACGGCATCCAACCGCCTGACGAGGTCGCCCACCCCCGGTGAAACCCGCCGGGGGGTCTCGCCCCAGGCGGCACGGTCGGCGGCTGCCCAGGGGTCGCTGCGCAGGTCCAGAAAGGCCGGGCGCGACAGGTCCGCTGTCGCTGCGTGCAGGGCACGGGATGCCGTGATGATGGCGCCCCAGTCGGCCGGCCCCTCGTCGACCGTCGCTCCGGGCAGCATCGACTGGGCGCCCCATCCCTGCACGACCCAGTCGCCACCGTCGGCGCGCCGCACCACCGGGAGCCGGAAGCCCTGCTGATCGATACCCGCGACGACGGTGCCGAGCCACTGCTGGAACCCGGCGTCGACGTCAGGCTTGAGGACGACCTCGCCGACCCGCCACGAGGCGCCCCGGCCACCGGGCAGCGGCACGGCCGGCCCGACCACACCGAAGGCGGACAGCACGCTGGGCGGAGGCGAAGGAGAGGTCATCACCACACCGGGTGCCGGTCGAGGAGCACGTTGTCGTGGTCATCGAGCACGAGGGCCGGGGCCGCCTGACGGATGCTGCTGGTCATCCCCCGATCGAAACACGAGCCTGTCGGCACCCGCAGTGCTATTGGATCCGCGGGCGACGGGGGCGGCTTCCGCACCCACAATCTCGGTGGAGCCACGGGAGGTCCTCGAGAACAATGACCGACGTGGATCTGGTCGAGGTCGTCGTGGCGCACCAGGAGTGCGCGACGCTGCGTGTGGGAGGGATGTTCCTGAAGGTCGACGGCGACCAGGCGCGCGCCGTCGTGGAGGTCGAGGCGATGCGGATGGCCCCGGTCCCGACTCCAGAGGTCCTGTGGCACCGGCCGCCCGTGCTGGCACTCGCCGCCCTCCCGGGATCAGCGCTCGGGCGCCTCGGCCGGCCCTCCTTGGCGCCACCGGCCACGTGGGCGGCGGTGGGTGCGGCGGTGCGGCGGCTCCACGACTCGCGGCTACCGCCATGGCCCGGTCGGAGCCTTGACGAGTCGGCGTCGCGCCTCGACGCCGCGTGCGCCTGGCTGCTGTCCAACGACGTCCTGCCCGCCGACCTGGTCGCCCGCAACCGGCGGCTGGCCGAGACGGCGCTGCGCCCGTGCACGCCGGCGTTCACGCACGGCGACCTTCAGGTGGAACACGTCTTCGTCGACGGTGAGGAGGTCACCGGCATCCTGGACTGGACGGAGGCAGGACAGGGCGACCCGATGCACGACCTCGCCGTCCTGACGCTGGGGAACCGCGATCGCCTCGGCGACCTGGCGGCAGGCTACGGCCGTGCGCTCGACGTCGAGGTGATCCGCGCCTGGTGGTCTGTGCGCTGCCTGACGGCCATCCGCTGGCTGGTCGAGCACGGCTTCGACCCGTACCAGCCCGGGTGCGAGATCGATGTACTGAGGGCGCAGACCTGAGCGCGTCTGCGCCTGGGGCGACCCGGCCGCCGTCGGCCACGCCTCGTTCGACCGCGTGACGAAGGACCGGGTGCAGAGCGTCCCGGGTCCTCGTCATGCGTTGGTGCTGATGACTGTCCTGTGCCCGTTCGCTCGGCTCGCGTCTCCCGGAGTCGCCTACTCGTCCCCGTCGCCGCCGCGCTGAGCGGACTTTCTCCGCTCAAGTCGCCAGTGGGTCTCGTGGGTGCTCGGGTGCCGCCACTCGATCATCCGGTACTCGAAACCCGGGAGCAGCACGATGGGGATCGGGTCGGGGGACGCCGGAGCGATCGCCCCCACCACGATCTTGGCGTCTTGCGGTATGAACGGGGACTGCGCCGGGACAGGCGCAGTGATGATCTCGACCGGGTCTCCATAGGGGCGTGGCATGTCATGCACTGTACCAATCGCTGGCGATCGACTGCCCAGAGCGGCGGTTGTGGCCACAAATAGAATTGTATTAGAGCAGCCGAATGCGAGGTCACCGTCACCTAGGACCTGACCCAGCCCGCGACCGACGCCCGTTACTCGGGCGGGCAGATCCACCTCCAGACGGCGGACCAACGGGCCGACATCCCGCTGACCAACGTCATGGTTGCGCACCGCCGCCCCGACGCGCTCCGCGACAGCGACCTCGGGCTCAGGTTGCCGTGCGCGAGCAAGCACGCTGGCCCTGCAGTCGCCGGCAACAGGGCGGGTCGGTTACTCGGCAGGGCCGTTGCCGGTGCCGGCCCTTCGGCGCTCAAGGCGCCAGTGGGTCTGGCGCGTCTCCGGGTGGCGCCACTCGCTGATCCGGTACTCGAAGCTGGGAAGCAGCACGATCGGGTCCGAGGTGGTGGCGCCGAGGGTGCCCAGGACGATCTTCGCGTCGACCGGGATGAACGGGGAGCGAGCAGGGACCGGAGCAGTAAGGACCTCGATCGGGTCGCTATAAGGACGTGGCATGAAACCAGACTACTCCGTCACGTGCTATAACGGATGCAGAGCCTACATTTAACCTCTCCATAGGGAACCGTCTAGGCGACTTGGCTATCGTTTCAGCGCCGGGAGTGTTGTAGGGCTGCCTGGAGCGGCCAGGCGACGGCCGAGGTGCCGCTGTTCGTCACCGCCAGCCGGCGCGCGCTGCACGAGACCGCGGTCAAGCGCACCAAGAACTGGTCGGTCGTGGCCCGGGCTCCGCCGACCGGGCCGCTCTGGACAGTCTCAACGCCCCGGCTACAGGCGAGTACACGAATCGAGGCCAGCCCCAAGGAGAAACGCGCGAAGCTAGGCCGGCCACCCCGCCGAGAACGACGAAACCCCGCCCGGTCAACCGC
>JBJMHU010000022.1:0-4367 GCA_045807225.1 Ornithinibacter sp. | reverse complement strand
CCCTGGTTGACCAGCCAGCGCACCGGCCCCGGCACGCTGTCACCGCCGAGCACCCTGTGCTTGAGGGTGAGCCGGTGCAGCTTGCCCCACTGCCACTGGGCGGGGTCCTTGCCGAGCGCGCGGGTCAGCTCGAGGCGGGCTGCGACCAGCGACTGGCGCAGCACCTCGTCCTTGCCCTCGGTGACGTTCGGGGTCAGCTTGTTGTCCCACCACGCGCTCTTGGGGGTGGTGAGCAGCCGCTGCACGGCCGAGCGCCACCGGGCGTCGCCGTCGGCCTTCAGCCCGGCGGGCAGCTCGTCGTCGAAGAGCCGCTCGAGGAGGTTGCGCCACACCGCGTTGTAGTAGGCCGCGGCCGCTCCCGACTCCGAGTCGCCGGTGGGCGTGGTGAAGTCCCACGTGCGCAGCAGCTCGCGGGCGTCGCGGGTGAAGTCGAGCAGCTCGCCACTGTCGGGGGCGGCCTCGGACCCCTCGAGCGGCACCGCCAGCAGTGCAGGCACGAGGACCTTGGCGAAGGAGTCCTGGGTGTCGAGCTGGAGGTCGGCCATGTCGGCCGGTGACACCTTGTCGCGGCCGGCGAGCAGCTCGGCGATCCGGGTCGAGCGCCAGCCCTGGTCCCACTCGGTGGTCAGGAAGGGCGTGTTCCGGTTGGACACCGCCTGGTTCGCCGCGACGATCACGCCGTCGGGGGGGTCGAGCACCCACGGCAGCTCGGAGAACTCGACGAAGCCCTGCCAGTCGTAGGTCGAGTCCCAGCCCGGTGCCGGCCAGTACCCCGCCGGGCTGCGGGGCATGGCCGGGCGCCGGATCGGCACCTGGCCCGGCGCCTGGTAGCCGATGTGGCCCTGCCGGTCGGCGTAGAGGAGGTTCTGGGCGGGCACCGCGAACGAGCGCGCCGCCTCGCGGAAGTCGTCGAAGTTGGTGGCGAGGTCGAGGTCGAGGATCGCGTCGGCGGTGCGGCTGGGGAGCAGACCCGTCCAGGCGAGCGACACGGCATAGGTCTCGGTCTCGTCGCCCTCCTGCTCGGTGGGCGCCCGGGAGCCGGCGTCGGCCACCGCGTCGTTGACGTCGGAGAGCACCGGACCGTGAACGGTGCTGCGCACGGTGACGCTCTGGTCGGCGCCGTCCGCCACCTTGATGACCTCCTGGCGGCTGGTGACCGGCTGCCAGGTGCCGTCGCGCAGGTACTTGTCGCCGATGACCCGCTCGAGGTAGAAGTCGGAGACGTCGGGGCCGAGGTTGGTGAAGCCCCAGGCGATGTCGGCGTTGTGGCCGATGATGACGCCGGGGACCCCCGCGAACGAGAAGCCGCTGACGTTCATCGGGCAGGTCGGTGACACGGTGCGGCAGCTGAGGCTGTTCTGCATCCAGACGCCCGGCTGGCTCACCCCGAGGTGCGGGTCGTTCGCGAGCAGCGGCTGGCCGGTGGTGCTGCGCGCCCCGGAGACGACCCACGAGTTCGAGCCCACCCCACTGCCGCGGCCGACGAGCTGCGGGATGGAGGTGAGCGCGGCGTGCACCCGCGCGTAGGCGGCCTGCGCCGAGGTGCTGGTGACCCGGCCGTCGGCGGGCGGCGGCACGGCATCCGTCGTGGTCGTGGTGGGAGCGCCCGTGGTGAGGGCCGAGGGCACGGCCGACTGGGTCGCGCGGTCGGGCACCTGGGGCGACCACTCCTCGTCGCTGAGGATCGGGGGATGCGCCTCGGCGTCGTAGGCCGGGTAGATCTGGTTGATCTGCGCGGGGGTCAGCCGCCCGGACAGCCGCGCCCGGGCCAGCTCGTCGTCGTAGTTGCCCTTGAGGTCCCAGGCCATCGCCTTGAGCCACGCCAGGCTGTCGACCGGCTGCCACTCCTCGATCTCGGGGGTGGGCAGGGTCAGGCCGAGGATCGTGTACTCGACGGCCACCTCGCGGGGGGTGCGGCCGCGCAGGTAGGTGTTCACGCCGTCGGCGTACGCCTGGAGCATCTGCCGGGTCTGCGGCTTGAGGGTGGGCAGCTCCTCCTGGGCGATGCGCCGCCACCCCATCGTGCGGATCACCTTGTCGGTCTCGATGCCGTCCTTGCCGACCAGCTCGGACAACCGCCCCGCCGTGATGTGCCGGCGCACGTCCATCTGGAAGAACTGCTCCTGGGCGTGCACGTAGCCCTGCGCGCGGGCCAGGTCGGTGAGGCTGTCTCCGAAGATGTGCGGGATGCCGCTGCCGTCGCGCATGACGGTGACGGTGCCGGTCAGACCCGGGAGGTCGGCGGTGCCGGAGGTGTTGGGCAGCGAGGCCCGCACGGTCGACACGATGACGACGGTGGCGACGAGTACCGCGACGACCACGACGGCGAGCAGTCCATAAAGGACACGACGGGCGACGGCAACACGACTCACCCTGCGAGACTAGGTCACCGGTGAACGACGACATGCAAGGACGGGCCGTGGGAGAGACCTGGGCGTTGCCGTTCGCGAACGGTGCCTCCTCCTCCTCGTTCTCGCTCGACGACCTGACCCTGGCTCTTGCCATCGGGAGCCTGGTGCTCGTGGTGGCGGTGGCCGCGGTGCGCCTGTCGCTGCGCTCCGGGCTTCCCTCCCTGCTCATCTACCTCGGCATCGGGCTGGTCCTCGGCGAGGCTGGCTTCGGCATCCACTACGAGAACGAGCGACTGACCCAGGTGCTCGGCTATGCGGCGCTGGTGCTGATCCTCGTCGAGGGTGGTCTCACGACCCGGTGGTCCGGCATCCGCCGGTCCGTCGCCCCCGCCGCCGTGCTCGCCACCGTCGGGGTCGGCGTGTCGGTGCTGGTCGTGGGCGTGGCGGCGCACCACCTCCTGCCCTGGAGCTGGCAGGTCGCCTTCCTGGTGGCCGCCGTGCTGGCCTCCACCGATGCCGCCGCGGTGTTCTCGGTGCTGCGGCGGGTGCCGCTCCCCCGGCAGGTCACCGGGGTGCTCGAGGCGGAGTCGGGCTTCAACGACGCGCCCGTCGTGCTCCTGGTCACCGCGATCGCCGCGGGGATGGCACCTGACGCGACGGCCCACCCGCTGTGGCAGGTCGGGGTCATCGCAACCCTCGAGCTGGCCGGCGGTGCTGTCGTGGGCCTGGCCGTCGGCTGGGCGGGCGCCCGGCTGCTCCGCCTCGTGGCGTCCACGTCGTCGGCCCTGTTCGCCATCGGGGTCATCAGCGTGGCGGTCTTCGCCTACGCCGCCGCCGACCTCCTGCACACCTCGGGCTTCCTCGCCTGCTACCTGGCTGCCCTGGTGCTGGGCAACCTGCGGCTCCCCCACCGGCCGGCGGTGCTCGGGTTCGCCACCGCGATCGGCTGGCTGGCGCAGATCGGCCTGTTCGTGCTGCTGGGCCTGCTCGCTCACCCCGGCCGGTTCCTCACGGTGCTCGGACCGGCCCTGGTGGTCGGGGTCGCGTTGCTGCTGCTCGGCCGGCCGCTGTCGGTGTTCGTCTCCCTCCTGCCGTTCGGGATGCCGTGGCGGACCCAGCTCTTCCTCTCGTGGGCGGGGCTGCGCGGGGCGGTGCCGGTCGTGCTGGCCACCGTTCCGGGCACGGTGGGGGCACCCGGTGTCCCCTGGCTGTTCGACCTCGTCTTCGTGCTCGTCGTCATCTTCACCGTCGTGCAGGCGCCGACCCTGCCGTGGGTGGCGCGCCGCCTCGGCCTCGGGTCGGCCCACCACCAGGTGGACCTGGCCGTGGAGACCACCCCGCTCGACGAGCTCGGGGCCGAGCTGCTCGAGATCGACATCGGGCCCGGTTCGCGGATCGCCGGGGTGCGGGTGTTCGAGCTGCGCCTGCCGGTGGGGGCCAACATCTCGCTGGTGGTGCGCGAGGGCCGGTCCTTCGTGCCGCGCGACAACGACGTGCTGCGCCTCGGTGACCAGCTGCTCGTGGTCACGCCGAGCGCGGTGCGCGCCGTCGCCGAGAACCGGCTGCGCGCGGTGAGCCGCGGCGGCCGCCTCGCGGACTGGCCCTGACCGGCATCCGGCCCGCGGGATGGGCAGCGGAACAGCCACGGTGCCGGCTCGCTTATCCTTGGGTGACGACGATGCCGTCCGGCACCCGTCGTCCGGTCGCCCGGGTTGCCCGCGGGGCGGCGCACCACACCTTTTCCAGCAGGAGGACCATCGTGCCGACGTACGCCTACGCGTGCACCGCGTGCGACCACCGTTTCGAGGCCGTGCAGTCGTTCAGCGACGACTCGCTCACGGTGTGCCCCGAGTGCGAGGGCCGCCTGCGCAAGGTCTTCAACGCGGTCGGCATCGTCTTCAAGGGCGGCGGCTTCTACCGCACCGACTCGCGCTCCGGCTCGTCCGTCACCGCCGGGTCCGCCACCAACGGCTCCTCGTCGGAGAAGTCGTCCGCGTCGTCGGAGAAGTCGTCCGG
>JBJMHU010000021.1:0-13354 GCA_045807225.1 Ornithinibacter sp. | reverse complement strand
GGGTGACGAGATCACGGCGCAGAACGGGCGCTACGGGCCCTACCTGCGCAAGGGCACCGACTCCCGTTCGCTGGAGAGCGAGGAGCAGCTGTTCTCGGTGACCCTCGAGGAGGCGTTGGCGATCTACGCGCAGCCCAAGGCGCGCGGGCGGGGTGGTCGCGCCGCCGCTGGGCCGCTCCGTGAGCTGGGCGCCGACCCGGTGAGCGGCAAGCCGATCGTCGTGCGCGACGGGCGCTTCGGGCCCTACGTCACCGACGGCGAGACCAACGCGACGCTGCGCAAGGACGACGACCCGGAGAAGATCACACCCGAGCGGGGCTACGAGCTGCTCGCCGACAAGCGGGCCCGCGGCCCGGTGAAGAAGACCGCCCGCAAGACGGCCAAGAAGACGACCGCCCGCAAGACCGCGGCGAAGAAGACGACGGCCAAGAAGGCCGCGCCCCGAGCAACCAAGAAGGCCTGACCCGGCTCGTCGCCGGGTCTGCGACATGTCGCGCTTCCTGTTCGCCACGGTCCCCGTGCCCGCGCACAGTCGCAACCCGCTGCCGGTCGCCGCACGGCTGGTCGACCGGGGCCACGAGGTGCTGTGGTTCGCGAGCCGGCGGTTCCACCGGGCCATCGCGGCCGTGGGTGCCACGCCGGTCGCCTTCGGGGCGGCGCGTGACTACGACGGCGAGCGGATGCTCGAGGAGTTCCCCGAGCTCGCCCGGCTGCGCGGTCCACGGGCCATCGGGTGGGCCTACGCCGAGCTGTTCGTGGGCCAGGCGGCGCACCGGGTGGCCGACCTCGAGCCTCTGCTCGCGCAGCAGCAGGTCGACGCCGTGCTCAGCGACGGCCTGAGCTACGGCGTGGGGCTGCTCGCCGAGTCGCTCGGCATTCCGGCCGCCACGTTCGGCGACGGGCCCCTGGCCCGGGCCCACGGCACGACCCCGGCCTTCGGGCCCGGGCTGCTGCCGATGCGCGGACCGGTGTCGCGGCTGCGCAACCACGCCGTGCGGGAGGCGTCGAGGCGGTGGGTCTTCGCACAGGCCCAGGCGCGGTACGACCGGCTGCGCGCCTCCATGGGCCTCGCCCCCGACGGCCGCGACGTGCTCGAGTCCGCGGTCTCGCGGATGCTGCACCTGCAGGCCTGCACGCCCTCCTTCGAGTACCCGGTGGTCGACCTGCCGGCGACGGTGCACTGGGTGGGGGCGCTGCGGCCGGACCCGCCGGCCGCGTGGGCACCGCCGCCGTGGTGGGACGAGGTGCGCCGCTCGACCCGGCCCGTCGTGCACGTGACCCAGGGCAGCATCCGGCCCGACATGCGCGAGCTCGTGGTGCCCACCCTGCGTGCACTCGAGCACGACGACGTGCTCGTGGTCGTCACCACCGGAGGGGTCTCGGCGCAGGCCGTCGAGGCGCAGCTGGGCGCGCCGCTGCCCGGCAACGCACGGGTGAGTGCCTTCATCCCCTACGACCTGCTGCTGCCGCACGTCGACCTGTGCGTGACCAACGGCGGCTACACGGGGGTGACCACCGCCCTGCACCACGGGGTTCCGCTCGTCCAGGCCGGGTCGACCGAGGAGAAGGCCGAGATCGGGGCCCGGGTGCGCTGGAGCGGGGCGGGGGTGCGGATCCGTTCGACCTCGCCGGGCCGGCTCCGGGTGCGCCGGGCGGTGCGCACCGTTCTACACGACCCGCGGTACCAGGTGGCAGCCGGGCGGCTCGCGGCAGAGCTGGGGCGGCACGACGCGGCCGAGGAGGGCGCCGACCTGCTCGAGCGGCTGGCCGAGACCGGCGCGCCGGTGACCGAGCCGGTCGTCCCCTCGCACGCCCGCTGAGGGACCGGCGCGTCTCCTTGCCGGGGTGGTTACCCGCGGGTAGGTTCGGGTGACCGTCCGGGCCCATGGGGGCTCGGCCATCTCCCGGGAGCCCGCATGGCACTGCACCCCGAGCTGCTCGAGACGATGTCGTCGGCCGAGTTCGTCGGCCTGATCAAGAGCATGTCCGACGCCGAGATCCGCGACGACTTCGCCGGCGAGCACCGCGGCCCCCTGCTCGACGCGATCTTCGCGCGGTTTCCCCACCAGTTCCGCCCCGACAAGGCCGGTGACCGCACGGCTCGCATCGACTTCCGGGTCACCGGCGGCGCGGGTGGCAGCAGCGACACCTACGGCGTGCTCGTCGACCAGGGCAGGTGCACCGTCGAGAAGGGTGCTGGCGAGGCTCCCGACCTGTCGCTGATGCTCGGCCCGGCCGAGTTCCTCAAGCTGATCACCGGCACCGGCAACCCGGCGATGATGTTCATGATGGGCAAGGTCAAGGCGCGCGGCGACCTGGGCCTGGCCAGCGGCCTCGCGAACTGGTTCGAGGCGCCCAAGGGCTGACCGGCCGGCGGCCGCTCAGCCGACGAGCGGCGCCGCCACGAGGGCGGCGCCGAAGAGCGCGAGGCCGTGGACGAGCAGGGAGCCGGCCCAGGCGGCCAACGGCTCGGGGCTGGCACCCGCGGCCACCCCGACGACCAGGCAACGGCCTTCCCCCGGCTGTGACCGGGCACCACGTCGGCCGAGGCGCGGAAAGGTCCGGCGCGCCGGACCGCCGGGCAGGAGCGCCTGGCCAGCGTCACGCCGGCGTTCGTCACGGCATCCGGCCTGCTCCCTCTCACCCGAGCCCGGAACCGTCAGCCGTCCACCATCACGGTTCCGGTGCGCGCCGACTGGTTCTCGTACCCGTCGGGAGGATTGCGAGGAGGGCCGGCTTGACCCTCACGCGACGTGAGGCGGCACGGTGGTGACATGACCGCGACGAGCCAGCACACTGCACGGGTGGAGCTCACCGTGGGGCAGGTGGCCGAGTCCTTCGGCGTCACGGTGCGCACCCTGCACCACTACGACGCCGAGGGCCTCGTCGTGCCGAGCGCGCGCACCCATGCCGGGTACCGCCTCTACACGGATGCCGACCTGGCCCGGCTCGCCACCGTCGTCACCTACCGCCGGCTCGGCCTGCCACTGAACGAGGTGCGCGCCCTGCTCGACGGCGACGGAACGCCGGAGGAGCACCTGCGCCGGCAGCGCGACGCGGTCGTGTCCCGGCTGGGCGAGCTCGAGCAGCTCGTCACCGCCATCGACCGAGCACTGGAGAGAACCATGGACGAGCGACCCGCCACCACCGACGAGCTCAAGGAGCTGTTCGGCGACGGCTTCAGCGAGGAGTACCAGGCCGAGGCGCAGGAGCGCTGGGGCGAGACCGACGCCTGGAAGCAGTCGGCCAGACGCACCAAGAGCTACACCAAGGCCGACTTCGAGCAGATCAAGGCCGAGGCGGATGCCGTGAACGCCGCCTTCGTCGCCGGGCTGCGGTCGGGCGCCCCGGCCACGTCGGTCGAGGCGATGGATGCCGCCGAGGCGCACCGTGCGCACATCGAGCGGTGGTTCTACGACCTCGACCACGGCTTCCACCGGGGCCTGGCGGACATGTACGTGGCCGACCCGCGGTTCACGGCGACCTACGAGGACATCGAACCGGGCCTGGCCGCCTACGTGCACGACGCGATCCACGCCAACGCCGACCGGCACGAGGACGGAGCCTGACCCCTGGCCAGGCCTCCCCTTGCACTGGTTGCGGATGTCCCACCTCCTGCCGGCACGCCCGGGGTGGGACATCTGCACATCAGGCCCGCTGTCGCCGGCTCGCGAGGTACTAGGACCAAGGACCGATAGCGACTGTCCACCTGCGGGACGCATGGTGTGACTGCGCGAGCGACCCGCCTGCACGCGGACCGGCTCGCCCCTACTCCTTTGGCCCGCCCGCCCCGCCTCTGACACACTGCACCACGGAAGGACCTCCCATGCGCAAGCTCCTGATCGCCCTCGTGGCCGGAGTGGCGGTGACCGCGCCCGCCTCGATCGGCCTGCTCGGCAACGCCTCCTTCGCGGAGCAGCTGCCGGTGAGCTCGCCCCCGAGCAGCCCCTCGCCCACCGGGATCGAGGGCTCGGTGCCAGCACCCAGCCCCACGGAGCCCGAGCCCGGCGACGACCACGGCGGCGACCGCCCGCTGGGGGTCTCCGACGACGTACCCGGAGACGACCACGGTGGCGACCGGCCGGTGGGGGCCTCCGACGACGCGCCCGGTGACGACCACGGCGGCGACCGGGCGCGCACCGGCGAGGACAACTCCGGCAGCGGCTCGCACGGCTCGCGCTCGGGGCACGGTTCCGACGACACCAGCGCGGACGACTCGTCAGGGACCGGCTCGGACGACTCCGGCTCGCACGGCTCCGGCTCCGACGGCTCCGGCTCCGGCTCCGACGGCTCCGGCTCCGGCTCGGGCCGCTCCGGTGGGGGCTCCAACGACGACCATGGCGGGGACGGCTCGGGTGGCCACGGATCCGACGACTGACCCAGCCACCCCGGAGGAGTCCCCGGCCGCCCCTGCAGCGGCCGGGGACGTCTCCGTGCTCGCCGACGAGCTGCTGGGCCCCGTCGAGCCAGTGGTGAGCACGACCGACCTCGGCGTCGACGCGTCCGACCCCGGTGTCGCCACACCCGGCTGGGTGACGCTGGGCGAGCCGGGGGGCCCGCAGCACCACGAGGCGATGTTCAGCCCCCGACGGGTGCTGGCGCTGCTGGCCGCGGGCATCGTGGGGGCGCTGGTCGTCGTGGGAGTGGCCGGCACCCTCGCCGCCCGGCAGCTGGCCGAGCGCGAGGCGATCAACGACGCCGCAACGATGGCCCAGGTGCTGGCCCAGGCCGTGGTCCAGCCCTCGGTCACCGACGGGCTCCTGACCGGTGACCCGGCTGCCATCGCGGCCTTCGACGAGGTGGTCCACGACCAGCTGCTGGTCTACCCGATCGTGCGGGTCAAGCTGTGGAGCGAGCAGGGGAAGGTGCTCTACGCCGACCAGCAGCAGCTGATCGGGAGCACCTTCCCGCTGAGTGACGAGCAGCTCAGAGCCCTGCAGCGCCATGAGACGGTCGCCGACGTGTCCAACCTCGACGAGCGCGAGAACGAGTTCGAGAGCGCCGCCCGGGCGGTTGAGGTGTATCGCCCGGTCTGGACCCCGAACGGACAGATCGCCCTGTTCGAGTTCTACACGAACTACAAATCCGTGGGCGACCGCACCGGCGAGCTCTGGCGAGGCTTCGCGGGGGTCACCGCAAGCAGCCTGGTGCTCCTCGTGGTCATCGTGGTGCCCTTCGTGTGGGCCCTGGTGCGACGCCTGCGGCGTGCCGAGGAGCAGCGCATCCAGCTGCTCCAGCGGGCCGTCGACGCCAGTGCCGACGAGCGGCGGCGGATCGCCGCCAGCCTGCACGACGGCCCCGTCCAGGAGCTGGCGGCCACGTCGTTCACCGTCGCGGGCGCCTCCGCCACGGCGAGCGTGCACGGCCAGGGCCCCCTGTCCCGCGACCTCGACGCGGCCGCGGCCGCGGTGCGCTCCAGCATCCGGTCGCTGCGCACCCTCCTGGTCGACATCTACCCGGCCAGCCTGGCCCGCTCCGGCATCGTCGCCGCCCTGCTCGACCTCGCACAGACCACTCGCCGCGAGGACCTGGTGGTGCAGGTCGACGCTGCCGACGAGGACACCCTGGCTCTGTCCGCAGACGCCCAACGACTCGTGCACCGGGTCGCCCAGGAATGCCTGCGCAACGCCGCGAAGCACGCCGGCCCGGCCACTGTCGTCGTGTCGCTCCACCGTGACGGCCCGACATCGGTCACTCTTGACATCGTGGACGACGGGGTGGGGTTCGACGTGGGTCAGGTGCTCGAGTCGCCGCGGGAGGGCCACCTCGGCCTGCACCTGCTCGCGGATGCCGCATCGGTGCCCGGCGCACTGCTGCAGGTGTCCAGCGCCCCGGGCCGCGGCACGCGCTGGCGGCTCCTGCTCGGCGGCGAGCTCGGTGCCGCCTCGTGATCCGGGTGCTGCTCGTCGACGACCACCAGCTGGTGCGCGCCGGGGTCACCACGTTGCTCCAGTCCGATCCCGAGATCACCGTCGTCGGCGAGGCACGCAACGGCCGGGAGGCCGTCGAGTCGGTCGAGGGCATCGGCCCCGACGTCGTGCTGATGGACCTCTCGATGCCCGAGATGGACGGCGTCGAGGCCACCCGGGCGGTGCTCGCCCGCCGGCCGACCACCAAGGTGCTCGTGCTCACCAGCTTCTCCGACCGCCAGCGCGTCAAGGAGGTGCTGGCGGCCGGCGCGATCGGCTACGTGCTCAAGGACTCCGAGCCCGCCGACCTGGTGGCTGCGGTGCACGCCGCGGCGCGCGGGCACGTCCCCATCGACCCGCGGGTCGCTGCTGCCCTGCTCCCCGCGACGGGCGGCGAACCGACCGGGTCCGGGATGGCCGACGGGCTCTCGCCGCGCGAGACCGAGGTGCTCCGCCTGGTCGCGCAGGGCTTGGCCAACAAGCAGATCGCGCGGGCACTGGGCATCACCGAGCGCACCGTCAAGGCCCACCTGGGCCGGGTGTTCCGTGAGATCGGGGTGCTCGACCGCACCAGCGCGGCGCTGTGGGCCCGCGACAACCTCACCGGCGCCTGACCGGCATCCGAAGGGCGTCCGACCGGCACGTGCACGGCATCCGGATGCCGTGGACACGCGGTGTCGCGGGGCTGGCCTAGGCTCGCCACCGTGACGGGACGCGACGGGTTGTTTCTCGCCTTCGAGGGCGGTGACGGCGCGGGCAAGTCGACGCAGGTGCGGCTGCTCGCGCAGGCCCTGCGTGCCCGCGGGCACGAGGTGGTCGTCACCCGCCAGCCGGGGGGCACCGAGCTCGGCGCCGCCATCCGTGACCTCGTGCTGCACGGCGACCACGTCTCGCCGCGGGCCGAGGCGCTGCTCTTCGCGGCCGACAAGGCCCACCACGTCGACCAGCTGGTGCGGCCCGCGCTCGAGGCCGGTGAGGTGGTCATCACCGACCGCTACACCGACTCCTCGGTCGCCTACCAGGGTGCGGGGCGCCACCTCGGGGCGGCCGAGGTGCACGACCTGCAGATGTGGGCCGTCGACGGCCTGGTGCCGGCGCTCACCGTCGTCGTCGACGTCACCGCCGCCGAGGGGCGTCGGCGGCGCGGCGCCACGCACGACCGCCTCGAGTCCGAGGAGGACGCCTTCCACGACGCCATCCGGCAGCACTTCCTGTCGATGGCGGCCGGCCACCCCGAGCGCTACCTCGTGGTCGACGGCACCCAGCCGCCCGAGCGCCTGCACGACGCCGTGCTCGACCGGCTCGAGGCGATGGGGCTGGTCGACCCGTGAGCGTCTGGACCGACGTCATCGGCCAGGAGAGCGCGGTCGCCACCCTCGAGCACGCCGTGCGCACCCCGGAGGCCATGACGCACGCGTGGCTGTTCACCGGCCCACCGGGGTCAGGACGCTCGGTGGCCGCCCGGGCGTTCGCGGCCGCGCTGCTCTGCCCCGACGGCGGCTGCGGCGAGTGCCGCGAGTGCCGCACCGCGCTGGGCGGCACCCATGCCGACGTCGACGTCATCGCCACCGAGGGCCTGTCGATCAAGGTCGAGCAGGCGCGTGACCTGGTGGCGCTGGCCGCGCACCGCCCCTCGGTCGGGCGCTTCCGGGTGATCATCGTCGAGGATGCCGACCGGCTCACCGAGCGTGCCGCCGACGCCCTGCTCAAGGCGCTCGAGGAGCCGGCGCCGCGCACCGTGTGGATGCTGTGCGCCCCCTCCGTCGAGGACGTCATCGTCACCATCCGCTCGCGCTCGCGGCACGTGCGGCTGCGCACGCCGCCGGTCGAGTCGGTCGCCGCGCTGCTCAGCCGCCGCGACGGCGTCGACCCGTCGATGGCGCTGTACGCGGCCCGGGCCGCCCAGGCGCACGTCGGCCTCGCCGCCCGGCTGGCGCGCGACGAGCACGCCCGCATCCGCCGCCACGACGTCATCACCCTGGCCACCCGCATCGTCAGCGTCGGCGACGCGATCGGCGCGGCCAGCGACCTGATGACGATCGCCGCCGAGGAGTCGGCGGCCGCGTCGAGCGAGCGCGACGCCGCCGAGAAGGTGCGCCTGATGGAGGTGCTCGGCGCCGACCCCAGCGCGCGCAGCCAGCCGCCGCACATCCGCTCCCAGCTCGGCTCGCTCGAGAAGGAGCAGAAGGCCCGGGCCACCCGGTTCACCCGCGACGTCATCGACCGGGCGCTCGTCGACCTGCTGTCGGTCTACCGCGACGCGCTGGTCGTGCGCACCGGGGCCGGCTCGGCGCTGGTCAACGAGGACAGCCGCCAGGTGGTGCACCGGGTGTCCGAGCTGCTCGGGCCCGACGACCTGCTGCGCGCGATGGACGCCATCGGCACCGCCCGCGAGCGGATCGGTGCCAACGTCAACCCGCTGCTCGCGCTCGAGGCGATGGCCCTCGACCTGCGGCTGCCGCGCTGACGGCGCCGATCATTGCCGATTCGTGACCTGCCGCCCGGACGGGCGCCCAGACTGCTCGCCTATCGTGCGCCCATGAAGCGTCTGCGCGTGGCCGTGCTCGTGGGGACCACCGTCGCCGCTCTCCTCCTGTCCGGGTGCTCTGTCATCGACGGCGTCGCGGGATCCGGCAGCACCCCGTCGGTGAGCGTCACCCCGCAGAGCCCGCCCCCCGGCGCGGAGGCGCTCTCGCGCTTCTACGGCCAGCGGCTGGAGTGGACCGAGTGCGAGGGGGCCCAGTGCGCCACGCTCGAGGTGCCGGTCGACTACGCCGAACCGCAGGGCGACACCATCGAGCTGGCCCTGGTCAAGGTGCCGGCGCGCAAGGCGAGCAAGCGGCTCGGGTCGCTCGTGGTCAACCCCGGCGGTCCAGGCGCCTCGGGGGTCGACTACGCGCGGGCGGCTGACTTCATCGTCGGCAAGCGCGTGCGCGACGCCTACGACGTCGTCGGCTTCGACCCCCGCGGCGTCGGGCGCTCCTCGCCGATCGACTGCCTCACCGATCGCCAGCTCGACGCCTTCCTCGGCAGCGACCCCACTCCGGACGACCCGGCGGAGGAGCAGGTCTTCGGGCAGACCGCTCTCGACTTCGCCAAGGCGTGCGGCACCAACGCCGGACCGCTCCTCCCTCACGTGTCGACCGTCGACGCCGCCAAGGACCTGGACGTGCTGCGGGCGGCCCTGGGGGAGGAGAAGCTCACCTACCTGGGCAAGTCGTACGGCACCTACCTCGGCACCGTCTACGCCGGGCTGTTCCCGACGAGCGTCGGCCGGATGGTGCTCGACGGCGTCGTCGCCCCCGACCTCACCCCCGAGGAGCTCAACCTGGGGCAGGCCAAGGGCTTCGAGCTGGCCACCCGGCAGTGGGCGGCCTACTGCGTCGACAAGGGCGACTGTCCGCTGGGTGACTCCGTGGATGCCGTGATGAAGGGGCTGCGCACCTTCCTCACCTCGGTCGACCAGAGCCCGTTGCCGCGCACCGGCGACAACGCGGTGCCCCGGCTCACCGAGGGCTGGGCCTCGCTCGGCATCGCCGCGGCGATGTACGACCAGGGCGCGTGGCAGAGCCTGGTCGACGCGATGGGCGACGCCGTCGGCGGTGACGGCACCGCGCTGATGCAGCTGGCCGACCAGTACGCCGACCGCAACCCCGGCGGGCAGTACGCCGGCAACATCATGGAGGTCATCTACGCCGTCAACTGCCTCGACAAGGCCGACACCAGCGACCTCGCCGAGCGCCACCGCCTGGCGCAGGAGTCGCTGAAGGAGGCGCCCACCTGGGGCCCGTTCCTGATGTGGAGCTCCCAGGCGTGCGGGGTGTGGCCGGTCAAGGCCACCGGCACGCCGAGGAAGATCGCCGCGGAGGGCGCGCCGCCCATCGTGGTCATCGGCACCACCCGTGACCCCGCCACGCCCTACGAGTGGGCGGTGCGGCTGCGCGACCAGCTCGCCGACGCCTCGCTGATCACCTTCGACGGCGACGGGCACACGGCCTACACCCGCTCCAACAAGTGCGTCGACAGCGCCGTCGACGCCTACTACCTCAAGGGCACGGTGCCCAAGGACGGCCTGCGCTGCTGAGCCCGCCGGTGGGTGCCGGGATTCGCGGTCGCGCGGTCGCACTCCGTATACTCGTGCGGCGTGCCCGAGCCCGCTCGGCGCCCGCCGCCTTAGCTCAGTCGGCCAGAGCGATTCACTCGTAATGAATAGGTCAAGGGTTCGATTCCCTTAGGCGGCTCCACCGCACCACCGCTGGCGAGGCCCCCCGACTCCGGTCGAGGGGCCTTTCCGTGTGCGACGGGCCGGCTCGGAGACTGCTCGGCGCAGCGCCTGCGGGCTGCGCCGACGATCACGGCGTTGCGGTCAGAAGGGAGTCCAAGGTGATCGGCGGCCGACTGGCGGCCTGGTCGAGATCGAGCCGCGAGGCTTGCAATGCCTCCTCGAGCGTCGGCTCGGCGGAGATCACGGCACCGTCGGCTAAGCTGGCGAGCCGGTGCAACTGATCCTTGACCTTGTCGGCGATGATCCAGCGGTCGGCGTCCGTGAAGTCGGGTGACGTCACGATGGCCGCAAGGAGCTGCTTCCTGACGTCATCGTAGCCGTTGTCGTCCTCGAGGATCCGGCGCCGCTTGGCTTCGTCCAAGAGCGCCTGCAGGTCGGGGAACGCCCAGCTGTCCCGCTCCTGACGACTGCCGAGATGGAGCAGGATGTAGTCGTACCCGTCGAGCGGCTGCCCACCGTAGAGAAGCCGGCTGTCCACGACGCTCAGCTGCGCCTTGTCGAAAGTCGCGTCTGCCGCGCGGACCACCGCGTAGTAGCCGCCCTCCAGTCCGTTGGCCGCACCAGGACCTGGGGCCACGTAGCTGTTGTGCAGCCCGAGCACGACACCCGTGGAGTCGAGCAATCGGCCCACTCCGTCGTCGAGCTTGCTCGCCACCTTGACCGCCGCACCCAAGGGGGGAGCAACCAGCGACGAGAAGTCGGCCAGGACGTCGAGCATGATCTTGACCCGGTTGTCGCCCTTGAGCGCCACCAGCCCGGCAGTGATCTGCACGACGCCACCTCGGTACGGCAGCAACGGCGTCAGCGGGTAGTTGAGGAACACCCCGGGCCCCAACTTGTCGCCCGGTGGGCCGGCGACGGTCGTGAACGACTGGGTCGCACCGGCGAAGTCGAGGGATACCGTGGCCGTCACCGATGGGTATCGCTCCTGGAACCACAACATGGCCGTGCCGAGCGACATGTCCGCGAGCGTCAGCTGCACGTAGCTGGCGTCTGGCACGAACGCTGCGGCGGAGGGGTCGTGGATGAAGGCGTCGACCTGTTGGAAGCTCTTCTTCTTCACGCCGTCCGTGATGGTCTGCCACAAGGTCATGTTCAGTCCTCCTCGAAACGAGCGAACAACGACACGTTTCCGGTGATGTCCCACGCCGAGTCGGCACCATGGTCCTTGCCCACGTCGGCCGTGCGACGGATGTCCTGGGTGAAGGCCAGCAGCTCGCGAAGTCTCGGGGTCTGCCCACGCGCGAACAACTGGTTCGCGGTCTGGCTCAAGGCCGAGCTGACGAGCCGGCGAGGCAATGACGGTAGGACGATGACTGCTAGGGCTCCACCGAGCATGAAGTCGTGGGCGATCGCCCGCAGTCCGTCGCGATCAACGGACGACTCGTCCCGGTCCGGTTTGGACTGGAGGATGACGACCTTCCCGACCACGTGGAGGCCTTCGGGCCCGACGAGCACCTCTCGATCGACGGGTTCGGCGGCCTTGATCGCCGGCCGGAGGTTGTTGATCCGCAGGCGCCACCCGGAGGATGACGGCACCGGCGTCCCAATCGCATGGATGACGCAGCTGATGCTGCCGCCGGCAGGGATGTCACCCGACCAGAGCCGCAGCTCTCGACTCGACGGCATCCACACGTCCTGACCCAGACCCTGCCAGGCGCGTTCGGCCACGACATCCACCACCTGGGTCCATGGTGCTGCGGCGTCGAGGGGCGGGTAGTTGCGGAAGTGGTGCAGCCGGGCGGAGTCTACCGGGCCGACCCGCCACTTCTCCCAGTCCAACGACACCAGGTCGTCGTCGAGGTCCAGGATCACGACTCGGTGCCGTGCCAGCACCGCTCGACTGCCGAGGTCCAGAAGGGGAGGAGACAGACCCGGGGCCAGTGAGAGTTCGACGTCGAACCGGTTGGGGCCGGCGAGGTCGGCGAGCACCCGACCGGCCGTGCGTTCTAGCGGGGCAATCGCGCGGATCCGGGAGTACCGAGAGGGGGCACAGAACGGCTCCACCTCCACGGTGACGCGAGCCCCCGCCAGCTCGTCCTCCCTCCCCGGCGCAGTGAGCGGTCGTGCCCTGACGCGAAGTGCGGTCCACGGTTGGGACTTCCCCGTCCGGCGACGGCGCCCGAGACCACCGATGCCCAAGACCACCGCTATAACTCCCCAGACCTGGAAGTAGCACGCCCAGAAGCCCGCGTCCGGGAGCGGGGTCAGCTTGCGGACGGCCCACCACGCCACCACGGGCGCGAAGATGAGCAGGCCGGCCACGGTCCACTCCACCACCCATTGCAGCAGTCGGCGGGGCGAGAGGCGGCTCGTCACCGGCATCGGGAGGAACGAGAACGGCGAGGGTGAGGGAGCCGGCAGTTTCATCTCGGAGGGAACATCTCCCTTGGGCACCTCCCCGTCGGCGTGACCCGCCGCGGACAACGCTGCCCTGAGCCTGGTCTCCCACCCCGCGAGCTCCGCGATGCCGGCGCTGCGACCCGCCGGCTCGCGAACCAGCCGCAGGTCCTTGTCGACTCGCGAAGGCGCAGCCGCCTCGTAGGCAGCCATGAGCTCGTTCGCCGCATCGCTGGTCAGGGCCTTGCCCTCCCGCGCCACGGCAAGGTGCCACAGCACCAGCGCGAACAGCTCGCCGGGAGCGTCCCGAACTGCCGTGAACCGCTCACGAGCGAGCTGCAGCAGCTCCGACCCGGTGGCTGGGTCGGTGAGGCTGAGGATCTCGCCCTCAGCAAGCGCCACCTGCGCCGTGCGACGCCAGTAGTCCTCGAACCGTGCGTCATCGACCCCCTCGCGACCCCGAGTACGCAGCAGCGCGCGGTCGACCCGGACGATGTCATCCGTGGTTCCCGCCCCGGCCAGGACAGCCCGTGCGGCCGCCTCCGACGACGCCGCGTCGTCGGAGGCTGAGCGAAGAGCCACTCCATCCGACGCGCCGGCAGGCCTCAGGAGCAACCGAGCCTCTGCGACATCGTCGACCAGGTCGGGGAACTGCGAGGCAAGCTTCAGGATCCGCTTCTGGTCGAGACGCCAACGCCGCAGGACGCCTGTTGCGGCCCTCAGCGACTGCTGGACGAGCGCAGTACCGGCGCGGCCGTACTCGAACGCGGACCCAGACTCGGGTCGTCCGGTGCTCATCCCGAGCGCCTGGTCGCCGACG